>REBR01000181.1 GCA_007692645.1 Halomonadaceae bacterium | reverse complement strand
CCAAGCTGGAAAGTGCGCGCCTTGATCAATCGGTGCCGGCGTTTCAACTGCCCATGCTGGAAGATGAGGACCGTTTGCTGGACCCGGAGGTACTCAAGGGCCAGGTGGTGCTGCTGAATGTCTGGGGCACCTGGTGTCCGTCCTGCCGGGTGGAGCATCCCTATCTGGTGGAGCTGGCAGAAACCCATGAGATTCCCATTATCGGCCTTAATTATAAAGACCGGCGGGCTCCGGCACTGCGCTGGTTGCAGGATCTTGGGGACCCGTACCAGTTCAATATCTATGACCCGGAGGGGACCCTGGGTTATGACCTGGGGGTCTATGGGGCGCCGGAAACCTACGTGATCGATGCTGAGGGTATCGTCCGTTACCGCTATGTGGGTGTAGTGAACGACCGGGTCTGGGAGAACCATATCAAGCCGGTTTATCTGCATTACCTTGATCAGAAGGGGTCCTGACATGTGGCGACTGTTATTGCTGACCCTGTGCCTGCTGCTGGCGCTGCCAGTACAGGCCAGTATCCAGACCAATGAGCTGTCCGATCCGGAAAAACAGCGCCGCTACCAGGACCTGACCCGGGAGCTGCGTTGCCCCCTGTGCCAGAACGAGAACATCGCCGAGTCCGCGGCACCCATCGCCAATGACATGCGCCGTGATGTGCACCGTCGTCTGGAGGCGGGGCAGAGCGATGAAGAAATCGTCGAAGCCCTGGTTGAGCGTTTCGGTGAATTTGTGCGTTATCGCCCGGTGATGAGTAGCAGCACCGTTCTGCTCTGGTACGGTCCCTTTATCGCCATTGCCATTGGTTTGCTGGTGGTGCTGATACTGGGTCTTGGTGCCCGTCGGCGTCAGCAGGCGGCAGACAAGGCTCTTGGTGATGGTGCAGAACCGGTGCAGGACAGTGCTGTGCTGAACCCGTCTGAGCAGGCTCGGCTCCGGCGTTTGCTGCATGACAACGAACACAATCAATGATGAGATTTTTTTTATGACACTGACCTTCTGGCTGGCCCTGGTTCTGCTGGTGGCACTGGCGCTGCTGTTTGTGGTTTACCCGCTGTTTTTTCGCCGTGGGCAGGGTAGTGGCCTTACCCGCCAGCAACAGAACCTGGACGCATACCGGCAACGGCTGGAAGAACTGGAGCAGGAGCGTACAGCCGGGGTGGTGGACGAAAAGCTGTTTAATCGCCTCAAGCAGGAAATGGAAGCCAACCTGCTGGACGATGTGGATGATCAGGAGGTAGCGCCACCCCAGGGATCGCGCAAATTGCTATTGTCTGTCAGTTTCGCCGCCTCAGTACTGGTTCCGGTGCTGGCGTTTTATCTGTACGGGGAATGGGGGGCCGAGGAGCGGGTGGCCCAAACCCGGTTGATGCACCAGATGCAGTCCGGAGAGATCAGTTCCCCATCACAGATGTACCAGGTGATGGATGAGCTGGAAGCCCGCCTGGCCCGCAGTCCGGACAACGCTGATGGCTGGCTGATGCTGGCCCGCAGCAGAATGCAAATGGAGCAGTTTCTGGAAGCAGGCACCGCCTATGAGCGCCTGGCATCTCTGGCAGGTGAAGAGAATCGCAAGGATGCGGCCGTGGCCTGGGGGCTGGCAGCCCAGGGGTATTTTCTGGCCGCCGACGGCCAGATCAATAGCCGTACCCGGGAGGCGATTAACCGGGCCCGTACCTTGAACCCTGAAGAGGTCAATGCCACCGGCCTGCTGGGAATTGATGCGTTCCAGCGTGAGGAGTATCGCCAGGCAATCGATTACTGGGAGTCGGTACTGGCAGTGGCACCGGATCACCTTCAGGGGGACAGTATCCGTAACGGGGTGGCTGCCGCCTACACCCGTCTTGGGGAGCCAGTACCGCAATCCTACCTGGTGGGCGCGGCTGCCTCAGAGCCGTCGCCGGTAGCGACTGAAGGCAGTGGTGATGCGTCGGTGAGGGTGTCTGTGCAATTATCTGAACAGGCTCAGCAGGAAGTGCCAGATGATGCTGTGGTATTTGTTTATGCCAGGGCTATGGAGGGCCCCCCTCGTCCGCTGGCCATTAGCCGCCTTACAGTGGAAGATCTACCACTGGAATTGCAGCTGGATGACACCATGGCCATGAGCCCGGAGGATGCCCTGAGTCCCGGTCAGGAAGTCATGGTAATTGCCCGTGTGTCACTGAGTGGCGATGCCTCGCCTCAAACCGGTGACTGGCAGGGTGAGGCAGGTCCATTGCGGGCTGGGGAAATCAGCCAGCCCACTCTGCTCAGGATTGATCAAAGCGTGCGCTAAGGGAGCCGCTGGGGAACGCCGGTTCTTTTTTTCGGCGGTTGCTCCGTGGTTGCCCAGCCAGGCGCCGCAGTGACGCATTCAGCTCCCGGCCATCCCACTCCAGACGTTCGGCGGAAGGTGCAAACAGATACCGCTGTAAGGCGTCTATCTCCCGGGTCAGGGCTGGGTCATTGGCAAAGCGGGTCACGTCTGCCACCGTCTTCAGGGTCTTATCGTCAAACTGATTACTCGCCCACTGGGGTAACAGACTCAGTGCCTCTGCCTTGCCTTGCTGGGCAGCCTGGCACAGGGCCTGAAAACGCTCCCGCTGTTCCCGTTGTCTGGCGGTCAGTCGCAGGCCAACCGGGCCATTACGGCGGCGGTTGCACCACCAGGCAATGCCCGTTAATAGCCAGCCGCTGGCCAGAATCAGGGCCAGCCAGACCCAGAATGCCGGCAACTGTGCACCGGGAGAACGGCTTCCCGGTAACGGCATGGCCGCCTGTTCGTTGTCATCATCATCTCCGTTCATGCCCGGGGCAGAGCGGATACTGATGTCCCTGGCCGGCACCACCGCCACCCGTTCCTGGTCATTGATCACATCCCACCAGGGAATACGCACTTCCGGTAACCGGGCTGTGCCCGCCTCAAGGGGAACCAGGGCGGCAGAGCGTTGCAGGGTAGATTCCAGTTTGTCTTCGGTAAAACGGGAGTCGGTGAGTACCGGGTCCGGGTATTCCCGCAGGCTGTCCGGGTAGTGCATTTCCAGAGTAGGCAGTGCCTCCGGTAATACCCCAAGGGCCCGCACCTGAAGCTGGCGGGTAATGCTTTCTCCGGCCTCAAGCTGGTCAGGATCCCCAGACCAGTCTTCACTGATATCCAGGCTGGCAGCAGGCAGCCAGACACTGCCGCTGAATGACTCTGGCGGCGGCCTGACCTGCACCTGTTGGGCCTGGGAACGGGCCCGCATAAACGCCACCGCCCCCTGGCTGTCCCGTTTGCGCCCCTGGAATTCCAGAACGGGAATGTTCAGCAGGCCTGCCCGTTGTGGCACCACCGCATAATGTCGCTCAACCACCTGCCATTCAATGCCAGCGTCATTTTCAAGGTATTCGTGTTGCTCTCCAAGGGGCTCGACAATGGCATCGGTGATTTCCGGGGCCTCCAGCTGGCCCCGAATCAACGGTGGCTGGTAGTAAAGCCGCTGGGTCAGGGTTAACTGCTGCTGCACATAAACGTCGTTACTGCTCAGGGACACTTCCATGCGGGAGGCGGTGCTGGTGTCACTGTTCGGGGCCACGCCGGGGTAGACATTCACCGGTATCGGCTCGCTACGCTGGTCCTTGAAGGCAATGGCCGGAATGGTCAGTTCGCCGCTGCTGCGTGGCGCCAGCATGTAAGTCCAGGTGATTTGCGCTGTGTGTTCATCATTCACGGAGCGCACGGACATGTGTTGATTACGGTTGAGAATGTGGAAGGATTCTTCCAGTTCTCCAAGGTCCGGCATGGGAATGTCCGGGCCGCTGAAACGGAACAGGGAGCCAAGGCTAAAGCCCAGATCACTGTGTCCCTTGATTTCCAGCTGCAGGCTTTCATTGCTGTATAGGGTGTTACGGTCCACCGTGGCCTGTAGGGACTCCACGCCACTGGCCTGGGGTGCTAATACGCTGGCACACAGCAGTGACAGCATGATCAGGGGGTTCAGTCGTCTTACCATAATTCCTGGATCTCTTGTGACTCGCGTTCCTGAAATCGCCGTTGACGCTGGCGTTGCTGCTCCCGTTGCTGAAAATCCCGCTCGAATTTTCGTCGCAGCAAGCTGGCCGGGTCGTCCGGTATGCGTCGCAGCCACTGCTCCATGGTCTGAGCCTCCTGTTCCGGGGTTAACCCCCCCAGGGGCTGCTGTGGGCTTGTGGTGCTCTCCGACATGGCCTCAACCGGGGCGGAGGCGGTGCCTTGGGGGTCCTGAGAACCCTCTGGAACAGTGGAACCGCTCTCTTGCTCAGGTTGTCCCTGGCCCTGCTGTTGTGGGGCCTGGTTCTGGGCTTGGTCCTGTTGTTCTTGTTGCTGTTGTTGCTGCTGTTCTTTCTCCTGCTCTTGCTCCTGCTCCTGCTGCTCCAGCAGAGCCTGAATCCGGTCCCGGTTTTCTTCAGCCTCAAAGAAATTTTCCCGGCTGGCCAGGGCTATGTTATAGGCTGCTATCGCATTTTCCAGTTGACCTTTAAAGGCCAGGGCATTGCCCCTATTGTAATGCCCCTCTGGGCTGTCATCCTCAGCCCAAAGGGCCGCAGCAGCAGCGTAGTTACCCGCACGGTAATGGCTCAGTGCCTGCCACTGCCGATCCCGGAAGCGAAGCGCGGCCTTTTCCGGTGCTTCAGGCAGCAGGGCTTTAGCCTGTTGATCCGGGGTCTGCCACAGGCTGCCCCCATGAGCTAATGCTGGAGTACTGTTGCCTGTCAGAATAGCAGCCATGGCCAGCGGTAAAATGACACTTGAGTAACCTGATAGGGCCGGGTGGCACCGTCGCCAACCCCATAGCGCCAGAGGTACGATCAGCCATAGCAACCAATAGCCGCCATCTTCCCGCTGCCAGCTGCGTTCTTCACTGGTCCTTAAACCTGAGCCATCCGGGGCCAGGGACAGCTGTTTCAGGTCCTCGGTGATGTTGTTCAGGCGCACTGCCCGGCCACCATGAGCCCTTGCCAGAGCCTGCAGCGGAGCCAGTTCTGTGGTGACGATCACCGGCCGACCATCCTCTTCTCTGATAAGCCCACGGTCTTCCAGGGGCACAGGGGCGCCGTAATCGGTTCCTACTGCCAGGATCTGCAGGGAGATGGGGTGACCACTCAGGGCCTCATGAATACCTTCCCGCCAGGGCTCCCGTACCCCGTCAGTAATCAGCAGAATCTGTCGTCTACCCGGCCCGCTGTGCTCCAGCAGGGCAATGGCCCGGGCAACGGCCCGGTCAGCGCGACCGCCGTAACTGGGCATCATGTAGGGGTCCAGGGCAGGCAGCAGTGCTTCAATGGTTCTGCGATCCCGGGTCAGTGGAGCTACCACGTGGGCGTCCCCGGCATAGGCAATCAGCGCTGTGTCGGCCCCCTCCCGCAGTGCCAGCACATCCCGCAGACTGCGCTTGGCCTGGGTCAGCCGGTCCGGGGTCAGGTCCTGGGCCAGCATGGACAGGGACACATCCAGCACCACCACCAGCGCATCAGCCGGCTGCTGGGCCGGTTCCGGTACGGCGCGCCAGGAGGGGCCCGCCAGTGCCACTGCACTCAGCAGCAGGAGTATGCCTGGAAGCCACAGCCGGGTGCCACGGTGGCTGTCAATGGTGCCTTCAGGTAACAACGGGGCCAGTAGCTGCAGCGGAATCAGCCGTTGCCAGTCGCCACTGACACTCAGTTGCCGGCGTCGCTGCCACCACCACAGGCAGAGTGCCAGCAACGGCAACAGCAGTAGCCACAGGGGGCGGAGAAACTGAAAGTCTGCCAGCCACTCAGTCATGGGGGTCTCCCCTGGTGATGCCCCGGTTGCGCCAGGGCAGGGAGGGCAACGGGCCGGCCAGTAACCACGTCAGAAGCAGGGCCAATAGAGCCAGGGATAACGGCCAGTAATACAGATCCCGGCGTAACTGATAACGCTCCTCGGTGCCGGCCACCGGCTCCAGGGCATCCAGTTGCTGATAGATCATTTCCAGGCCTGGCATGGTGTGGGCCATAAAAAACCGGCCGCCGGTTTGTTCTGCCATCGCCTGCAGCAGTTCCTCATCTACCCCGGCAGCACGACCGCGCAGGCTGCGGAAGCCACTGAAATTATCCACCGCATCCGGGTTGCCAATGCCCACGGTATGTACCCGAATACCTGCAGCCACGGCCAGCTCAGTGGCCATAGTCGGGCTGATGCGCCCAGCATTGTTCTCACCGTCTGTGAGCAGAATGATCACCGGCTCACCCTGGCCTTCCTGTTGCAGGTTTTTTACCGCCAGGCCCACCGCATCGCCAATGGCGGTAGCACCACCGGCCATGCCCACAAAACTGTCCTGGAGGAAGTCCCGCACCGTGCGGTGGTCATAGGTCAGGGGAGCATACAGGTGCGCCGTGGTACTGAAGACCACCAGCCCCAGCCGGTCACCGGCACGTTGGGTAATGAATTCCGACCCCAGGCGTTTTAATGCTTCCAGGCGGCTGAGGGCCCGGATGGCGATCAGCATGTCCCGCTCTTCCATGCTCGGGGACAGGTCCACCACCAGCATCAGGTCCCGGCCGGTGTGGGGCAGGCTGACCCGGTTATCCACCAGGTGGGGTCTGGCCAGGGCCGCCAACAACAATAGCCAGGCCAGCACCAGCAGCAGCTGAATCAGCCAGCGCCGGGGTGCAAACCAGCCGGGTGTGCTGGCCAGGGAGTGGGTCCACAGGGCGAGGGGCAGGCGCGGTGCGGCGTTCAGCCCACTTGCAGGCACCCGCCGGCGGTACTGCAGTAGCAGGGGCAGGGGAGCAAGCAGGAGCCACCAGGGGGCTGCCAGGGTCAGCATGGCTGCCTCCTTAGCCAGTCCGCCGCCAGCTGGCGGGCCTGCTCTGGTGAGAGCTGTGGTGTAGGTGTCAGTGCGCTGTGGAGTAATTTCTGCAGGGGTTCGCGACCCAGATCCGAGGCCTTGTGATAGAGAAAATCAAGCCACTCGTCACCGCTCAGGGGGCCGCTGTTTTCCTCAGGGTAGCAGTGTCTGGCTACCTGCTTGAGCCAGCGGCTGAGGCGCTGGTAGTCCTGCCCATCATGGTGCAGGGGCGGCAGTTTCGCCAGCAGCCGCCGACGGCGTTGCAGGGGGGCCAGATAACGCCAGAGCCGCCATATCAGTAATGCCAGCACCAGTAACACCAGGCCCGCCAACAGCCACCAGCCCGGGGCCGGAGGCCACAGGCTGAATGGCCCAGGTGGTATCACGTCATGCAGCTCATTGAGGGTCTTTTGCAGGGGAGTGAGGTTATCCATCAGCGTAAAACCGCCATCAGTTCACTGACCAGATCCCCATTGGTACTGAGGATGCCCGTGGTGACCCCGGCCCCTGCGAGGCATTGTTGCAACTGCTGTTCCCGTTGCTGGTAGCGGGCCTCCAGGGCTTTCGCCTGGCGGCGGCTGTCCAGCCAGAAATTACCCTGTGGTCCGGCCAGGGGGTAGCGCCCCGGGGGCGGCAGTGTCTGCTCCAGGGGGTCCTGCACCCGCAGGGTTGTCACCTGATGGTGCCGGGACAGGGCTCGCAAGGCGCTTCCGGTTGCCTCCCCGGCATGGTAAAAGTCGCTGATTACCACAATACGGCTGCCGCTGCGGGCCAGTGCACGCATTTCCAGCAGTCCCTGGTCCAGCTGGCTGTCCTGGGTCAGTGGTTGTTGTGTCAGTGCGTCATGCTGCACCACCAGCTGCTGCAGCAGCCGTAACACCGCACTGCGCCGACGGGCGGGGCGCTGATGTTGAATGCCATTGGCGGAAAGCACCAGGCCGCCGACACGGTTATCCCCAAACAGCCCAAGCCAGGCCAGTATCGCTGTGGCCCTGGCGGCAATCACGGATTTGTAACAACCCCGGCTGGCAAAATACAGGCTTGAGTTCAGGTCACACAGCAGCAGCACCGGTTGTTCCAGTTCCTGGTGAAACAGTTTGGTATGGGGTTCCTGGCGACGTGCGGTAACCCGCCAGTCAATATGCCGTATATCATCCCCTGGCTGATAGGCCCGCACTTCATTGAATTCCATGCCGGGGCCTGGCCGTCGCTGCCGGTGCTGGCCCCGAACACTGCGCGCCCGGCTCCGGTGACCAGGCAGTTGCAGTCGTCTGGCCTGGGCCTGCAGCTGGCAGAGCTGGACCAGATCAACACGGGTCGGGCTGGCAGTTGCCGCCGGTTTCGGGGGGGCTGCGCTCATAGGCTGACAGGCACCGTTGTAAGCAGTTTTTCGATCAGTTGATCACTGCTGATGCCTTCTGCTTCCGCCTCAAAGGTCAGCAGTATCCGGTGGCGCAGCACATCCCCGGCCACCTTGCGGATGTCTTCAGGGGTAACAAAGTCCCTGCCTTCGAGCCAGGCCAGGGCCCGTGAGCAACGGTCCATAGCGATGCTGCCCCGGGGACTGGCGCCGAAGCTGATATAGGGGCGAACGGCTTCGCCATAGGGGCCTTGCCCGCGGCTGGCGTGAATCAGGGCCAGTAAATAATCCTCCACGGCTTCCGCCATATAAATGGCGGCTGCGGCCTGGCGGGCGCTGAACAGCAATTCCCGGGACAGCATCAGTGCCGGGGGTGGCGTGTCACCCCGCTGTTCCTGCCGGGCCAGTTGCAGTATCTGCCGTTCATAGTGGGGGTCCGGATAGCCGATGCTCACGTGCATCAGAAAGCGGTCCAGTTGGGCCTCAGGCAAGGGGTAAGTGCCTTCCTGCTCAATGGGGTTCTGGGTGGCCATCACCAGGAACAGGGAGTCCAGGGGGTAGGTGGTCTGGCCTACGGTAACCTGACGTTCCGCCATGGCTTCCAGCAGAGCAGACTGCACCTTAGCGGGGGCCCGGTTGATTTCATCCGCCAGAATCAGGTTATGGAACAGGGGCCCCTGCTGGAAAGTAAACTGACCGGTTTCCGGCCGGTAAATGTCACTACCGGTGATATCCGCCGGTAACAGATCCGGAGTGAACTGTACCCGGTGAAAGTCCGCTTCCAGATGCTGTGACAAAGTGCGTATGGATTGGGTTTTTGCCAGCCCCGGGGCCCCTTCAACTAACAGGTGACCGTCAGCCAGCAGAGCAATCAACAGGCGGTCAACCAGGGTCTTTTGACCGAGAATCCGCTCCCCCAACTGCTGACGCAGTGCCTGAAATCCTTCTGCGGGTGTCATTGGCAGATCCCTCATTTGTATTGTTATCGCACCCAAGGGCAGGCCTGGGTTACCGGGTTTGGCATAGTGGAATTCCCTGACCCGGCATAACCCCCTTAATGAACTATGCTGATCTCAGTGATGCCGGTTTCTTCACTGGCGAGGCTGCCATTGCTGCCAGCCCCTGACCGCCCGTGGCGGTAACGCCTGTAATTCAGTGTTCTGGGGTCAGGTAAACGACGTTTAAACGCCGGGGAAAAGTGGATCATGGAACCGAGGCGGAAAACAAGCGGCCTTTTCCGTCCTTTTGGCGACATTACAGGATGGCAATCATGAACGCGCTGACGGTAACCAATAAAACCCAATTTCTGCAGAAGCTGACCCAGACCTTTCATGACCGGCTTGGCCCTGAAGAGGCGGTTCTGGTAGCAGAATTTGCCAGCCATTTTCTGCAACATTTGCCCTTTGATGAACTGCTGCAGCGTCGCTTCACGGACGTTTACGGCACCGTGCTTTCGGCCTGGCATTTTGTTCAGTCTGATCCCGGTGAACAGGCCCTGGTGAAGGTCTTTAATCCGGATCTGGAAGAAGACGGCTGGCAGTCCAGTCATACTCTGTTATTTGTACTGCACCGCAATATCCCCTTCCTGATTGACTCTCTGCGCATGGCCATTAACCAGCGAGAGCTGAATATTCACAGCATATACTACACCGTGTTCCGGCCGCAGCGGCAGCAGGGCATCGTCGCCCTGGAGGTAGCCACCCAAACACCACGGGACCCGGCGGAGGAGGCGCTGATGGTGCTGGAGGTGGATCGCCACAGCGAGGCGACAGCCCTGGCTGCGCTGCGGGGGGATCTGGAACAGGTGTTACACGAGGTACGCACGGCAGTTGCGGATTTCCCGGTGATGCGGGAGCGGGCTCTGGCTATTCTGGAAGAGCTGCAGACCGCCCCGGGCAAGTTGCAACAGAGTGATATGGAAGAGGCCCGGGCTTTTATCCAGTGGCTGACTTCGGACCATTTCACCTTTCTGGGCTATGACGAGCACGACTTTGTACGCCGTAAAAGCGATATTGAAGTGCGCCAGGTCACAGGTTCTGAGCTGGGGATACTGCGGCTGCATAATGAGCGCCAGCATCCGGTGCGGCTGAATCAGCTGCCGGTGCAGACCCGTGAAGCCATGACCCGCAACGACGACCTGTTTATTTTTGCCAAATCCGCCCAGCGCTCCCGGGTCCACCGTCCGGCTTACCCGGACTACATTGCCATCAAGAAGTTCAATGACAAAGGCCAGGTGGTGGGTGAGCGGCGTTTCCTCGGTTTGTATACCGCCAGGGTCTACAACGAACGCCCGGATGAAATTCCCCTGTTACGGGCCAAGGTGAACCGGGTGCTGGAGCGTTCCGGATTTCCCCGGGACGATTATGCCGGTAAAGAGCTGGACCAGATCCTGACGGTTTACCCCCGGGATCAGTTGTTTCAGATGGAGAGCGAGGAGCTGCTGAAGGTGGCAACCGCCATACTCTACATTCAGGAGCGCCGCCACATCCGGCTGTTTATGCGGGAAGATGTATACGGGGAGTTTGTCACCTGCCTGGTGTTCGTGCCCCGGGAGCTGTATTGCACCGAGCTGCGCCAGGATATGGAAGAGGCAATCAGCAATATGCTCGATGCTCAGGGCATTGAGTTCACCACCTATTTCTCGGAATCGGTACTGGCCAGAACCCAGTTTACCGTCCGGGTCACTCCGGAAAATAACCGCACCCTGCCTGAAGCCCTGTTGCAGGTGGAGATCGCGCTTCACGACAGTGAGTTCGCCCTTGCAGGGGTCAGCGGGGAGAG
>REBR01000229.1 GCA_007692645.1 Halomonadaceae bacterium | reverse complement strand
TGGGGACAGACCACGTTTTGGCACTTCAAAAAACGTGGTCTGTCCCCATTTAAATCTGGTCTGTCCCCATTTAAATCCTCATCCGCCGCAGCCCCACAACCCCCGCCACCACCGTCAGCGTCGTCACCGTCATACCCGGCACCGACCCGAGCAACAACGCATAGACAAAGAAAATGCCCTGACCCGCCACCATTCCCTGACGCCGTGCCGGCCCCCTCAGCGTGTGTTCTGAAAAACTCAGCAACACACAGCCAATGGCCGCCAGGGCATCCGCCAGCGCACTGCCAAAGTACAATGAGCCGCTGACACCCGCCGTAGAAAACACCGTCGCCAGAATAACCCGGCTTTTCAGGGCAAACTCTTGCGTCAAATGAGCACAGAAAATCCCCACTGCAGCAATACCGTGCACAATGGCCCCGGACTGGGAACCCAGCATGCCGTAATGCACCGCCCAAAACGCCACCCCCAGGGCAATCAGCGCCAGCAGCCCCCGGTCGCTGGAACGGGCCATGGCGGTGATGGTGATCACCAGTGCCAGCACACCCACAGCATTGGCGTCATAGGGGGTTATCAGATCGGACCAGGTCACGCGGGGGAGCTCCATTGAATCGGGGACAGACCACGTTTTACGCTGTTTAATAGGGACAGGCCACGTTTTATTGAAGTTGATGAAACGCGGTCTGCCCCGAACGGCACAACACTTTCCTACCTGTGGGAGCGGCTACAGCCGCGATGACTTTCGAGGCCATAACGAAACCCCTGCCATAGCACCAGTACCGGAGCTACTTTATCGCGGCCATGGCTGCTCCCACAGGTAAGACCACCTGCCAGGGCCTGCCGCGGTAGGCAAACCCCCTGAGGTGAGTTAACAGTGGTATAAAAGATTGCAGCGAGGTTGTGACTGTTTAAAGTTGGTTTGCCTGGTAGGGCATTAACAACACCCGTCCCCGTTGTTTGGCTTCTTTTATGGGATGGGTTGGGACGGGTTCGTCTATCAATGTGCCGAGTTCATCAAGCTCTTGTAAAATGGCATCAATATCTTCCAGTTCATCCGCCATTTTTACCCAGTTGCGCAGTGTGCTGTGGGTACACACGGAGCGGGTGTAGGCATCCAGTGCTTCACGTTCATGGTAGGTGGGCAACCGGTTCTGGGCGGCAATGTTGCGCATAAAGGGCATGCATTGGGGATAGATGCGGGCAGTCTGCATCATCAGCTCCAGGTCCAGCTCATTGACCAGGTGGTAGCGGTCCCGCTCATTAAAGCCCGGGTTAGTGGCAACGCGAAGCTCCCGTAGCAAAAGAAACCCCAGACCCATCAGGGCGATGTTGCCCAGCACCAGTGTCCCACCGTAGGTGGGCAGGGGGTCCGCACGAATCAGCATCAGAACCGCAAAAACCACCAGTGTGGTTAAGGTAAGTGCGAAAATGAGCAGACTGGCTTCAATAAATGAGGTGGCTGTTTCCCGAAGTCCCGTCCGAAACTGGTGTGCCCTGGCACGGGCAGTCAGGGTTTCAGGGTCCAGTGCTTGCGGCAGGATTCCCTCTGCCTCATCATTTGACTCCATGAACGCTGAATAATCTGCAGTGCCGGTATTCATTTTCTGTTTCCTGCTTTTGTGAATTGCCGCACAGTTTTTCTTCGTTAAATGATGTAACCAATTGTTGCCAGCTCCCTATTTATAGTGCAAAAAAAATCTTTTGTATAACAATTGTTAAATATTTTGAGGGATGATCCCCGTTTCTGACCCTTTTTATCTTAATTAAATCTTTTTATATCAACATCCTGATAGGATTTTCAGTTTCAGCAAAGACCATTCATGGCAACTGATTGATGGCTATAAGTACATTCACCAGGTGCAGTCCGGTGAGCATAAGCCGTAGTAAATTGTGGGGATTGGTGTTGTGTCTGTGCTGGCACAGTGGGGTATCAGGTTTCCCTGGGGGTGAGCCCTTTTGAGTGGTAATGGCTTTGAGGTCGGGTTTTTGGTTCTGAAAATAGGGTCATTGTTTATTGGGGGCATGCTGTGCTGATTGTTTACCGCGGGAAAGATATGATCGAAGCCAACATCGTTGCGGGTCTGATTCAGTCCCATGGCATCCACTGCCATGTAGAGGGAAATTACCTCCAGGGGGGCATGGGTGAGATCGGCACCAGTGGTTTTAGCAATGTGCGTGTCGAAGATGAGGATTTTGACCAGGCACGGGCACTGGTCGAGGAATACGAACAGGATCGCCATATGAGTCCGATAGAGGCGGTTGCAGAGCCTGCCGGAACCTATCAGGTGAACCGCTTGTCGCGGGTCTTTCTGATTGTTTGCACCGTCATCATCGGTTTGCTTTGGATGCTGTCAGGCGCAAGGTAAGTAAGAGTTTATCCCCATAATTCCTTTTTTTGTTATCAACTCCCTGCCGCCCAAAAAAGGCCCTGACTTCCACTTGGGGATAGGGGCTATCCGCTAGATGGCAGAACAGCTGACTAACTTTCCCTACAACCTTGAGAGTTTGGTACAGCGTTTTAAACTCGAGTGTGATCTTCCATGGCATCCATTGTCAGGCTACCAGCAAGCGGGACTGCTTGAGGGGTGCTGTGCCCCGGGCATGGGGCGAGCCCAGAGTCACATCGGTCAACTCCTCATGGGTTAAAACCCTATCGGCGTTATCGGTATGCGGTTCTGGAATAAAGATGTTTTAGCTAATGTGTGATAGCGGACATACAGGATGTTACAGAGCATCTACTCTGGAATCTAATGGGGCTAAGGACCGGCCCAACACGGATGTACATTACGCGCCCCAGGGAGTGAGGCGCAATTGAACAGATAGCCCCTGCGTGGCGGTATTGCTGCAGCAGGTTACTTCAAGGACGGTGATAATATGTATAACATTGTTTATATCGTAGGGGCTGTAGTGATCGTTATGGTGATTTTGTCGGTTCTGGGACTGCGCTGAAACATTTAAGGCCGCATCTGCAAGGGATCAATCAACCTGGCAGCCAAAGCGATACCAGTAACATCCGCCGATCGCTCCACGCCGAGGCGCTTGAATACCCGCCGGCGATACAGGTCGATGGTGCGAATCCCGATCTCAAGTTGCTCCGCAATTTCGCGACTGGTGAAACCACAGGCCAGGGGGATGAACACGTCGTATTCACGGGGAGTCATGGCGCTGATATTGCGTTGCACTCGGGTGGGCACAGGCGTGTGGCTCTCAGCCTCAGGTGCCGGGGCCAGGGCCTGCTGAACGCTGTCGATCAGCCATTGTTCGTTAAACGGCTTCTCAATGAAATCAAAGGCGCCGGCTTTAAAGGCGCGCACTACAATTGGCACATCCGCGTGGCCGGAAATGAAAATGATCGGCAGGCGGGTGCCCCGCCGAGCCAGTTCTTCCTGCACGTTTAGCCCGCCCAGGCCGGGCATGCGCACATCCAGAATCAGGCAGGCGTGCTGGGCAGGTTCAAACTGCTCAAGAAAGAGCTGTCCGTCCTGAAACGAGGCACAGCGCAGGCCTACGGACTCCAGTAAAAAGCGGGTGGAGTCAAGGATGCCCTGATCATCGTCCACGATGTAAACCAGCGTGTCAGTGCTCATGGTTGTCTTCTTTTATACCAGCGCCTGTTAACAAAGGCAGTCGACAGTAGGCGCATAAGCCACCCCCTGTCAGGTTATGTGCGCCTAGCGTACCGCCAAATCCGTCAATGATCGACCGGCTCATGGATAAGCCAATCCCCAGACCATCGGTTTTCTTCGAGAAGAAGGGGTCGAACATCTGTGAGAGGGTGCTCTCATCGGCCCCTTCACCCTGGTCAATGACTTCGATGCAGGCATAATCCGCCTCCAGGCGGGTGCGTATGAGCACCTCGCTGGGGTCATGGACGGCCTGGGTGTTGGCTTCAATGGCATTGCGGATCAGGTTGATCAGTACCTGCTCAAGCAGAATTGCATCACCCCGCACCTGCTGGTTACGGCCGCAGAGTTCACTGCGCAGCCGCACCCCATGCTGCTGTGCCTGCCACTGGGAAAGCCCCATGGCATTGCCGACGATGCGCTCAAGCTCGCAGGGCTCATCGCTGCGCACGTTGCGTTTGAGAAAGGCCCGCAGGCGCTGGATGACCGCTGCCGCCCGGGCGGTGTGGCTGGTAATCGCCTCCAGCCCCTCCTGCAGGCGCGCCTGTGGGCCAGGGGCGTGGCTGTCCGGCAGATAGCGCAGGCAGGCGTTGGCGTAATTGGTGATGCTGGCCAGGGGCTGGTTGATCTCATGGGCGATACCAGAAGTCAGCTCCCCCAGGGTGGCCAGCCGGGCATGTTGTGCCAGTGCTTCCTGGTGGCGGCGGTGCTCGCTTTCCCGAATGACCCGCTCGGTAATGTCCCGGGCAACGCTGACCACTTCAATGATGTCCCCGGTGTAAATCTCGCGAATGGCGCGGCTGGCAATCTCCAGCCATCGGGTGTTCGTCTGGCCCGGGTTAAGGGGCAGAGTGAAGGTACAGTAACCGGTTTCCAGCAGGTTCTGGCGCAGGCCCGCCAGGCTGATGCTGGAGTCGGTAAAGTCCAGCACCTCCTCCACATGCCTGTTCCTGAGCTCCTCCGGCCATAGCCCCAGCAGCAGACCGGAGGCGGGGGAGGCATCGATAAAGCGGCCGTCGGGGGCATGGCGGGAGATCATGTCAGTGGTGTTGTCGATAATCAGGCGATACAGGCGGCTGGCCTGGCGCGCCTCACTGAGCTGATCCGCCAGTTCGCTGACATCCTGGGCACGGGCCAGCACCGACCCGGAGGAGGCGCCGGGGATGAACGACCAGCTCAGGGTCTTATCCGCTACCTGCTTTTCGATGCCATCGATGCTGCGTTGCTGGCGATCACTGGAGCTGGCCAGTTGTTGCCAGTTGTCTGGCAACAGCGCATGCGCGGTGGCTTGTGCCAGGCTTTGCTGCAGCGCCTGTGCCGCGGGGTTGGACCAGGTAACTGTCCCGTCCGCGGCCAGTAAAAAGCAAGGCCAGGCGTCTTTTTCAAGAAATTCCATATAGTATATCTGCTATAAGACTATGGTCTAAATACCGTATATCTTGGTTGACTGTCTGTTTTTATATGGCAGTATCTGCAGCATTAAGAGATAAAAACAATCAGAGGTATGGCAATGACATCGATTTACGATACCGACTTGACGCCCAATGTCGTCAATCACAGCCCCATGACACCGGTGGACTTTATCGAGCGTACCGCCAGCGTCTACCCCGACTATACGGCGGTTATCCACGGTGAGATACGCCGCACCTGGGCGCAAACCCTCAAGCGATGCCGGCAGATTGCCAGCGCGCTGCAAAACCGTGGCATTGGCCGGGGCGATACCGTTGCCGTAATGCTGCCCAACATTCCGGAAATGCTTGAGTGCCACTATGCCATTCCCATGACCGGTGCGGTGCTCAATACCCTCAATATTCGTCTGGATGCCGAAGCCCTTGCCTACATGCTAGACCATGCGGAGGCGGCCGTTGTGCTGGTGGACCGTGAATTCACCACAGTGGTGCGGGAGGCGCTCAAGATTGCCACCGTCAAACCGCTGCTGGTGGACGTGAACGATCCGGAATACGGCGAAGGCCAGGCCATCTGCGGACTCGATTACACCGCATTACTGGCAGAGGGGGATCCGGATTTCAGCTGGGTTTCCCCCGCTGACGAATGGGATGCCATTTCCCTCAACTATACCTCTGGCACTACCGGTAAGCCGAAAGGCGTGGTCTATCACCACCGTGGCGCTTTCCTCAATGCCATGGGCAACCAGGCGATCTGGTCCATGGGTCAGCACCCGATCTATCTGTGGACGTTGCCGATGTTCCACTGCAACGGCTGGTGCTTTCCCTGGACGATCACGGCCATGGCGGGCACCCACGTGTGTTTGCGCCGGGTGGACCCGGAGAAAATTCTGCACCTGATTCGCGAGCACGGCGTCACCCACATGTGTGGCGCCCCCATCGTGCTCAATGCCCTGCTGAATGTCCCTGAGCGGGTGCGGCCGAAGATTGAGCATGCCGTAAAGGCAATGACTGCTGGCGCGGCACCCCCGGCGAAGGTGATCGGTGACATAGAACAGATGGGCATTCACATTACTCACGTTTATGGGCTGACCGAGGTCTATGGCCCGGTCACGGTGTGCGCCTGGAAATCCGAGTGGGATGAGCTCGACCTTAACCACCGCGCAGCACTCAAAGCCCGGCAGGGGGTGCGTTACCCGACCCTGGCGGGAATGATGATCGCGGACCCGGAGACCATGGAGCCGGTGCCAAAGGACGGCGAGACTGTGGGTGAAATCTGCCTGCGGGGCAACACCGTGATGAAGGGCTATCTGAAAAATCCCCAGGCCACCCAGGAAGCGTTCCGGGGCGGCTGGTACCACACCGGGGACCTGGCCGTGTGGCACAGTGATGGCTATATGGAAATTAAGGACCGGCTGAAAGACATCATTATTTCCGGCGGTGAGAATATCTCCACCATCGAAATAGAAGGGGCTTTATACAAGCACCCGGCAGTGCTTGAGGCCGCCGTTGTGGCTCGCCCGGATGATAAGTGGGGGGAGACGCCCTGTGCGTTCATCACCCTGAAGCCAGAAGCCGGTGAGGTCAGCGAGAACGACATTATGGATTTCTGTCGCCAGGAACTGGCCCGCTTCAAGGTGCCTAAAACGGTGGTGTTCCAGGAACTGCCGAAAACCTCCACGGGTAAAGTGCAGAAGTTTGTGCTGCGCGAGACCGCCCGGTCACTGTAAAACCCGCTATCCCGCAAGACCCGACTAACAACAATGTGCCTGCGACATATTCGTCGCGGGCTGGGAGGCTTCTATGCAAATGTACCACCGTAAAGACGGCGAAGAACAACCCTACTGGGCCGCCGGGCCCTTTAAAATACGACTGCCCTTTGTTCACTATCGCTGGGAAATGGCGGAAATGTTTCAGGGCCTGATCATGTTTGTGGTCAGTCTTGCCATGATCCCACTGCTTGAGCAGTACCTGGGGATTCCCTATGACGTAGCCCTGGCTTACGTGGTCATTTGTGGCATTGGTTTTCTGTTGCCAGCGTTACTGGGCTCACCCATGGTGCCGGGCTGGATCACCCCGGCCATTCCTGTGGTGCTGCTGTTTCTGGGGGACTTTGAGCCAGGCCCAGAAGCGATACAGGCTATGTTCGCGCTGCAATTTCTGGTGTTTTTGATCTTCCTGTTCCTGGGGGTCACCGGGCTGGGGGCAAAGCTGGTGAAAGTGATCCCCCGCTCCATGAAAGGGGGCATTATTATCGGCGCGGGTTTTGCGGCCCTTATGGGGGAGATCGAATCCGGTGGCCGGTTGGCGGAAACGCCGATCTCGCTGATCGTCGGTGGTCTGATCTGCCTGTACTTTATGTTTTCAGTTTCCTTCAAAGGCATTATCGCCAAAAGCGAACTGGCCAGGAAGATTGCCAATTACGGCATGGTGCCGGGGATCATGGTAGCCATCTTCGTGGGCTTTATCGTGGGCGAATACGATGTGCCTGATCTTGAGTGGGGCATCACCAAGCCCGCCTTCAACGAGCTTTGGAATTATCTTCCTTTTGCGGTCGGGTTTCCGGATCCGTCCGTCTTTTTCTTCGCTATTCCTACGGCAGTCATCGCCTATGTTATCGCCTTCGGCGACATCATCGTGGGTAAATCCTTAATGGACCGGGTCGACCACCTGCGCCCGGATGAGCAGATTGACTCAAGCCTTAACCGGATTCACATCATCACCGCTCTGCGTAATGGCCTACATGCCTTCTTTGCGCCATACCCCGGGTTGGCAGGGCCGATCTGGACCGCAGTTACAGCCACCATGGCCGAGCGCTACAAATACGGCCGCAAGGCCATGGAGTCCATCTACAGCGGCGCTGGCACCTTCTGGATTACCGGATTTATTGCCCTGTTCATGCTACCCCTGGTGACCTTCTTCCAGCCGGTGCTGCCCATTGCCCTGTCATTGACGCTGCTCCTGACCGGCTACATCTGCCTGATGGTCGGCCTGGAGCAACTGGAGAACAACACCGAACGCGGCATCGCCGGCACCATGGGTGTGGTGCTGGCGGTCTACGGGGCGGGCTGGGGGTTGGCAGCGGGTGCACTGCTGTACTGGTTGATTGAACGCAAGCGGGTACTGGGCTTTACCTCCGACCCGGAAGCGCCCAGTCCGTCACAGGACCCCTGAATCCGTTGGCTCGACATAACAGCAAACAACAACAAAGGAAGTAACGCTATGAAGTTCGCTAAACCCTTCACTCTGTCTCTGCTCGTCCTGGCCGTGTCTGCCGCCAATGCCAGCGAATCACTGGAGCAGCGCATACAGGCCCTGGAAAATCAGACAGACAGCGCCTCTGGCACCCAGTTCGAGTATGGCGGCTATATCAAACTCGACACCATGGTCAGCCGGTTCAACCGGCAAACCCGGGCCGGCAACGTGGGTGATGATTTCCTGGTGCCTTCAACGATTGGCACCGACGGCTCCAACAGCCAGTTCAATACGGACATGCATGCCCGTGAAAGTCGGTTCTTTTTCAAAACCGCCACGCCGACACAACTGGGGACTTTAAGTACCTATGTGGAAGTGGATTTTCTGCTCTCAACCCAGGGGGATCAGCGCATTACCAACAGCTATTCACCCCGGGTCCGCCACGCGGTCGCCTCCCTTGGCAACTGGACCGTCGGTCAGACCTGGTCCACCTTCTTTACTCCCGCCTCTCTGCCGGACTTGCTGGATTTTGTCGGCCCTGTGGGTAATGGTTTTGCCCGCCAGCCGATGGTGCGTTTCAGCCCGGGCAACTGGGACTTTGCCCTGGAGAACCCCTCCACCAACGTCTATCAGCAGGACGGCAGCGCCCGTGAGTATGACAATAACCGGTTGCCTGACCTGATTATGCGTTACCGCTTTGAGGAGGCGGTGGGTAACTACAGCATAGCCCTGGTGCTGCGGGAACTCAGCTACAGTGATTCAGAACAGAACCTGGGCTCAAGCTCCCGGGAAAGCGACTACGGTTATGCCATGGCATTCTCAGCCCGTATGCCAGTTACCTCAGCCGGCCACGACCTGCGTGCTCAACTGAATGTGGGCAACGCCCTTGGCCGTTATCTTGGCTTGAATGCCTTCCAGGCAGCACAGATTGATGACGACGGTGAACTGAAGCTGATTGATCAGGTCGGCGGTTTTGTTGCCTACCGGCACCAGTGGAGTGGTCAGTGGCGCTCCAATCTTGCATTGTCAGCGGCACATGCAGACAACCCATCTTCCGTCTCCCCGGATACCGCCAGGCGCTATCACAGTGCCCACCTGAACCTCATCCACTCGCCGATTCCGGAACTTGAACTGGGGGGAGAGCTGATCTGGGGTCAGCGGGAAGATGAAAGTGGTGCTACCGGTGAGTTGAATAGACTGCAGCTCTCTGCGCGTTTTCACTTCTAGGCATCCTTCCGGGGACAGACCTTAAATGGGGTCTGTCCCCACTCGGCCGTTAGCCTTTCAACATACCCCGATAAGCTTTGAGGGTTTTATCATCCGCAGGCGGATACTCCGGTGCCAGCGCCATGAGTTGGTCTGCAACGGTTCTGGCAACAATGGCCCGGGCTACGGGCTTGCGGTCCCCGGGAATAATCAGCCAGGGAGCCTCCGGAATATGAGTGGCGGCAATGGCTTCTGACGCGTATTGCAGCAACTCCTCACGGCGTTTCCAGGCGTCAATATCCGAGGGATCAAACTTCCACTGTTTGCGGGGTTTGTCGAGCCGCTTCAGCAGTCGGCGCTTGTGCTCGTCTTCTGACAGATTCAGCCAGAATTTGAGGGTAACTGTGCCTTCGCTCGCCAGGTGTTTTTCAAAGTTGCGCAGGGAGGCATAGCGCTCCGGCCAGTGGTAGTGCTCAGGGTCGTGCACTGGCCAGGCTCGCTCAGCAATAACCGCCTCATGGTGGCTGCGATTAAAAGCCGTCACTTCCCCAAACCCTGGAAGCAGGGGCATCACCCGCCAGAGAAAATCGTGCTTGGCTTCTGCCCCTTTGGGTCTGCCAAAAGACCAGGCATGAAAGCCCGCCGGGTCCATATAAGTGGCCAGTGTGCGGATAAGGCTGTCTTTACCACTGGCATCTAGCCCGTGAAATACCAGCAACAGGCTCTTTTGCTGGTTGGCCCATAATCGACGCTGGTATTCGCCGATATCCTCCAGGCTGGACTCCAGTGACGGCAGCAGGTCTTCGTCGTCAATGTCTGTCTGATAGTCCGTCAGACGAGGTTTGTCAGACCGATACTGCCAGACGGCATCTGGTAACGTTTCTGCAGACTTGCCCATGGTGGTCCTCTCATGTTCAAAGGGATCTCGGAGTCACTGATCCAACAGTTGTTCTTGGCTTAACGGTTGTTCCTGCCGTTTCTGAATCCACCAATAACCCAAAACAGAGTCCATAGTATGCTCCAGACCACTAAGCCACCAAGCCCGCGGGCGACGGCGAGAAAATTTAAACTGATCACAAGGTGGCCAGGGAATCTGTAGGCGCATTTGGTAATTGTATAACGTCATCTCTTGGGCCTACTGTAGCTAAGTAGCTTATGCAACCAGCATCCTCAGGAGATTCAGAATGAGCGAAGTCAACATGATCAAATGTGCCTGCGCAGATTGCGTTTGTGTACTTCCCGTTTCCAGCGCCCTGGAGCGCAATGGCAAAATGTTCTGCGGTAAAAGTTGTGCCGAGGGGCACAACGCCGGTAATGGCTGTGGTCACGTTGGTTGTGAGTGCCACGGTTAAGTAACGAAATAAAAAGGGGACAATGGTAAAAGGGGACAGACCACGTTTTATTGACTTCCATAAAACGTGGTCTGTCCCCTTTTACCTTAAAACGTGGTCTGTCCCCTTTTACCTAAAACGTGGTCTGTCCCCGTTTTACCTTCTGACCTGTCTCCTTTTGGGGGGGGGGGGGGGGGGGGGGGGGGGGGG
>REBR01000227.1 GCA_007692645.1 Halomonadaceae bacterium | reverse complement strand
ACAGCCTACCCAATACACCCGGCGTCTACCGCTTTTACGGGGTAAACGACGTGCTGGTGTACGTGGGCAAAAGCGTCAATATCCGCCAGCTGGTGGCCAGCCATTTCTCCGGCGACCACAACAGCAGCCGTGGCGTGCAATTGTCCCAAAGCATGCGCCACGTGGACTGGACCGAAACCGCCGGCGAGCTGGGTGCCCTGCTGCTGGAACTGAAACAGATCAAGGCCTTAAAGCCCATGTACAACCGCCGCTCCCGGGCCGCCAAACGCCTGGTGAGCATCGCCCTGGAGCCCAACAGCGACGGCTACCTGAGCGCCCGCCTGTGCCGGGAAATCGATCCCGCCCAGCTCGACCAGTACTACGGCCTGTTCCGCAGCCAGAAAGACGCCCAGAAAGCCCTCCAGGGCATCACCCGCAAAAACGAACTGTGCAACCGCCTGCTGGGCCTGGAACCCAAAGGCCCCGGCCCCTGCTTCCAGCGCCGCCTGGGCAACTGCCGCGGTGCCTGCGAAGGCCAGGAAGACCGCACCCGCTACAACCTGCGCATGCAGATCGCCTTCCACAGCCTGCGCCTGGCCACCTGGCCCTGGACCGGCCCGGTAGGCATCGTCGAACACCACCATAGCCGCCTGGACATCCACATCATCTACAACTGGGTGCACATCACCACCGTCCACGACCACAGCGATCTGGACGAATGGCCGGTATCCACCGACGGCATTGCCTTCGACCTGGACTCCTACAAGCTGATCGTCAAACACCTGCTGTCCCCGGACCGCTCTCTGGAGGTGCTGGAACTGCCGCACCTGCGGCCACCGGAGATTCTCTGGCCCGAAGAGTGACGGGTGTCTCTGGGGGTTTATGCAGGGGTAGCAACTGGGCGCTATACTGTTTCGTTTGATCCTGGGGACAGGTGACGGGAAAACAGCGCCAGCAGGGAGACGCGCCATGAGCCTGAGAAAGAACCTGGCCCGCATTCGCCGTGGTGAGCCGGTGAATTACCCACTGTTTTTGCGGCAACTGCCGGCGGCGGTAGCCGGGCGCCATACCCAGTTGTTTCGCACAGAAAAGGTTGCCAGCAACCGCTGGCGGGTGCAGTGCCTGGATGACAGCCTGCTGCAGCGCCTGGAAAGCCAGGCGGCGGTGCCTGAAGATCGTGTGGCCGCTGCCCACCAGGGGGACTCCCACCGGGCAGGCACCGACAAAACCTACCTGCTGGTTTACCATGGGCAACTGGTGGATGCCCGCCCTGAGGTGGTGTGCCAGAGCGCACAACAGACCCTGCAGCACTTTACTCCCAAGCCCCAGGTGCTGGTGGTGGAAAATGAACAGAATTTCGCTAGTCCAGAGCTGATGATGGCCTTCACTGCCCGCTGTACCGGCCAGCCCTGCGACTTCAGCAATACCGATGTGGTGCTGGGTGCTGGCAACCGGATTACCGGCACCCTGTCGGTGGCCTGGCTGTCGGGTTATGATCGGGTGCTGTGTGCTTTTGATTATGATCTGGGGGGGCTGCGCATGTTTGCCAGTCTCGCCCGGCGCCTGGGGGATAAAGCCCGTTTTGTGCAGCCCGCTGAATGGCATGAGTGGGAGCTCAGCTTCCGGCAATCCCCCGGCAGTTCGAAACGCTTTGTCAGCGCCATCGAACAGGCGGAGCAATTAGGCTTTAACGAGCTGGCGGGAACCTTCCGCCGCACCGGTCATTTTATGGAGCAGGAAATGCTGTTGGATTTAGCCACGTCGGAGTTACCTGATGAGCAGTAACGCGTTCCAGTTCAGCATCCGCCGCCTGGTGCTGGTGGACTCGGCAGGCTTTTGCTACGTGGAGCTGCCGGTAGATACCCACGCCGTGCTGCTGGGTACCGGTAATCTGGGCAAGTCCAGCCTGCTCAACTCCCTGCGCCTGTTTCTGCTGCCAGAGAGCAACTTCCGCAACAGCCGGAAAAAATTCGCCTTCCGCAACGCCAGTGCCGGCAGCCACTACAGCAACGAAGAAAGCTACCAGCATTACTTCCCCGGCCAGTACAGCTTCCTGATCATGGAAGTGGAAAACCCCATGGGCGTGCACTGTCAGATTCTCTACCGGGACAAGGCCAGTGAGCTGAGCTTTGGCCGCATCTTTGTACCGGTGCCTTACAGCGAACTGCGCCCGCTGTTCTGGGACGGTGACGGGGATGCCGACGGTATTGGCCGTGCTGTGTCCGGGCTGTCTTTTGCCCGGGTCTCTGCAGCGGTGAAAAAACTCTCCAGCGAAACCGTCTTCACCAGCGACACCGGCAAACTGCGCAACATGCTCTACAGCAGCGACCTGATGTCTGCTGACGCGGTGCGCTATTCCGTGCTGCCCCTGGCGGACCGGGACGAGCGCAAGGTGCAGTCGTTGCGCACCCTGATCCTGCTGCTGTTTGAGATGAAAGCCGACGACCGGGCCATGGCGGATGCGGTGGCCAGCATTATCGAGGCGGACAAGAAATTCGCCGACGACGCCTTTGATTTTGATATCGACCAGTTCCTGCTGCGCCATGAAACCCTGAAACAACAGCATGCCCACCTGACCCGCATCGACGCCCAGAGTCCGCGCTTCCAGGCCCTGAGCGAGGCCTACCGTCGCTACGGGGAGATGGCCAGCAGCCAGAGCGACTTTGCCGCCTTCCGGGATGGCCTGGGTGAAGCCCTGGCCCGTGCCCGGGAAGAGCACCAGCAGGCCAATGAGACCCGCATGGGGCACAAAGAGGCCTTAAAGCAGATCACCACCCAGGTCACCGCCCTGGGCAAAAGTGCCAGTGAGCTGGACGGCGAGATCCGCGCCCACCAGCGCATGCTGACAGAGGCGGAAAGCACCCAGCAGAAAGGGGAGCTGCTGATCGCCCGTTATGCCGGCATGTCCATGGAAGAAATCCGGGACATCCTCACTGAGGACCTGGATGAAAGTGACGCCCAGCTCAAGGCCTTCAAAAGCGCCGACCAGGCCGTGCTGCAGAAACAGCGGTTAACGGAAGAACTGGCCCGCCTTGACGCCCAGCTGGAGGACCTGGCCCAGCGCCAGAAAAACCGTCAATGGCAGCTGCACCGCCAGCTGGACCGGAAAGTCGCCGGCCCCCTGGAGGCCATCGACAACCGCCTGGTGCTGGCAAGCCCCGGTGAGGCCCTGGATGACAGCACCCTGGAAACCCTGCGTGCTTTCACCGCTTTGCTGGAAAAGAAAGACGACGGTTACTGGTGGTTCGATACCCGCTTCGACCATCGCCCCCTGAAAGAGCTGGACCTGGAGGGAGAAACCGACCGGCTGAAAACCGAACGCAACTCCATTGCCCGCCGTTTGGGAGATCTGGATGGGGAAAGCCGCAATGCCCAGGACCTGCCGCGGAAAATCGAGCAGCTGGAGAAGGAAATCGCGGCTCTCACCGGCGACCTGAAGCTGCTGGAGCGCCTGCCGGGGGCCAAAAGCCGCCTTACGGATGCCGCTGAAGCGATCCGCCTGGCCGAAGAGCAGCGGGCGGAGCTGGCCCTGCAGCAGGCCGCAGAACAGGAAAAGCAGGGTATTGCGGAGGAGCAGTTTGCCCAATCCCAGGCGGTGGTTCGCCGCCTTGGCGAGCGTGAGACAGAACTGTTGCAGATGAACCGCACCGTCGGCTCTCAAAGGAAGCGCTTCCCCTCCCTGGCTTCTGCCACCGCAGAGACCCCTCTTCCCGCCCCAGAACTGTCCGTCACCCGCCTGGATGAGATCGTCCTGACCCTGGAGCAGGTAGCGGATCTGCGCCAACGCATTCTCGGTGACCTGCGGGACTTTGTGCGGGAAGGCATTCTGGAGGATGCCAGCGGCAGTCTGCAACAGGACAGCCCCACCAGCAGCGCCATCCGTGAGCGCTTTGTGGCCTTAACGGAAGTCTTTGCCGAAGTGCGGGAGCAGGAAGAAGTGCTGCGGGAGCAGGTACTGGCCCATAACGAAACCGTGGCCAGCTACCGCCATGCCCTGAAAGCCAACTACGAGCACATCCGCCGCTTTGAAAACCAGCTCAACAGTGAGCTGGACGGCGTGGCCATCAACGACCTGGTGGAGATCCGCGTGGACATCCACACCCACCCGAAATTTCGCAACCTGGTGGAAGAGTCCGAAGGCATCGACCCTTACTCCGACCAGCTTCAGTCCGACGCTTTCTATGACCGCCTGCGGGTATTCGTGGCGGAGTTTTTCAATGAAGAGAGCCAGGGCAACCGCCTGACCATGGATCGGGTCATCACCGGCGTGGCTTACCGCACCCGCAAACAGGACGCCAAGGAGCTGGACCGCAAGGGCCAGTCCACCTCCACCACCGCCCTGATCAACCTGGAGCTGGTGCACCGGCTGCTGCGCCGGGTGCTTTACAATAGCGTGAGCCTGTCCTTCCCCATGGTGCTGGATGAGCTGGCCAGTGTGGATGTCAGCCAGGTACCGGCGCTGCTGGCCCGGCTCAAGAGTCAGGGTTTCAACCTGTTCTCTGCCGCCACCCACAGCGCCAGCCCCGAGGTCATCTACCAGGTGGGGCGGCACATGGAAGTTGGCCTGATGCGCACCGCCCACCCCTATGACGCCCGCCGCACCCTGGTGTTCTGGGGCGGCGCCGAAGGCTTCAGCCGGGAAGGGGAGAGCGGCGCCTGGCTGGACCAGGAACAGTCTGCCCTGTGGGACACCGTCCATGAGTAAGGGCTTCACCACCCTGGAAACCACCCGGGTGCTGTTTGAGCACCCGGCGGTGATGTTCCGCCTGATCGAACGCATGGACCGGGAAGAGACCCGCTATGTGCTGGAAAACGACCTGGTGCATAGCGTGCTGGAGTATGCCCGGGACCGCAAAGCCAGCGACCAGGAGCGCATCCGCCGGGCCTTCAGTACCGACAACCTGTTTCGTGGCGGCCTGGTGATCGATATCGACAAGGTCCGGGGCGAGCGCCGTCTGGTGTTCCAGGATGCACTGCTGGGCATGATGCGGGCCTGTAACACATCCCTGCACCAGGAGCTCACCGATGCCCGCCTGCGGGGCTTTCTGGTGACCTTGCGTGACCTGCGGGACCAGTTGCCCCGCACTCGCTTCAATGACGCCGACCCGGATTACACCGAGCTGCAGGACACCCTGAACGAGAAAGTCAGCCAACTGATCGGCATGCTGCGGCAGAATATCCTGCGCATGCAGACCATCAGCGCTGAACTGGCGCAACTGTCCGATGACGCCAGCCGTGGCGATCAGGCCTTCACGGAATTCCGCCAGAACCTGTTTGAACGCATCACCACCCTCTACGAGCGCCACATCAAGCCCACCCTGGTGTTCCTGAACCGGGACGCCCGGCTGGCGGACGGCGCCAACCTGTTTGCCACCCTTGAGAGCATCGTCGCGGTACTGGAATACAACCACTGCCAGGACGCCGCCGACCAGCTGTTTCGCTCCGCCTTAAGCCTTAACGCCATGCACCGGCCGATTCAGACCGTGGCGGTAGAAGTGGACCATTTCCTGCGCAAAACCCGCCGTGGCATGGTGCAGTACAACGCCATGGAGCAGGCCTTCCAGTCACTGCGGGAACTGCTGGACGAGACCCGCACCCAGGACCTGCGCAAAACCCGCCTCGACGGCAGCGCCTTTGTCCGCCAAAGCGGCTTTCTGCTCGGCCTGAAAGGCCACTGGCGCCCGAAGCAGTACGCCTTCGGCCAGTCCGCCAGCTATTACCAGCTGCTGCACTCGGAGTTGGAGCTGCGCCTGAGCGACCAGCGCCGTGAGAGCGAAGCCCCGGTGCTGCCAAGCCTGGAAGCCGGCACCCGGGGTCAGTCCATGGACGTGGAGCGCATCGACACCCTGTTCCGCTGGCTGGACTCACTGGAGCTGCGCCCCACCCAGGATCTGGTACAGACCCTCAATGGCCGCCTGGAAGGCTTTATTGAAGGCTACCGCTTCCCGGACCTGCTGGCGGCCATCAACCGCCTCTCCCACAAAACCCTCTCCCATAACCCCAGGCCCGAGCTGCAACTGGTGATGACCAACCGTTTCCGCACATTGCAGGGCCAGGGCGAGGAGCAGTACATTTATCGCAAACGCCGGGTAGAGCGGGTGCCTGAATCAGCACAGACCACACAATCCGAGACCACCGATGCCGACTGACCATAGCGCCAACGGGGCTGACCCCGCAGACCATTCCGCGAGCGACCTTTCCCCGAAAGCGGCCACTCAAGACAGGCCTCCACAGGAGCGGGCAAGCGCCCCTGACAGCGCCGGCTTTGAAAGCATCAAGCCCGCCGACAGCGCCGCCATTTACCGGGAATTCATGGCCGGCCGGGTGATTCTGCGGGACATCTGGCACCCACACCGTTCTGAACTGGTGGCCAATCCCCTGTACAACCTGCTGTATAACGCCCTTAGCCACTTCCGCCGCCTCTATGAACACATCGGCTACGACCTGGTGTTTAACGACCGTGGCACTTTCTTCTATCTGCGGGAAAGCAGCGACGAAGAAAACGAAGAACACGACGAAAACGCCTTCCGGGTACAACTGGTGCTGCTCATTATCGGCCGCTATTTCGCCCGCTCAGGCCGCGACCTGGAGTACCTGGGCCGCCCTGATGCCGGGCTCAAAGAAGACGACCTGAATGCCATCGCCGCCGACCCGGAATACCAGGACATCCTGCGGGCCGCCCGTTTCGACAAAGGGCTGCCGGAGGCGATGGACTACCTGCTGCGCCGCCACTTTTTGTTTAAAAGCGGCGCCAGCCAGTATTTCTTAAGCTCCGCCGGGCAGTTTTTTCTGGATGAGCTGGTGGTGGGGTATGAAAAGCGGGATTAAAAGGCGCACTGAAGTCAGTAGCCAGCCTCTTTCTGGTGACGCACAGCCAGTATCGTGGTGGTGTCACCCTCTAAGCGATACAGCGCGATATAGCCGCCGCTGCCAAACTCAATAGGCCATTCCCTGAAAGCAGGAGCCATGTCGTCAACCGGGCGCCCGGCCTTTGGCTGGTGTGCCAGCAGTTTCACGCCGGAGCGTATAGTCTTGATGGCACGCCGGGCAGCCGTTGCATCGTTTTCTGCCAGAAAGCGATACAGTCGCTGAACGTCAGCCAGGGCTGCCGGTGCCCACTTCAGTCGTGACACTTAGGCAGCTCCGCATCTTCACCGGCTTCAAGCTTGGCCAACCAGTCATCAGCTTCTTCCAGGGTTAGGTGCAATCCGTTTTCCTGGTACGCTTCCCAGGCGTGAAGCGCGTCCTGTTTAAAGGCTTCCCGTTTTTCTTCCCGCACCACATAATCACGAATTGCCTCACGCATGATCCAATGGGCAGAGCGGTGCCGGGCGCCAGCCAGGTGCTGAATCCGTTCTTTCAGATCGTCATCGAGCTTGATAGATGTGGCCATTGCTTCACCTCCGGTATTGAAAGGTATTACCTTTTACTACTTTACCATAAGCGCTTTCTTTTCCAATAAGCACTATCGAATAACCAGCACTGGCCAGAGGCCAACCCCCCTCCCTATAATACGTGCCCTGTTAACGCTCACTGCTGCCGAGGCCCCTCATGCACAGCTCCGAACTGACCCGCGCCACCTTTGATGATGTGATGGTGCCCAACTACGCCCCCGGCAACATGATTCCGGTGAAGGCCAAGGGCTCCCGGGTACAGGACCAGGCTGGGCGTGAGTATATTGACCTGGCAGGGGGCATTGCGGTCACCGGCCTGGGCCATGGCCACCCGGCGCTGCTGAAGGCCCTGCAGGAGCAGTCCGAGCAGGTCTGGCACCTGAGCAACCTGCTCACCAACGAGCCGGCCCTGCGTCTGGGGCAGTACCTGTGTGAGCATACCTTCGCTGAGCGGGTATTCATGGCCAACTCCGGCGCTGAAGCCAACGAAGCCGCCTTCAAGCTGGCCCGGCGCTATGCCTGGCAGCACCACGGCGAGAACAAGCAGGAAATCATCGCCTTCGATAACAGCTTTCATGGCCGCACCCTGTTCACCCTGGCCGTGGGTGGCCAGCCGAAATACCGGGAAGGCTTTGAGCCGGTGCCCCGTGGCATCGTCCACGGCACCTTCAATGATCTGGCCTCCGTGGATGCACTGCTCAGTGAGCGTACCTGCGCCATCGTGGTAGAGCCGATCCAGGGGGAGGGCGGTGTGCGTCCCGCGGAGAAGGCCTTCCTGCAGGGGCTGCGGGAGCGTTGCGACCAGGTTGGTGCGCTGCTGGTGTTTGATGAAGTGCAGTGTGGTGTGGGCCGTACCGGCTCACTGTACGCCTACCAGCATTATGGCGTCACCCCGGATATTCTCACTACCGCCAAGGCCCTGGGTAACGGTTTTCCCGTGGCCGCCATGCTCACCACCGCCGCCATCGGCAACAGCCTGGGTGTTGGCACCCACGGCAGCACCTATGGCGGCAACCCACTGGCCTGCGCCGTGGCGGAAACCGTGCTGAAAACCGTGAACCAGCCGGAAGTGCTGGCCGGGGTCACAGAACGACACCAGATGATCCGGGAGTCCCTGGAACAGATGGGTCGCGAGCTGGGGTTATTCAAAGAGGTGCGTGGCGGCGGTCTGCTGATGGGTGCCGAACTGGCCCCGGCCTATGCCGGCAAAGCCAAGGCGCTGATGGATGCGGCCCTGGACGCCGGTGTCATGATCCTGATCGCCGGCCCTGATGTGCTGCGCTTTGCGCCGTCACTGATTATTCCGGAGCAGGATCTGGCTGAGGCCTTGGAGCGGATGCAGGTGGCGTTTACCCAGTGGGTGCAAACCCAGCAGGGTTAATCGCTGCGGGTGACGCGCAGTTCTCTGACCTGCTCCAGAGAAAGCCCGGTAACTTTACCTACAAAAGCTTCCTCCGCGCCTTCTTTGAGCAGGTTCAGTGCTATTTGCTGGCTTTTTTTGGCTTCACCTCTGGCTTCACCTCTGGCTTCACCTTTGGCCTCACCTCTAGCTAACACACACTCTTCATAAGTCATCAGCGTCTCTCCTATCGGTACCGGCAACTGGCAGCGCTCCGCCATCAGGTGTTCCATGGCGTCCTCGCTAACCGTGCTACTCACATATCTTATCAGCATCTGTATAAAATCTAACCACTGCTGGCTGTGGTTGTCGAGACCGTCGCAGTCCTGCAAAAGTGTCAGCAGATAAGGCCCGATACTTTCCTTCCGGCTATGTTTCAGCACCCGGACCAGACTGATGCTCTACCAGCAGGCTCAGATAAGCGGGTTTGTCTGCCAGCCGGCAATGAAAAACCAGGTCGCTGACACACGCCTGCAGGGTCGCATCCAGGTAGCTGTCATGCTGCAGCTTGAGACTGTCCATATCCAGCGCGGCACTGAGATGGGCGGGCAGATAAAAGCGCATGAAATCACGGGCAACGTCACGGTTCTCCATGGCGCTGCGAAAGAACCGGTCATGGGGGTTGTGGGGTGGGCGGGTCCTGTCGGCCATGACGGGCTCCTGTTTAAATAAACAGTAGCCAGTTTATCCGGGAGGGGCGTTGGCGGCAGCCTGTCAGAACGGCTAGGCAAAAACGGGCCCGCTGACTGTCTGCGGGGCCCCATCACTGATCATGCTGAGCATTACCACGCCGTGCCCGCTTGGCCTTTTGCCGCTGCGCAATAACATCCGCCGCCTCTGCCCCCACATGGGTCTCCCCCCGTTCCCGGGCCAGGCGCACCTGCTTTTCCCGTTCGGCGAAGCGGGCCTTCTGCTGTGGGGTGTGGCGGTCATGGCAGTGGGGGCAGCTGATGCCCTGCTGGTAGTGGGGGCTGGCCTTGTCGTCCTCGGTGATGGGCATACGGCAGGCGTGGCACTGGTCGTACTGGCCCCGCTCCAGCTGGTGGTTCACGGTGACCCGGTCATCGAACACAAAGCACTCTCCCTGCCACAGGGACTGCTCTTGCGGGGTTTCCTCCAGGTAGCGCAGAATGCCCCCTTCCAGGTGGTACACCTCCTCAAACCCCTGCTCCTTGAGATAGGCGGTAGACTTCTCACAACGAATCCCCCCGGTGCAGAACATGGCCACCTTGCGGTGCTCTTGCGGGTTCAGGTTGGCTTTCACGTAGTCCGGGAATTCCCGGAAGCTGGTGGTGTTCGGGTTAATGGCATTCTTGAAGGTGCCGATGCTCACCTCGTAGTCATTGCGGGTATCAATGACCGTCACATCCGGGTCGCTGATCAGGGCATCCCACTCCCGGGGTTTAAGATAAGTGCCGGCAGACTCCCGGGGATCGATGTCTTCCACCCCCATGGTCACAATCTCCCGCTTCAGCTTCACCTTGCTGCGGTTAAACGGCTGAATATCGGTCACGGAGTCTTTGTAATCAATGGCATCAAAGCGGGGGTCTTGGGCCAGGCGCGCCTTCAGGGCGGCAATGGCTGCAGGGCTGCCCGCCACGGTGCCATTGATGCCTTCCCGGGCCAGTAGCAGGGTGCCGCGAATGCCCTGGTCGAGCAGGAACTGTTTTAAGGGGGGCTGCAGCGCCTGGTAATCATCCAGGCGCACAAAACGGTACAGTGCGCAGACAGCGAACGGAGTCATGGTCAACCTCTTGTGCGAGCCGGAACGTCAAACCGGAGCAAAATAAAGGGCGATTATACCAGCTTCAAAAAGTTCCCGTCCTGACCCGTGTCAGTGGTGTGCCATTGGGCTTGCCCATGACGAAAACATCATTCTGGCGAAAAGCCCTTTCAGGGCACCTGTAAAGTCAGGCAACACAGGCTCAGCAGCAGGGGTGGGGGTGATGCCAGGCAGGGGCAGGTAACTGAAGGCAGACAAAAAAACGGCACCCCCTGAGGGGTGCCGCTAATGAACAGCAAGCGCCAGGATCAGGCGGCGAGCTTACGGCGCAGCTTAACCCCTAAGCCGGCCAGGGCCAGACCCAGCAAGCCCAGGGTGCCAGGCTCAGGCACCGCCCGGGGTGGCTTGACCTTCTTCTCTGCAGAAGTGGAAGAAGACCAGCTGAAGGTGTTGTTGGCCTCGTTAGCGGTGATGTTCCAGGCTGCAGCGACATTCTTGTAGCCATCAGACAGATATCCGGTGCCTTCCACAATG
>REBR01000225.1 GCA_007692645.1 Halomonadaceae bacterium | reverse complement strand
ACGGCCTGGGCCCACATTTTCATGCCGATATAGGTGGCTTCCATGGGATCATTGGTAACCCGGGCGCTGCCGCCACTGAGACCTTCATCCTTCACATACTTGGCCCAGCGTTCGGTAAAGGCCTTGTTCTGTGGGGTGTCCACGGACATAAAGTAATTCCAGGCCGCCAGGTGTCCCACCAATGGCCCGGTATCCATGCCCCGCAGTTCTTCTTCACCCACCGAAGTGGCCAGCACCGGCACATCCACGGCATCGATTCCCTGATTGGCCAGTTCCTGATAGAACGCCACGTTGGAGTCACCGTTAACGGTATTGATTACCGCAGTACGCCCCTGATTGGAGAAGCTGCGGATATCCGCTACGGCACTTTGGAAATCGCTGTGCTCGAAAGGGAAGTACACTTCTTTAATGGCTTCATCATTGATGCCCTGGGCATTCAGGAAGGCCCGGACAATGCGGTTGGTGGTGCGGGGAAACACATAATCGGTGCCGATCAGGTAAAACTGTTCTGCTTCCCCTCCCTCGGGGCTCATCAGGTATTCAACTGCAGGTATGGTCTGCTGGTTGGGGGCCGCACCGGTGTAGAAAATATTCCGGGAGGACTCTTCACCCTCATACTGCACGGGATAGAACATCAGGCCATTCAACTCCTCCAGCACTGGCAACACCGCTTCCCGGGAGACTGAGGTCCAGGAACCGAAGATCACATCCACATTTTCCCGTTCCAGCAACTCACGGCCCTGTTCAGCGTACCGGGGCCAGTCTGAGGCTGGATCCATGACCACGGCCTCTAACTGACGACCCAGCAGGCCACCCTGGTTATTGATGTCTTCAATGGTCATCAAAGCCACGTCCCGCAGGGAGGTTTCACTGATGGCCATGGTGCCGGAGAGGGAGTGCAGTATGCCCACCTTGATCGGCCCCTGTGCCTGGACTGCCGTTATGGTGAAAACGGTACTGACAGCCAGGCAACTGGCGGCGATATGATTAAAAAGACTGCGCTTGCTCATGGTGTTGCTCCTTTCCTTGTGAAATTCCACTTACGCCAGCGCTACAGTTGCAGCAGCAGCCCCAGCACCAAGACGTGGTCGTGGTTGAATCCGCATCTCTGCTCGTCCCGGTTACCGGGTGAGACGGTTAAGTCAGTATGCACCGGCTATTCCACCAAGGGCTTTTTCCTCTAAAAAACAGCAAGATAACTTGTATACAAGGAGAAAAAACTGTTTAGGACAATCACTTAAGGCACCAAAACTGATCATTAATGCTGCCGTACGCCCTATAAAAACGCATAAAACACGCTAAATTCTTTCCATTTCTTGGATTATGTTTCTTTTACCACTGGGGCTATTGCAAAAGACCGCCTGAAGGCACAGCTAAACCGCACCAAAAAGACCCACAAACTCAAATACCGCCCCATTTCGGTTCATTGAAATCATGCGGGTAATACCCGACTGCATTTTAACTAACTGTTTTTAAACGATTTAGTTTATTCATAAAAAATGGCACGTGAGTTGCCAATAGATTTGTATACAAGATGAATCTATTGATGGAATGACTCATGCCCATAACGACTGGATGGACACTGACCGACTGGCAGCAGGCCTACAGCAACGGGGAAACCCCCGCTGCACTGCTCAAGCCTTTACTGGAATCCCTGCAACAGGGCGACCCCGCGTGGATCAGCCTGCTGACCCACGAAGCACTGGAACAGACGCTGCAGCAATTGGCGCAACAACTTCAGCAGCACCAGGGGGACCTGGAAAAACTGCCCTTATACGGGGTGCCCTTCGCCATCAAGGACAATATCGATGCCAGCGGCTTTTCCACCACTGCCGCCTGCCCTGACTTTGCCTATGAACCCAGTGAAGACGCCGTTGCCGTAGCCCGGCTGAAGGCGGCAGGGGCGGTGCCACTGGGGAAAACCAACCTGGATCAATTTGCTACCGGCCTGGTGGGCACCCGCTCCCCCTATGGGGCGGTGCCCAATACCTTTAACCCGACAATAATCAGCGGTGGCTCCAGCTCAGGCTCCGCCTCGGTGGTTGCCAGGGGCCTGGTGCCATTCGCCCTGGGCACAGACACAGCGGGCTCTGGGCGGGTCCCGGCCGGGTTGAACAACCTGGTGGGGCTTAAGCCCACCCGGGGAGCCATCAGCATTGAAGGGGTGGTTCCGGCCTGCCGTTCACTGGACTGTGTCTCCATTTTTACCCACTCCGTGGGCGATGCCAGCTTGCTGTATCAACAACTGGCGGCCTTTGAGCCACAAGACCCCTTCTCCCGGGAGCGCCCCAAGGGCTTTTCCCCCAACCTGCCCGCCATTCGCCGCCCTGGGCCAATCCGTACTTTGGGGATACCTGCAGACCCGGACTGGTTTGGCTGCGAGTTGTCACAGCAGGCCTGGGAGACGGCCAAAGCTCACTGGCAGAATCTGGGCATCACTCTGGTGCCAACGGACTTTCAGGGTCTGAACCAACTGGCCGCCCTGCTCTATGAAGGCCCCTGGGTAGCAGAGCGCCATGCTGCCATTGAAGCTTTTATGGCAGCCCATAGTGATGCCATGAACCCGGTGGTGCGGGGCATTATCAGTAAGGCCAGCAAGTTCAGCGCTACCGACACCTTCAAAGCCCAGTATCAGAAAGAGGCCCTGATCAGAGCCATCGACCAGCAACTGGCGGACCTGGATGGCCTGCTGGTACCTACAGCTCCCATCAGCCCTACCCTGGCAGCGGTTGAGGAAGAGCCGGTTCTGCTCAACAGTCGCCTGGGCACCTACACCAATTTCGTTAACCTGGCGGATTTCTGCGCTCTGGCTCTGCCCGCAGGCTTCCGTGACGATGACCTGCCCTTTGGCATCACCCTGATCAGCGGCGCCTGGCGTGACGGGGATCTGCAGCAACTGGCGGTGCGCTGGATGAATGCGCACCCCACCCCTATTGGCGCCACCGAGCACCATCGCTCCCAGGAGCCCGAGCTGCCTGCCAACAACAGTGACCGGATTCAAGTGGCCGTGGTGGGGGCCCACCTGACTGGCATGCCCCTTAACGTCCAACTGACCGAGCGCCACGCCCGGTTACTGGAGCAGACCACCACCAGCCCCCGCTACCGCCTGTATGCACTGCCCGACAGCACACCCCCCAAGCCCGGCTTACGCCGTACCGGGGAAAGCCAGGGCCAGGCAATCATCGTGGAAGTCTGGGAAATGGCCACTTGGGATTTTGGCAGCTTCGTGGGACTGATACCCCCACCCCTGGGCATTGGTAACGTGGAGTTGGCGGATGGCCGCTGGGTAAAGGGGTTTATTTGCGAAGACCATGCCCTGGCTGAGGCACAGGATATTACCCACTTCGGCGGCTGGCGCGCTTTCCGCGAAGCCGGCGCTACGGGTTAACCCCTGGAGGGGAGCAGCCAACAACCGGAGCGCCTTCAGATGAGGGCGCACACCGGTACACACATGAGCATTAAGGCCAAGACAACTTAAAGGCAAAGAATTATGTACAGGACCGTACTGATCGCCAACCGTGGTGAAATCGCCGTTCGCACCCTGAAAACACTGCATCGCCTGGGCATTCGCAGCGTCAGTGTCTTTAGTCACCCAGACCGTCACAGCCAGCACGTTACTCAGGCGGACCAGGCCATCGCTCTGCAGGGCCAAAATGCCAGCGAAACTTATCTGGATGCTGAGCAGATTCTGGCCGCCGCCCGGGAAAGCGGCGCCGAAGCCATTATTCCCGGCTATGGCTTTCTATCAGAAAACGCCGACTTTGCCGAACGCTGCGAAGCCCAGGGAATCGACTTTATCGGTCCCACACCCCAGCAGATGCGCCAATTTGGCCTGAAACACCGGGCCCGGGAGATTGCTGAGAACGCCGGTGTGCCTCTGGTCCCCGGCAGTGGTCTGCTGAATGACCTGGATGAGGCTCTGGCCTTCGCTGCTGATCTGGGCTACCCCATCATGCTGAAAAGTACCGCTGGCGGAGGTGGTATTGGTCTGACTCGCTGTGACTCAGAGCAGGATTTACGGGATGCCTTCACCCGGGTACAGCGCCAGGGGCAGAACTTTTTCAATGACAGCGGCGTGTTCCTTGAGCGCTTTATTGCCCGGGCCCGCCATGTGGAAGTGCAGATCATGGGGGATGGCAAGGGTCAGGTGCTGGCCCTGGGGGAGCGGGACTGCTCACTGCAACGGCGGCACCAGAAGGTGGTGGAGGAGACCCCCGCCCCCAACCTGCCCGCCACTACCCGCCAGGCCATGCTGGATGCCGCCGTGGCCCTTGGGCGCTCAGTCAATTACCGCTCCGCCGGCACCGTTGAATATATCTACGATGCTGACCGGGATGCCTTCTATTTTCTCGAGGTAAATACCCGGCTTCAGGTGGAGCATCCGGTCACAGAGGCGGTCACCGGCCTGGATCTGATTGAATGGATGCTGCTGATCGGCGCCGGAGAAAGCCCGGACCTGGAAGCTTTCCCCCTGCACCTGAAAGGTGCATCCATGGAGGTGCGCATTTATGCGGAAGACCCCTTGCGGGACTACCAGCCCTCCCCGGGGGAACTGACCGATGTGCACTGGCCCGAGGGTGATGTACGGGTAGACACCTGGGTGGAATCCGGCAGCGAGGTGTCCGCCCATTACGATCCCATGATCGCCAAACTGATTGTCCATGGCAGCGACCGGGCCGAGGCATTGGAGAAGCTGCGCAATGCTCTGGCAGAGACCCGCCTGATGGGCATTGCCACCAATCTGGATTACCTGCGCCAGGTGGTGGCCCAGGATAGTTTTGCCCGGGGCGAAGTGGCTACCCACACGCTGGAGGATTTCACCTACCAGCCATCGGTGGCCGAGGTAGTGCAGCCGGGCACTTATACCACAGTGCAGGATTACCCCGGACGCATGGGCTACTGGCACATTGGGGTACCCCCCTCCGGCCCCATGGACGACTACGCCTTTCGCCTTGGCAACCGGATTGTGGGGAACTCGCCGGAAGCGGCGGGGCTGGAATGCACACTGATCGGGCCGCAGCTGCGTTTCCACCAGGAGACGGTGATTGCCCTGACCGGCGCACCCACTGACGCCACTGTGGATGGCGAACCGGCGGCCTTCTGGTGCCCTGTGCAGATCCTGGCCGGACAGACACTGGAGCTGGGTAAGGCCCATAAGGGCTGCCGGACCTATCTGGCAGTGAGAGGAGGCTTCGATGTTCCGGTATACCTGGGTAGCCGCTCTACCTTTCCTTTAGGACAGTTCGGCGGCCACGGGGGTCGCCCACTGCGCCCCGGGGACATGCTCGGCATCAGCCAGCAGGGGCTGCCCGCCTGCACCACGCCTGCCCCCATAGCGGAACCGGCCGTGATGGATCCGGACCTGATTCCGGACTACTCCCAGCACTGGCAGATCGGCGTGCTCTATGGTCCCCATGGTGCTCCGGATTTTTTCACTGAAAAGAGCATTGAAGCCTTCTTCGAACAGGACTGGGAGGTTCACTACAACTCCAACCGCCTGGGCATCCGCCTGAATGGGCCGAAACCCCAGTTCACCCGCAGTGATGGCGGTGAAGCCGGGCTACACCCCTCCAATATCCATGACTGTGAATACGCCATCGGCAGCATCAACTTCACCGGGGATATGCCGGTGATTCTGACCCGTGATGGCCCAAGCCTTGGGGGCTTTGTCTGCCCGGTGACCATTGCTGCCGCCGAGCTGTGGAAAGTCGGCCAGGTGAAACCCGGGGATCGCATCCGTTTCGTGGCCATGGATAATGCCACTGCCGAGCGCCTGGCAGTACGGCAGGAACAGGCCATTGCCAACCTGACACAACAGCCCCAGGTGAGCTGGCAGCCGCCAGAACTCTCCCCAGTGGCGGGCAAGTCCGCTACCCTGCTGGCCTGGTTGCCCGAGGAAGACGGACGCCCGGAGGTCAGTTACCGCCAGGCCGGTGACCGGTATATTCTGCTGGAATATGGCCCCAACGTGATGGATCTGGGGGTTCGGTTGCGTATACACGCACTCATGGAAGCCATCAGCGCGAACCAGCCTGAGGGACTTCTGGAGCTCTCTCCCGGGGTGAGATCCTTGCAGTTACGCTACCACCCGCTACAACTTCCCCAGCCCAAATTGCTGGAATACCTGCTGGAGCTGGAGAAAACCCTCCCGGCCACTGACGCTATCAAGGTGCAAAGCCGGGTGCTGCACCTGCCCATGGCCTTTGAAGACAGCGCTACGCTTGCGGCGGTGGATAAATACCGTCAGTCAGTGCGAGACACCGCCCCCTGGCTGCCCAATAACGTGGACTTCATTCAGCGCATCAACGGCCTGAAACAGCGGGAAGAAGTCCGGGATATTATATTCCAGGCCCGCTACCTGGTGCTGGGCCTGGGGGATGTTTACCTGGGGGCACCCTGTGCCGTACCCCTGGACCCCCGGCACCGGCTGCTGACCTCCAAGTACAACCCCGCCCGTACCTTTACCGCTGAAGGTACGGTGGGTATTGGCGGGGTTTACATGTGTATTTACGGCATGGACTCACCGGGGGGTTATCAGCTGGTGGGGCGCACCCTGCCCATCTGGAACCGCTACCTGAAAAACCCACAGTTTACAGACGGTGACCCCTGGTTACTGCGGTTCTTTGACCAGGTGTGCTATTACCCGGTCAGCGAAGCCCAACTGGATGATATGCGTGATCGTTTCCGGGCCGGACAGCTGACTATCGACATACAGCACGAGACCTTTGACCTGGCCAGCCACAAGGCCTTCCTGGCAGACCATGGGGACTCCATCAGTCAGTTCCGCAAACAACAGCAGGCTGCCTACCACAAAGAAGTAGCGTACTGGAAAGACAGCGAAGCCCAGGCACTGGATGAACTGCAAAAGGCGCCACCGAAACCGGACCCCACAAACCTGGCCGCCCTGGGAGAACTGGTCAGTGCAGAAATTGCCGGTAATATCTGGAAGTGCCTGGTTGCCTCTGGAGATACCGTTACACAGGGGGATCCGGTGATCATTGTGGAGGCCATGAAAATGGAATTTACCATCAACGCCAGTGTCAGCGGAAAAGTCACCGCCGTGCACTGCAGTGCAGGCAGCGCCGTCGCCCCCGGGGACCCATTAGTCAGCATAAAGGTGTAACATTGCGGTAAAGGCTCTGCCGGCTGGCCCTTAACCAGGGCCGTGCCTCAGCACCCAGCACTTAAGCGATAACCCTGGCCAATGGCTGGGTTATCGGTTCACTGATTCTGGAGCTTACCCCTTGCCAGCAAAAGACCGGTCACCTGCCAGGGTTCCACCAGAACCTCGTCCCCGCCGCCGCCAGGAAAGCATGTCTGAGCGGGTCTATCAGGCACTGAAAGAAGATCTGTTTGAATTCCGCCTGATTCCCGGCGACCGTTTCACTGAAACCGACGTGGCCAAACGCCTGTCCGCCAGCCGAACCCCCGTGCGGGAAGCCCTTTACCGGCTGCAGCAAGAGGGGTATATGGACGTGCATTTCCGCAGTGGCTGGCAGGTGAAGCCCTTTGATTTTGCCCAGGTAGAAGAACTGTACGATCTGCGCATCACCCTGGAACGGGCCGCAGCCCACAAGATCTGCCGGCAAACCTCACCGCCACCGGTATTGCGCCAGTTGAATGCTATCTGGCGCCCAGACCACCCCTCGGAGCGGGCCATTGGCAGCACCGTCAGGGCCCTGGATGAAAACTTTCACTGCGAACTGGTAGCCGCTGCCGGTAACCGGGAAATGACCCGCATTCACCAGGACATCACCGACCGGCTACGGATTATCCGCCGCCTGGACTTTACCCGCCAGGACCGCATCGACGCCACTTACCAGGAACACGCCGCCATTCTCGATGCCCTGGCAAACAACAACCCCGGGGATGCCGCAGAGAAACTGACCACCCACATCCGCATCAGCCAGGCCGCCGTGCAGGAAATCACCATGGATAAAATCCGCGCCACTGCCCTGGAGCATCAGCAACGCTTTTCACTGGCCAACGGGCAAACCCCAAAGCCTTGAAGTAAAAAATGATCAGCAAGGCATCAGGAGGCCACCTGCCCGCCTGGGGAGGCTCTATGGCCTAGGCCCGGCACTCATCAAGCAGTATGTGTTTCCCTTAAGACCCCGGCAGACGGGAATCCACTGATAGCATTATGCGGTAATCATTCTGTAACGCAGTCTGGGGTAAATCCGAGTGGTAACGGTCTGCCCTGAAACTCAGATTAACATCCATCCCCGGCCGCATCCGTCCTGGGCTAATAGCCTGCCAGTGCAGTTCCCCGGAATAATACTGGTGACTTTCTTCAGTGGCCAGAGGGGAGCTGTCACTTCGCCGGGTGTGGTTCAGCTTAATGGTATTGCGGTAAGACAACGCCTCCGGTATCAGCCAGGTGTTAGCGGTCAGACTAAGCAGGCTGTGGTACACCGTGGTATCAGTGTCACGGCAACGCTCACGTTTTAACTGCCCTGACGGATTAAGCTGAACCCAATCAGTGATCCGCAATGACCCCCTGGCGAACAACTCATCCCCAAGCAGCCCGTCTCCAGCATCTTCCCGGCTGGGGGCTTCGCGGCGATAACTGTAGCCCATGGACCAGTCAGGCAGTGGCTGGAAGCGCATATAATAACGTTCCATTGAACGGTCACGGGCCAGTGCCTGATTCCCCGGGCTATGAAAATGATGCCCTACTTCCTGGGCCTGCGCCCCAATCTCCCAGTTCAGGGGTAACAGTTTCAGTTCCGGCTTAAACGATACACTGGCGCTGTAAGCCCGGTCAGAGACGCTGTCATTCTGGTCGCTGATATCCGAGTCAAAACGGCTTATGGCAGTCTCTACAGACAGGTGCACCTGATTACGGAACCAGCGGCTGTCCAGACCCAGTGAATAGCCTTCGCTACTGCCTTCATGGCTGCCGTATGAGGCTTCCGGGAGGCCTATACCCGGGTATAAGGCGCTGGTCTCGCGCCCGGTCACGTAACCCGCAGACAGGGTAATGGCAGATGACCAGGGGCTACTGAGAGATGACTGCCAGGTACCGCCACCCACATAATCACTTTCTCCAGCAACACCAAAACCCGCCAGGGGGTCTTTCGTCGCCGCCACCCTGTTTACCCCAAACACAGAAAAACGGCTGTTGATCTCTTCCAGTTGCGCCCCTGCTGAAAGTCCCCACTGGCTACCACCGGCAAATAACAACCCCTGACTGACTGCCTGGTGGCGACCCAGGTGAAAATTCAGCCCCTGGCCGTGACCAGAGAGAAGAAAAGCCTCCAACTCCAAAACCGGTGCCCGTTCTGCCTGATAACCGCTGTAGGTATGAGACGTATCCACCACCGAAGGTGACACGATGGCATCAAGATCCACCCCAAACTGCCAGTCATTCTGGCCCCCCAACTCAAAATCCTGACGGGGAGTACCCAGACGCAGTGAAGGCGTACTGTCATCCGGGGGCTGAAATGGCCGATAGCGCATTGCGTCCTCATCCCAGTGCAGTTGAGCCCCACCGGCGACCTGGAACCCGCCGGCAAACCAGCCACTGGTTTCATGTTCCAGCAGCATCGGGTCGTCTGCCCACAACGCACCAGCAGCTACCTGTGGCAACAGCACCACAACAGGTAATGCCAGCCTTAAAAAGAGCGTGAAAATGTAACCTGTAATTATCATTATTGGATGTGATGACCTCTGCTGCAGAAATTCCTGAATACATCATAGAATCAACGTCAGGAAAATGCCGGAGTGTATTGATTGAAAACTACAAATTGACACAACCGTACCGTAAAATTACACCTTTTAACATTACGACTGAGGGTGACAGGAACCATATTCCGGGTGAGGTTCCCGCAGCAGATATCCCTCACCCTGCTGCAAGCGTTTCCGCTGTTGCCCTGAGGCCCCCATGGCCGCCTGATAACGGGCCACAAAATTAAGATTTCCCACCGCCAGACTGTCAGACCAACAGGACTCCCGCCGGTGAGTTTCATCCTTGAGGGCGGCTTCTACCCAGGCCCGGTGCTCCCTGCGCAACACCTCTTCCCGGGGCAGTTGCAGTAATTCCATGAGCATTTGCCGATCGATAATATCTTCAGCCCCCGGCCCCTGTTGCAGTTCCCGGTATCCGCATAGATCCCACTCCACCGGGTGCAACACCTTTCCGGCCCGCACCATATTCAGATCCATATACACCAGACACCGGGCCAGGTAACCATGGCTATCCACAGCCGTGGCATGATAACGGGGCTCCCAGTATGACCCTTTGTGGGGAAAACGCCGGCGGTAAGCATCCGCTGTGCCGCTGGCAATCAGCTGCATACTGAGAGGGATCTCACCATGACCGCTATCCCGCACTAACAGATGAACGTGGTTACAGGTGGCCATGTAATTAAGCACGCACAGTCGATAACGCTGTGTTGCAGCCCACAGCCAGTGCCGCCAGCAGCGCCGCTCGCGGCTATGCTGAAGCAAAAACTGATGACGGTAACAGCGATGGGTGATGTGCCAGACATGGCCTGGTAGAAATACCCGTTGATGATGTGGCATGGTTCCCTCCCTGGAACACCGGTGATTGCCAGTAACAGCACCTGAAAGCGGCCATCCTGGCCGCCCAGATACCATGCCGGTAAAGGGATGGAGAGACTATGGAACAGTTTGCGTTATGGAGAGCAGCAGCCTGTCAAATTAACGGGGGAGCGCTTGGGGCTACTCCTGGAGATCCCTTTCAAGCACCTGCACCTCGGCGTAGCCAATGTCAGGGCCACCCTCATTAAGGCTTCCCGGCTCCTGGTAGCGCAGATCGTAGAAGCGCACCCGCCAGCCCTGCTCAGTGGCGTCTACTTCCCAGTAGGGGTAGCGCATCCAGGTGACAAAACCACGGATGGAATCGTCCTCCATGGCACGGCTGACAATGGCATCAGGGGTCTGACGGGGTACCGTCTGACTGCTGCCATCTGCTTGCAGGATATGATAATGATCCTCTTCCATGACCACCATGCGATGGGCACTGGGTCTGGCCGGCGTAGGATTGGCCTGAATTTCCAGGGCATTTGGATAGACATCAGCCAACGTGGATTCCGCCATGCGGGCCAGGCCATACACAGTGCCAA
>REBR01000095.1 GCA_007692645.1 Halomonadaceae bacterium | reverse complement strand
GGCAGGCCTGGGTGAACATGCGCACCCGGGTCTCTCTGGGGGGCGGGGTCAGGTTAAGGACATAATCAAAGCGGCGTAAATGGGCAGGGTCCATGCCAAACACGTTATTGCTGAGCCAGAAGGTGGGTACAGAGGCGTTTTCCATCTGCTTGTTGGTCCAGGCTTTGCCGGATTGCCGGCGCAGACTGGCTCTTGCAAGAATAGGGCTGAGAACGTCCTCCACTTCATCAAACAAAATCAGCGCATCCTGGTTATCCGCCAGCAGGTACTGGCAGAGGCGCAGACAGCGAAACCGTTTCTCACCGGCCACGGAGTCGCCATCCTCATCCGCACTGCCCACTTCATATAAGGGCCTGCCAAGACTGCTGGCCAGTGTCTTTACCAGCTCCGTCTTGCCTACCCCTGGCGCCCCATAAAGCAGAATATTCACCCCCCGGCGCTGAGAAGACTGGGGCCCCGTCAGAAGGCGGGTTAACCGGGCCACTTCGGTACTGACATGGGCGAAGTCTGCAATATTCAGTGTGGCTGGCGAACTTTTGCTGAAGTAATTTTCAAAGAGGCTATCCACTTGACCAAATTCCCCCGCCAGGGTGTCTGCCAGACCATCCAGTAACTCCAGTTCATCGAGCCTTCCCATCAAGCGGTATTTAGTGCCTTTCTCAATCAGGCCCGCATTGGAGAGCTTGCCATCCCGGGCCAGGGCCTTGTCCACCGCTTCAGGTCGCAGGTTGAGCACCAGTGCCAGCAAACGTGGCAGTTGCCCGCGGTAGCGGGGCAATACCGACTCAAGGGATTCTTTCAGCTCAACGAAAAGCTCATAGACCGCCATAAACGCCAGGATCTGGCACTCATTCTCATTCAGGCCTAACTGGTCGCCCAGGCGAAGAATGTTCTGGGTCAGTGGGATTCCGCTGTCGGCAGGCTGGCTGTCAATCTCCTGGCAGCGCTTCCGTACCACGGCTTCCATCTCCCCGTCCTCATGTACTCCCTTTGCAAGGTGCCCAAGGTCCAGTAGATAGACGACTTCCGTATCGTAAAAGCCCCGTGCAGAGAGAATAAAGCGGCGCAGACCCCCTGCATGGAGTAATACCCGGGCTACCCAAAGCGCGGCCAGGGAGTTCAGGCCGGTATTAAGGGGAGCCTGTGACTGGCTTTGGGGTGGGAGCGTGGTGGTTTGCATAAAGTCATCCTCGTTAAGCCCGGCTACTGAATAAGCAGACACCAGAGTAAGAGGAGCGGGCGACAGGAGACGTCGTTTAAAAGGTTGGCTTATCCAAAGTCGCAGGCTAACTCTTAGTGGACTACCTTAAGGCCCTGGGGTCACCGTTCAGCTGTCAGGTAAAAACGGCAGAGAAGTGGCGCTACAGAAGGTAAGCGACAGGCCTTGTCGTTTGCTTTGATAAAGTGAGCCGAATTACCGCCACGCAGGGATGTGAGATGTCTACCACCAGCCTTCGTTACCTGAGCATGCTGCGCTTGATACCGCGCCATCCCCGCAGCATCTCCGCCCCGGAATTAAAGAACAAGCTGACGGATGCCGGCTACACCGTTAATCTGCGCACCGTGCAGCGGGACCTGGAAAGCCTCTCTGTGGAATTCCCCCTCACCGCAGATGAAACCAGCCGGCCTTTTCTCTGGGCGTTTAATGAGTCCGCCACGGTCAACATGATTCCCGCCCTGGATGTGCCGGAAGCCCTGACACTGGAGCTCGCCCGGGCCTATTTAACCCCGGTGCTGCCCCAGCGGGCGCTGTCTCACCTGCAGCCGCACTTCAGGGAAGCCCAGCAGACCCTGCAGCGCCCGAACACCGTGATGGGAAAATGGCCTGACCGGGTGCGGGTGATCAACCGTGGCCTGATGTCCACCCGCCCCACAGTCAATGATGAGGTGCTGCAACAGGTGACTGAAGCGCTGCTGCGGGATTACCAGTGTGATCTGCTGTACCGGGGAAGGGGGCGGGACGAAACAGAAACCATGCGGGTCCACCCCCTGGGCATGATCTTCCGGGACCCGAACGTCTATCTGGTGTGTACCGTTGAGGGGCGCGACGGGGTACGCCAGCTGGCCCTGCACCGGGCAGAAGGCAGCACCCTGGTTGAGGAGCGCTCCGTTCGTCCCAAAGACTTTGATCTGGACCTTTATATCCGCTCAGGGGCCATGGGCATCCTGCACTCCCCGGACCCCCTGTTCCTGCGCCTGCGCTGCGACAGGCCCTACCTCTCCCATCTGCTTGAGTCGCCCCTGGGCCTTGACCAACTGATGACGGAGACCACCCAGGATGGGTTTGAAATCTCGGTCACCGTGGGGGATACCCAGGACCTGCGCTGGTGGCTGGTGGCTCAGGCAGCGCATCTGGATATTGTGGAGCCGGCGTGGTTGCGGGAGGTGGTTGTGCAGGAGCTCTCCATGGCCCTGGAGCGGCAGAAGCGCTGAGTGCACAGCATCAGCCGTTTAATGCCCCGGATAACGCCGGAGGATTTGCTCGGTGTTTTGCCTATCATCCTCATCACAGGACAAGTCTTCCACCCTCCAGGTCGGGTATTCATACAGATCAAGGGCCACCTGGTCGATTACCTGGCGCAGTTCCAACTGTTCAAGCCAGCGCCCGGGAACCGCCTCCGTGCCGTAAATGGCACCCGCAAGCTGCCCGGCCAGCAATCCCGTAGAGTCAGAGTCCCCGTCATGATTGACCCCTAGAATCACCGCCTCTTCCAGGGAACTAGTGGTCATAAGAGCGTACAGGGCAATGGCCAGGGCTTCTTCAGCAACCCAGCCCTCACCCAGCTCCGCAATGGCCAAAACAGAAGAGAGATTCGATTGAGCCTGCAGATCGGCTGCTGTCATCGCCATGAGGGTTTCCTGATGCCCGGGATAGCGCTGCAGAATCTGCCGTGCCTTATCCAGCGCATCATGAAGCGGCACCCCTAGTAGCAGCCCCTCCAGAATGGTGGCAAAAACGCCAGCACTGAGTTGGCCCGTGGGGTGACCATGGGTGAGGGCGGCAATGTCGTTAGCCAGCTGGAAGCTTTCCTCGCCGGTGAAGCTTTCCCGCTTTCTGCCCGTTGCTAAAAACAGGGCCACCGGCGCAACCCGCATAATGCCACCACAGCCTTTGCTGTCATTCACGGCGGGCCGGCCAAAGGCGGTCATGGCCCGCAGTGCAATCAGGCAGGTGGTGCCGGGTGCCCGGGGGTGGTGCAAATCACTTAACCCAAAAAGCCAGCCATCGTTCTTCGCAATGGTCAGGGTGTGGGGGTTGTTATCACCCTGGGTGCGCAGCCAGCGGATATAGGCGTGGGCAACCGTACCGGTATAACTGCTGGTCCCTCTCAACCTGCCCCGCACATAACCCCGCAGCAGGCCCTCAGCGGTAAACAGGCTCATCTGGGTATCGTCAGTAACAGCACCCAGGCGCTGATAGCAGGGCTTAAAATCACGAATGCCGCTGGGCCCGTGTTTGGCCAGGATTGCGGAATAACGGTCGAACTCCACGGCAGCACCCAGTGCATCGCCGCAGGCACCAGCAAGAAGGCAGGCACGGAATTGGTTTTTCTGCTTATCGGTCATCAACGGTCTCCTTCACTGGAAGACCGCAGCTTATGGGTGCGTTGCGACAGGGGGTGTCGTAGGGTCAATTAACCGGTTTTGTTCTGATTACAATGACTATGTGGCTTATTCAAAGGGGACTTTGTCAGATAAGGCACCTTCCCAGACGGAACCACCTTTGCCGCTTTCTCCAGATGCAGATCCTGATCCTCAAAGAAGATATGGGGTTTAAACGCCCGCAACACCTTGGTCTTCTCCAGACCCCCAAGAAAGAACACCTCATCCACATACACCCCCCAGTGACACAATTGCCGCTGCGGAGGTGCGTGCATCAACCACCCGCTGGGCATCCTGCACGTTGGTGGTGAGGAAGAGATCCACCTCAAACGCTTCGATATAGTCCACCACGGATTCGCCACCGGTAAACGCATGGCGGGATATGGGCAGTTGACGCTCCCGGATATTCTGAAAAACCCGCATGCCCGTTTCAGGGCTATTACGGGACATCACCACCACCTCGATCAGCGGTGGTCCGTCAGCCGGTTGGTGCTTGTTAAGCTTCAGCAGCGCCTTGACCAAGGGCATGCCGGTGCCATCTTTGAGGGGGACCTTCTCTTTGGCGAGCATGTACTCCCGGTATTCCCTGACAGCGGTATCCTTGTCCTGGGCAAACTTGGCCCGGAAGACCCGGTCTGCCTCGCTGAGGTCAAACAGGGCTGTTGCGGAAATGCCGATGACCAGGGTGTTGGTTAATGTCACTGCCATCGGTCTGGTCCCCTATAATGCGCTGTCTGATCATAAGAAAAGCTTTTACAGATGAATAAGCGCCGTACCCTGCTTTTGCATTGACAGCATCGTCTTTGCCCACTCTGCGTAAACAGTGACCAAGTGCTCGGATAAGTCGAAGACATCAAGGATGAATTCGATGACCTCTCTCTGCTGAGGATGGTAGCTGTCATTGGCATAAACAACAGCCATAAGTTCAAGAACAAGAATACGTTGAGCAGTGCGCGTATCGAAGCATTCGAGAGCTTCCTCGAGAACAAAATCCGGATCCTTTATGTTCCTCAGGTGGGTTTCCGAGTTGCCGGCTTTATCGTCTTCATTTTTTCCGTGGGCCGCCCAGATAGTGCTGACCAATAAACCAGGTACAACACCACCGGCAATGATCCTGGCCACGGAAGGCTTTGAAATCTTATCCACCAGGCCTTCAAAACTCATGTTATCGATGGTTTCACTTTCGTCATCCACTGCTTTCAAGAGATTTTCCAGTTCATGCTTCAGATTCATTTCCAGCGCGTAATGCTTGAGCATCTCATCTTCAGATGCCTCAAAATTTCCATCGACGTTTGCGATGTGATGTCCAATGCGAAGAAACATCACTTTCTGCTCAAAAGAGAGACGGTTGAGAAACATGAAAACTCCTTGTTTTTTTGATTAGCTTAGATTGACTGCCAGCAGCCGGGAACGGGCACGCTCCAGAACGATCAGATCGCTCTGTAACTGATTGGCGTCATTGGACAGCAGCTTTAACTCATCGCTGTGCTCACTCAATGTGGATGAAAAAACGGCGTCGATCACTTCACCGGTCTTAGGTTTTATCGTGCTCATGAACTGCTCAGCAACCGAATCGGCAACCTGCTTGATTTTGCGTGTTCGGTTTCTCTCCCGCTCATTTCCCTCTTCCTGCTCTTTCGATGATGAATAGATAGTCCAGGCGACAAATACCACTTGAAGCCCTATTGCAGCCCTTGCGGCGATTTTTGGTGCCAACGCTTTGATAGCATCATCGGTCATGGTTTTGAAAAAGTATCCGGAGCCTTGCAGTTTTAAAATCACAGAGCGAATCATGGGCTCCAGTACGGCCTCGTCAAGAACAGAGCTGTTCTGCAAAGCCTCAAATCCCTGCGTCATGAGATCATCTATGAGCCGCTGGTTCCCGGAGCCCTTTTCATCATGTCCAAAGCTGGCGTCAGGGGCCTCAATTTTCAGCGCTATACTGCTTTTCACCAGTGCTTCGAGTTCTGCGCTGTACTGGTCGCAAGCATTCTGCATAAATCGTTCAAGTAGGTCCTGTGCTTCGGATTCCGATTGAATTTCCTGAAGTGAGCTGACCAGTTCTTTTTTATGGGTCAGTGCAATGTGGCGGGCTGCATTGATTGCTTTAATTTCCGTGTTGTCCCGGAAGCGATGCAACTCCGTCATTTTATTACGCGGTAATGCAAGCTCATCGCTGTCCTGTTGTGCTTGCAGCTTTTCAATCAATGGCCGTACATGATAATTATCCAGGTGCTGACAGACCCTGGCGCATAAGCGGGTGTCCGATTCGTGGCTTTTCAGCCAGACATTGAATTGGTCAATAAACTCGTAATAGCCGGAATGCTCCACCAGTGCCAGCTTGCTTTCAACACGGCCCTTGTATGCCTGGGCCAGGTTTATGGGCAGCACTCTTAACTGTTCAATAAGGCTGCTGTCCACATCACCCCGGCTACCCCGGTTCTGGTGTTGCTTGAACAACTGCTGCAGGACATGACTCTCCATCTGTTCCGTGCCATTTTCACCGTTACCCGGCTCAAGGCTTTCATGATTGAGGAGGAGAAAAATGTGCTTGGACTGAGCCTGGCAGTCCAGCAGCCGGTCATACACGTCAGCCGTATCCTGATTGCCTTCCCTGACCACAAACACGACCAGATCGTTTTCTTTCAACACCTCCCGGGTAGCGTCTTCATGCTCGATGGGGGCATTAACACCGGGGGTGTCGATGATGGTGATACCATGCCAGTCGTAGCTGTTAATCGTATCTGTTATCGGAATTTCTCCCACCTCAGCCACGTGTTTACCCATCAACAGATTAACAAGGGTGCTCTTGCCCGCATTATAAGCGCCATAAATGACGAGCCGAATGCCTTCCTCTTTCAGTTTGCGTTCAGCAGCAGCGTTTTGTAACTCCGCTTCATCCGGAAAATTCCGCTCCCATATGGGCGATACGGTTTTAACGATGTCCTGTAACTGCTCAAACGCTTTATCCACATTGCTCATATAAATGCCCTCGCCAATTTCAGAACGTTTCAACCGTATTTTTCATTTTCATTATCCTGTGCTCCAGAGGCTCAAGATGTGTCAGCAAATTCCGCATCGCCTGATTAACCACCCCTGGCACCAGTGATTCCAGCTTGGCATTGATTTCCTGTGCCACTGCTACGGAATCAACACCAATGACTTCCTGCTTGCGGATTTCTTTTACCAACTGATTGCCGAGAAGGCTTCCTGCTGCGCCCCCCGCCAGGCCGCCAATAAGGCCACCGACCACGGTACCTGCGCCGGGTATAAAAGACCCTGCCACTGCACCTATAACAACGCCTGCACCCTCTACACCGCCCTTTACGCCATGGCCATGAAGTTCTGTGTATTCAATTTCCAGATTCCTGAAGTTCTCTTCCACACTGACATCGACGGTTAGGTTATTTGAGGCGGCGTTGACCAGCGACTGGAAGGTATCAAACAGTTCTTGCTGCAAAAGTTCAGCCAGTTTTTTAGACAGGATCACTTCAATGCCACTGGCCAGATATTCCTTGTCTTGTCGGTTCGCAGCCTCATCAATCAGTCCTTCCACATCGATATACATCTGATGCAGAAGGCTCTGGCTAATTTTCTGCGAGTGGCTGTCTAGACACTTTTTACGTTGATCGATTTCACGCAACTGCTCGTCCAGAGCCGGGAAAAGCGCTTCATCCTTTAATTGAGTTCGTACCTGGATGAGATGGTTTTCGGCCTGATTACGTGCATTGACAAGTTTCGCCTCGATCACACTTTCGTAAACGGTGTTGATCCGGGAGAACAGCATCTCCATGCCGGATTGCTCTGCAATATCTTCCAGAACGGAATTCTCATTGGCGAAATGGACTGACATGGATACCGGGTCTTTCAGCGCAGTGACATCAAACCCTCTCTCCTCAAATAGCCTGCGTGTGCGCTCGGCGACGTCTTGCTGCTGCGCCTGGCGATCCTTCAGTTTTTTCATTGCGAGAACTTTGACGACCTGACCATCGACTTCATCAAAGTCGTATCGATCACTGCGAGTAATTACCGGAACCAGCACCTTTTTCTTTTTCATTTCACGACTGAGAGATTCAAGCTCCATGTCCTGACCCGGTGATACAGAGGAGCTTAACCACAAAATCAGGTCAGCGCTTTCAGTGAAATTTTCGGCCAGCTTGCCATTTTCCTGAGTCACGGAATGCAGGCCAGGGGAGTCCAGCAGCACAATATTGCCAATACTGGCTCCCTGGATCACCGAAGTCGTTTCTGTCGCTCCCTCCTTAAACTCACTGTCTTGACTCGGTATGATGTTGCCCTGATCAACAATAAAGTGTTGCGGTTGTGTTGCCAGGTGTTCTTTCAAGGCACGCACCAGATAATTGGCAAAGGTACTTTTGCCCGCATTGACCTTGCCGTAAATGATGATAATCAGACGTTCACTGAACATTTCCTGAAACTTGAGCCGCTCCTTGAGGTACTGAACCTGCTGCTCCAATGCTTTGAAGCAATCGCTCAGAATCTGCGCCAAATGTCCGATTGTGGCCTTCAATGGGTTTTTCGGGTCAACGGCGCTTTCGAGAGACTGCATGTCTGAATCCAGCTGCTCAACCAGCGCTTTCTGTCTGGACTCAAACTTGGCCTTGTCCCGCTGATTGGCATGGATGACCTGGTCAAACCGGGCGACTTTTTCCAGAAATCCTTCAAATTCTGGCAGACGAGTATTCCTGGACATATTATTCAGACTCTTTCAGTTGCCCCAGAACACCAAGGGCTGAGTGAAGTGTTCTGTTTCGTTTTCGTAGTTTGGCAAGATCGGAATTGTAGACGCGCACAACCAGGGGTTTTTTCTCAGTACAGATCCACTGCAATGACGTTCTGAATGTCTCTGGATCACCGCTGTCGGTCAGTAATGCGGCACTGTCTTCGCCATAGATATCGGCCACAAATTTTTTCGCCGTCATGGTGTGCGCCGCCCGATTCTTTTGCTCATGCAGGCGCTCGGCATCCTCTTTCGCTTGTGCCCGTTTTCTTTCATTCTGAGCAGCGTTACCGTTGGAGGAACTGGAACTGCTTTCAGATACTGCGTAGGCCCCGGTTACAGCAGTCAATATCGTTGTACCGGCTGCAATGGCGCCCCAGGCAAGTAAGGGTAAAGGCATATTCTTCTCCACAACGGGTTATAGTCTTTTGAGCAACTCGGTTTGTTGTTTCTTTATGCGACTGCTCTCATTCTCTTTCTTCTGCTTGATCTGACCAATTTCCTTCTCTGTTTCAGTTACTTCTGAACGAAGAATATCTTCGAGATTCTTTGCAATCGTGTGTATTTCCTGTTTCCGGTTTTTCTCCATGGAGTTCCGGAATTTACGAATCACCGGCACAAGCTCATTAAAGCCGCTGCTGTCCCGCCAGAGCTTATTGCCAGTTTCACGGTATTTCTCGTAATAACTCGAAGAGACTGAAAAAACCCGCATATCCAGGCCCCGAATCTGGTGTTGAATTTTTGCGCGAACCTGCTCCAGCTCTTCCTGTGATTGCTGGTCGATCTGCGTCAGCAGGAGGAAAGACTTGTCCACCGAGGCGCTTTTCATCTTCAGGAATTTGACCTCATTGTTGTCCAGCTCGCCTGATATGGTGTTATGGACCATGATGAGAAGATCCGCGTCTTCCACTGCATGTATGGCCTTTTCAGTGTCAGCCTTGTCCGCGTCCAGACCGGGCGTGTCAATCCAGGTAATGTCCTCTTCAGTGTCCTCAAATTCCTGAACCTCTACGGTCTCCCGCTTGTCACTCACCTTGAAGAACTCGTCCTTCTCCAGCCAGGCATTGAGGAATGAACTCTTACCATGGTTATATTGTCCATAAACCACTATGCGCATGGATTTGAGTGGGTCTTCAATGAGGTTGATTAGCCGTGCCAAATAGCCTTTCTGTTCATCCGCGAATACATTCAGATCATGCAGTGCTGATAGTTTTTTCTTGCTTTCACTGTCCACTGGAAACCTCCGATACATCCTCATTAAACAGGGATTTCACTCCACATGACGTCTGCAATATGCATTTTTCAGGCGTCATAATGTAGCTCGATCAGTTTATGTCTGGCCCGGGAGCAGCCAACGTATAAATGTTCATTGGTGCAACTAATGGAGCCCGGTGAGACTTCACATAAGATCACCACATCGGCCTCCAGTCCTTTGAATCGGTGAAGGCTGCTGAATCGCACGGTATTTGTTGACGGTGCCTCTTCCATCAGGCGTAGCGTCACGTTGCCAAAGGTTTTCCGCAGCCAGATATCACTGGTTTCCGGTAATCTCGGTGACAGCACGACGATAGACGTAGGGCTGATGCGCTCGGTATGGATTAGGGCGTGCAAATTTTTTCTCAGGCATTCGGTCATCGCCTCTGCGTCAGGGCAGGTTTCCAGCATGACATTGTCGCCCTCGGGTGCATCTGGGGGGATCGTTATACAGTCTGAAATCAGTTCCCCGACCCGACGACCGATGTTCCTCGTGTTCCGGCAGTTCTCATCAAGCACACAGGGGGTCAGATCCAGCTCGGTCGCCAGGTCTCTCCGGGTGCCCCCATAGACCTGCTGATTCGGGTCATACAGGACCCAGAGTGAAGAGTCTTCATTCCGCTTCAGCTCCAGAATGCTGGTGAACCAGGACTCCGGAAAATCCTGCCCTTCATCGATGATGATGTGATCCCAGCGCTGCTCGGGCATCAATTCCAGGGCTTTATCCAACAGGTACTGCACTGAGCTCTGCCAGAAAATCCGTTGCCGTTCATGATCGGCGGGTACCTCGAAGGGCAGCTTCGCCCGCTGCGCCATGGTGCGGCAGAGCTCATGGAAGGTGAGAACGTCTGCCCGCTCCAGCTGGTCACTGATGTACCTCGCCAGTGAGGTGCTGTAGCACAGCAGCAGCACCGATTCTCCGCTCTCAGACAACCGCCTGGCACGCTCCACAGCGATCATCGTTTTGCCGGTGCCCGCGCCTCCGCGGATGCCGATATGGGAGTTTAGGCGAACCATCTGCATCAGCTTTTTCTGGCGCTCAGTCAGGCGTACCAGCTCAAGCGCTTCATCCTCCATGCGGTCCCGCAGCCGGGGGATCAGGTCCAGGGCTGGAGCAAGGGCACGGATAAACAGCTCGCTATTGTAGTGCTGGTGATCTTTGCGGCTCTTCGCCCGCTTGAGGATTGAGTCCACCCAGACCTGGATATTACCGCTTCGGAGGTCCGCAGCATCCAGGATCTTGGCGCTGGGCAGTTCGAGCAGTTTGGCCTGCTTATTCACTTCCGTGTCACTGAAACAGACCGCCCATTCAAAGGGAGGACGGTTGCTGTAAGAGGTCAGGGTTCCCAGGTAGTTGTCGATGCTGCGGCACTGTCCCTGGGCCTGGCCGCCAGGGTCTTTGATGGAATGAACCTGCCCATGGCGGTCTTCAGAATGCCAACCCTGTTGATCGTGGGTAATGCGGCCGCCTTTCACTTCCAGTACCAGGTAAC
>REBR01000176.1 GCA_007692645.1 Halomonadaceae bacterium | reverse complement strand
TATTCGCAAAGGACTGCTGGGCGTCCCTGAAGATATGAATGCGGCCATTGAAAATGGCATGGGAGTGCCCGTCTGCCAGGCAGCGGTACGTCTCTTCACTGTTGCAGTGGGGCGCCACATGATCAATCACCGTGTGGTTGTCATAGTGCTGCTTGCCCTGGGTCAGGGTGATGCCGTTGAGCCGGGCAAAGGCCTCGGGCTCTTCCAGGCGCACCTGCAGGTCGTGACGGCGCAGGGCGCCGCCAAAGCCGATGGCATGGCTGTCGAGCACCGCGCCACGGTTCAGGCGCACACCGCTGGCACCCAGGTGGCGGGCATTCTCCGGCTCCAGGGACAGGCGCACGTAAGTGACCTTGGCCCGGGCGTCCAGGTTCATTTCCGTGACCGCGCTGATCAGTACCGGGGCCTCGCCCAGGGTGAAGTACTCTTCCACCAGGGTCATTTCGCTGTCGGCACCGGCATCAATGGCAATGCGTGGGTAGTTGGAGCCACTCACAGCCGCATCGGTGACGCATTGCACGGTGAGGGGTTGGTCCAGTTTGGCGCCCTTGGCCAGGCGGATAAAGAGACCGTCTTCAAAGCGGGCACTGTTTAAAGCCGCCAGCTGGGTGCTTTCCCGGTCCAGGGTGTTGTCCAGGCGCTTGGCCACGGCCTGGGCAGTGACCTCATCCAGATCGGCAAAGGCGAGGATCTCAACCCCTTCCATGGTGGGCAGGCTGCTCTGGTCCTTCAGCACCCGTCCGTTGCGGATCACTACCCGGTAGCCGGTGACATCTGCCGCGGGCAGGGTGGCATCGCTGTCCTGGGTCAGAGGGGCCAGGGAATCGTCCAGCTTCAGGTAGCGGGCCGAGTACTTCCAGTTCTCCACTTTACGGTGGGGCAGGGTCATGCCTGCCAGCACCTTGCCCCGGGCGTCCCGGACGCTGCGCAGGGGGGCGGGTAACGCCTCGCCGCCGAGGCCGGTGAAGGCTACGGGTAAAGTGGGTAGCTGTTTTTGCTGAACTGCGGTCATGCCTTAGCTCCTGTGAAAATGGAAAAGATGCTGTGGGGTCCCAGTGTCCTGTCCGGGAAACTAGCTGGCGGCTTTTTCGTCAATGCCCAGCCAGCCATAGCCATGCTCTTCCAGTTCCAGTGCCAGTGACTTGTCACCGGTCTTGATGATTTTGCCGCCGCTCAGTACATGGACCACGTCCGGCACGATGTAGCTGAGCAGGCGCTGGTAATGGGTTACCACAATGAAGGAGCGGTTTTCATTACGCATGCTGTTGACGCCGTCGGCCACTACTTTCAGGGCGTCGATATCCAGGCCGGAGTCGGTCTCGTCCAGTACCCCCAGGCGCGGTTGCAGCATCAGCATCTGCATCAGCTCGTTGCGCTTTTTTTCACCGCCGGAGAAGCCTTCGTTAACGCCCCGCTTGAGGAATTCCGGGCTCAGGTCCACCTGCTTGGCGCACTCTTTGGCCAGCTTCATAAAGGACACAGTATCCAGTTCACCGTCGCCTCGGGCCTTGCGCTGGTTGTTCACGGCGGTTTTCATAAACTGCAGGTTACTGACGCCAGGAATCTCCACCGGGTACTGGAACGCCAGGAACAGGCCGGCCCAGGCCCGCTCTTCCACTTCCATTTCCAGCAGGTCCTTACCGTCGAACAGAATTTCGCCGGCGGTCACTTCAAAGGCATCGTGGCCCGCCAGTACCTGGGCCAGGGTGCTTTTGCCGGAGCCGTTGGGGCCCATGATGGCGTGCACTTCACCGGGATTGATCTCCAGGTTGATGCCGTTGAGTATCGGGGTGCCCTCGACGGTGGCGTGCAGGTTCCTGATGCTGAGCATGGCTGTCATGGTAATGTCACCTGATTCTGTTCAATGAATGCGTTGAAATTGTCTGTGGCACGGGCGCCATTGGGCGGCCCGTGCCGTGTTGTGCTGTATTTAACCTACTGCCCCTTCAAGGCTCACTTCCAGCAGCTTGCCGGCTTCCACCGCAAACTCCATGGGCAGCTCCTTGAACACCTCTTTGCAGAAGCCGTTGACGATCATGGACACGGCCTGCTCCGGGTCAATGCCCCGTTGGCGGCACAGCAGCATCTGCTCGTCACTGACTTTGGAGGTGGTGGCCTCGTGCTCCAGGGTCGCGCTCTGGTTCTTGCTTTCAATGTACGGGAACGTGTGGGCGCCACACTGGTCGCCGATCAGCAGCGAGTCACACTGGGTAAAGTTCCGCGCGCCCTGGGCACCGGGGCCGAAGCGCACCAGGCCCCGGTAGCTCTGGTTACTCTTACCGGCAGAGATACCCTTGGCGATGATGGTGGAGCGGGTGTTCTTGCCCATGTGGATCATTTTGGTGCCGGTATCCGCCTGCTGGTAGTTATTAGTCAGGGCCACGGAGTAGAACTCACCGACGCTGTTATCCCCCTTAAGGATGCAGCTGGGGTATTTCCAGGTAACGGCTGAACCGGTTTCTACCTGGGTCCAGGCGATCTTGGAATTGCGCCCTTCACACTTGCCCCGCTTGGTGACGAAGTTGTAAATGCCGCCCTTGCCGTTCTTGTCCCCGGGGTACCAGTTTTGCACCGTGGAATACTTGATCTCTGCGTTGTCCATGGCCACCAGTTCCACCACTGCTGCGTGCAGCTGGTTTTCATCCCGCATGGGGGCGGTACAGCCCTCCAGGTAGCTCACATGGCTGTCGTCATCGGCGATGATCAGGGTGCGCTCAAACTGACCGGTGTTGGCCGCGTTGATGCGGAAATAGGTGGACAGCTCCAGGGGGCAGCGCACGCCTTTGGGGATGTACACAAAGGAGCCGTCACTGAAGACCGCGGAGTTCAGGGCTGCAAAGTAGTTGTCCCCCTGGGGAACCACGGTACCCAGGTATTTTTTCACCAGCTCCGGGTGCTTGTGCACCGCCTCGGAGATGGGGCAGAAAATCACCCCGGCATCATTCAGCTTGCCCTTGAAGGTGGTGGCCACGGAGACCGAGTCAAACACCGCATCCACCGCCACATTGGGGTTGGGGGTGGCACCGGCCACGCCGGCCAGGGCTGCCCGCTCATGGAGGGGAATGCCTAACTTTTCATAGGTGCGCAGCAGTTCCGGATCCACTTCGTCCAGGCTCTGGGGCTTATCGCTGTCTTTCTTCGGCGCTGAGTAGTAGGAAATACTATTCAGGTCAATGGGCGGAAAGTCCACATTGGCCCAGTCCGGCTCAGTCATGGTGAGGAATTTGCGGTAGGCCTTCAGGCGCCACTCCAGCATCCACTCAGGCTCCCCCTTGATCTGGGACAGGCGTGCGATCACAGACTCGTCCAGACCGGGGTCGAAGGTATCCGCCTCGATGTCCGTAACGAAGCCGTGCTCGTACTCGTTCCTGATCAGATCTTCAGGTTTGTTGCTGTTAGCCATGATATCGCTCCGTTGGTCGCTAAACCGCTGCCAATTGGTAAATATGCTGTGCCGGGCACTGCCGGGTAAAAAATAAGGTTAAAGCCGTAACTTATACGCTGCTGACCCGGGCAAAGTTCTTTGCATGATTCCCTGCCAGGGACCGATTGGCGGGGGTTTGCACGGGTTTACACCTTGCATTGTGATGAATTATACAATGTCTGACTAAAATAGTCAGGTATTAGCCATGAATCGATTACGCCACCGTGGGCGTAACGGATTATAACCGGTTCATACCGATGGTGGGGGCTGACAGAACTGAATCCCGGTTGGCGGTCAGTACCCTGAGCCGTCAGTCATGTTTGAAAAGGAAAAGTACTGACTATGCACAGCAAGCCCCACTTGCCGGAAAAGGTGTGCCCCGTGTGCCAGCGCTCTTTTAGCTGGCGTAAAAAGTGGGCCCGGGACTGGTTACAGGTGATCTACTGCAGCGAGCGCTGCCGCCGGCAGCGTAAGCCCGGGCAATAACCCGCCGTTGCTGGCAGGCAGAGATTAAGTGGGGATTAATGATGATGAATTGTGGGGTGAGGGTGAAAGTGCGAGTGAGGCTTGAGCAGTGACTACCGTGGTCTGGTTCAAGCGTGATCTGCGGGCCTATGATCATGGCCCCCTGGCATCAGTGTCCCCAGGAGAGGGGGTGTTGCCACTCTATGTGGTAGAGCCCGATTACTGGCAGCAGCCCGACACCAGCCTGCGTCAGTGGCACTTTATCCGTGACAGCCTGCAGGAGCTGGATCAGAGTCTGCAGCGCCGTGGCGTGCGGCTGGTGGTGCGTTACGGCTGCATGGTCACGGTGTTGCGTAATCTGCGCCAGCAACTGGGGCCGTTCCGGCTGGTGTCCCATGAGGAAACCGGCAATGACTGGACCTATCAGCGGGACCGGGCCGTGGCCGGCTGGTGCCGGGAGAATGGAGTGCACTGGCAAAAGTTCAGCCAGTTTGGCGTGGTGCGGGGTCCCCATGACCGTAACCACTGGGACAAGGCCTGGCGCAACATCATGGAACGGCCTCTGGCGATGATGCCGGCCCAACTGACAGCTGCAGAGCCGCAACTGCTGGCCCCGGATCTGAGTGACCCCCATTGTGCCGATACCCGGCCCTGTCCCCAGCGGCAGAAAGGCGGTGAAAAGGCCGGAGAGCGGGTGCTGGCCTCGTTTCTGAACAAGCGCAGCATTGGTTATCAGTACAATATCTCCAGCCCCCTGAGTGCCTGGGAAGGCAGTTCCCGCCTGAGCCCCCATCTGGCTTACGGTACCCTGAGTCTGCGCCGTCTTTACCAGGACAGCCGTAACCTGGGGGAGAGCAAGGCGACGCTGCCGCGCAAGGCCCAGAGCCTGCGATCTTTCCGTTCCCGTTTGCACTGGCACTGTCATTTTATTCAAAAGCTGGAAGATGAGCCCGCCATGGAGTTCCACACCCTGCACCGGGATCTGGAAACCCTGCGGCCAGTTGCAGGTAACGAAGAATGGTTGCACCGGTGGCAGAGCGGCCACACCGGCTGGCCCCTGGTGGATGCCTGTATGCGGGCACTCCATGGGGCCGGCTGGATCAACTTTCGCATGCGCGCCATGGTGATGGCGGTGGCCAGTTATCACCTGCATCAGCACTGGCGGGCACCGGCGCTGCATCTGGCGCGGCTGTTTACTGATTATGAGCCCGGCATTCACTACCCCCAGGTGCAGATGCAGTCGGGACTGACGGGCATTAACGCTTTTCGCATCTACAACCCATTACTGCAATCCCGCAAACTGGACCCCCAGGGGGTGTTTATTCGCCGCTGGGTACCGGAGCTTGCGGGGATGCCAGGTGAGCTGATCCACAGCCCCTGGCAGTTACCGGCGTCACAGCGGGAGCAGTTCGGTGCCCTGGAATACCCGTTGCCAGTAACCGACCATGATGAAGCCGCCCGGCGGGCCCGCCAGCACCTGAAAGCGTTTCGCCAGGCCCATGTGCAGGGCGAGGAAACCCGGCGGGTGTTGCAGCGCCATGGCAGCCGTGCACACCGTCGGCCTGCTGCTGCCGGTAAGAGGCGAGGTGCGGCCAGCCAGGGCAGCGCCAATACTGATCAGTTGTCGCTTTTTTGATACCCCCTGCCTGATGCAGTGCCTAATTAAGAGCCGAGTTAATAGATGGTAATGCCTGAAGGCGTCCACAAAAGCCCAGCGCTCTTGAGACTGGCAAAAGACCCTGACACCCTAACTCTTTCAAGGTGTTAAATCCGCCAATCTGTCTGTAGTTCACAGGATAAGGAGCACTATGACCTTTAAACCGCTAACGACACTGATGTTGTCTGCCACCCTGGCCCTTGGGGCTCCTGTTGCTATGGGGGCGCAAGGCGGGGCAGCCGGAGCAGGCCCGGCAACGGGGGGTTCTGTGGATCAGCAGCGTGGCGATGCCCAGAGTCGCCAACCGCAGCAGCAACCCCGGCAACAGCAGCCCCAGCAACAGCAGCCGCAACAACCGCAACAACAACCGCAACAACAGCAGCCTATGCAAGGCCAGCAACCCCAGATGCAGCGTGAAACTCAGCCTGGCATGCAACCAGGTGCAGAACCCGGTCAGCCAGGTCAGCCGGGTCAGCCTGCTCAACAAGATCCTGCCGGCCAGACCATGGAGGAAGCTCGGGAAGAGGCCGAACAGCGTGCCGGTGAGCCCCCGGAATACCTGGGCAACGATGACTGACTGACAGTGAACCTTTACCCCTCGCAGCAAAGGGTGCGGGGGGGTGATTACTGAAAGACGTCAGTGGGCAGATGTTAAGCGGCAAGTTTCCTCAACGGCAGCTATCCTGTCATTCATTGCCGAAATCATGATGGATTGGACAGGTTATGGCTGTTAACGATGCAAGGTCCCAGGAGCAGGAGCGCCTTAATGCCCTGGCCAGTTACCACATTCTGGACACCCCTGAAGAAAAGCATTTCGATGAACTGACCCAGCTGGCTGCAGATATCTGCGACGCCCCGGTGGCCCTTATCACCCTGATTGACCGGCATCGGCAGTGGTTTAAGTCCCGGGTGGGCATGGATGCCACAGAAACCCCCCTGGATAACTCATTTTGTGCTCAGGCCGTAGCCAGCCATACCCTGTTGACGGTAGTGGAAGATGCCACCGAGCATCCGGTGTTTAAAAGCTATGAAGCCGTTACCGAGGGGGATGTGCGCTTTTATGCCGGTGCCCTGCTGTTGTCTCCCCAGGGAATGGCCCTGGGCACACTCTGTGTTGTTGGCCATGAACCCCGCACCCTGGATCCCTGGCAGGGTCATGCCCTGCAGGTTCTGGCGCGGCAGGTGGTCCATCAGCTGGAATTGCGCCGGGCTAACCGCCTGCTGGCCAGGGAAACAGATCAGCTGCAAAACCTGGTGGACAATGTGCCGGTGATGCTGGCACAGCTGGATGAGCAGGGGCGCTACCTGTTTGCTAACCACCTGTATCGCCGGTGGGGTGGTTTGGAGGGCCAGGACTTGCGTGGCTGTTTACCCCAAGAGGTGCTGCCTGCGGCGTTGTTGAAGAAGCGCCAGTCCCGTATTAACCGCTGTCTTAAGGGGCAGCGCATCCAGGTAGAAGAAGTGCAGCAAGACCAGCGCATTCAGGACATGGTCTATATGCCCCTGGCCACCGTCAGTGGGCAGCAGGGCGTGCTGATTGTGGGCCGGGATATTACCGAGAGTAAGCGTGCCGAGGCGGTCAAAAACGAATTTGTATCCACTGTCAGCCATGAGTTGCGCACGCCTTTGACATCCATTATTGGTGCCCTGGGGCTGGCCACCGGGGGTGCCCTGGGGGAATTGCCTGAGCAGGCTAAAACCATGCTGGATCTGGCCCACGGCAACAGTCAGCGCCTGAAACATCTGATCAATGATCTGCTGGACATGGATAAGCTGGTGGCTGGGCAGATGCATTTTGACATGACAGTGGAGCCCCTGGCCCCCCTGCTTGAGCGGGCGGTTCAGGATATGCAGATTTTCAGCCAGGAGTATGCCGTTGCCGTGGAATGCCAGGCGCCAGATCCGGCCCTGGCGGTGGAAGTGGATGAATACCGCTTTTTACAGATCATGACCAACCTGTTGTCCAATGCCATCAAGTTTTCCCCCGGGGATACCACCGTTGCCGTGTCAGTGACTGAGCAGGAAGGCCAGGTATTAATCAGCGTTGTGGACCAGGGGCCCGGCATTGCCCTGGAGGCCCAGGGCAAGCTGTTTCAGCGCTTTTATCAGGTGGACGGTTCAAGTACCCGACAAAAAGGGGGCACCGGTCTCGGTCTGGCCATCAGTCGGGAGCTGGCGGAGCGTATGAAAGGCCAGTTAACCCTAAGCTCCGCCCCGGGAGAGGGCAGTTGCTTTACCTTGACCCTGCCATTAAGAACCCACCCGGGGAGTCGGGACGAGTCAGTAGTCCTGTCACTGCTGGACCAGCAACGCAAAGGAAACCGTTTGCTGGCTCTGCACGTTGAAGATGATGAGGATCTGCAGCGGGTGCTTTCCATGGTGGGCACGGAGTTGGCGGTGTTCGATGGCGTGACCACCCTGAACGCCGCCAGGCAGGCCCTGAGAAACAACCGTTACGACCTGGTTTTGCTGGATCTGGAGCTGCCGGATGGCTGTGGCTGGTCGTTGCTGGCGGAAATCCAGTCATTGCATCCAGCCCCTGCAGTGGTGGTGCTAACCGGAATGGATACGCAAGTGCCTGATAACTATAGCGTTGATGTGGTGCTTATCAAAAGCCGTGTCACCGATGACGAATTTCGTCAGACCCTGGCCGGGTTTTTGGCAAAAAACTAAACAAGGAAGCGCAGTAATGGATCTGGAGCGGGTGCTGTACGTGGAAGATGACAAGAGCATTCAGGCGGTTGCCCAGTTGGCCCTGGAGACGGTGGGGGGGTTGCAGGTGTGTATTTGCAGCTCCGGGGAGGAAGCCCTGGATAAAGGCCCCGGATTCTCCCCTCAACTGATACTGCTGGATGTGATGATGCCCGGCATGGACGGGCCGGAAACCCTGATTCAGATGCGTCAGTTACCTGCTCTGGCCAAGGTGCCGGTGGTGTTTATGACGGCCCGCACCCAGGAGAGTGAAGTCCAGGGTTACCTTGCCCAGGGAGCCATGGAGGTAATTCCCAAACCCTTTGACCCGATGCAGCTGGCCAACCAGGTGCGGGCCATTTGGACCGACCATCGATAGTGCAGGAGAAAGGTGCTTTGGCCCCTGAAGAAAACAATGATTTCAGCGCCAAGCTGGCTCAGTTACGGGATGATTATGTCTGCCGCGTGCGTGATGAACTGACCCAGTTGGTGGCTCTGGAGAAACAGGGCCGTGGTGAGCTGGAGAAAGATGGCCGGTTGCCTCAGGTGGCTGCCAGTGAGATGCGCTCAATTGCCCACCGGCTGGCGGGTTCAGCGGGTACCTTTGGGTTTGCTGCATTGGGTGGCCGGGCCCGGGTACTGGAAAACCAGCTGGACCGTGCCCTGACTCCAGGGGCCAAAGTGTCACCGGCATGGGTTGCCGTGCGTAAGAGTCTGTCGACACTGCAATACGATCTGCAGCGGGACATTGCCAATGCAGCGCCGGCCTCCCAGACCCTGAATCCCCTCCAGGAGCGTATGCCACACCAGGACAGCAATCAGCTTGCCCGGGTGGCAGTGGTGGAAGATGACCCCCATGTGGGGGAGGACCTGCTGCTGACCCTTGAGCACTTCGGCTTTGCTGTCAGCCTTTTTACCAGCCCGGAAATGGCACAGAAAGCCATCCTTGCCATGCCCCCGGATGCCATTGTGCTGGATCAGCACTTTGCCCTTACCCCGATGCAGGGAACCGAATGGGTCCGGCAACTGCAGCAAAGCCTGTGCTCTATGCCCCCGGTGCTGTTTATTTCTTCAAGCCGGGATTTCCCCACCCTTTATGAGATCGCGGAGGCCGGTGGACGGGGTTTTTTCAGCAAGCCAGTGGATGTGCCCCAGTTGGTAAGCCGTCTGGAAAAGCTGCTGCCCTGGCGGCAGGCTGAGCCTTATCGGGTATTGATCGTGGATGATGACAGGCCCCTGTCTGAACGATTTAAGCTGTTGCTGGAGCGACAGGGTATGGTGGCTGAAACCCTGGACCAGCCGACCCGATTGCTTGATGAACTGCACCGTTTTCGCCCGGATCTGGTGCTGATGGATCTGTACCTGCCTGGCTATTCCGGGGTCACTCTGGCCCGGCTGGTGCGTCTGCAGCAGGAATGGTGCAGCTTGCCCATTGTCTATTTATCGGCGGAAACCGATCTGGACCGGCAGTTGGAGGCCATGGACATCGGTGCCGATGATTTCATTGCCAAGCCCATTGCCGATAACCATTTTGTCGCCTCAGTGGGGGTGAGGGTCCGGCGCGCCCGAGAGCTCAATGACCTGCTGCGCCAGGACCGCATGACCGGCCTGCTCAACCATGCCCTGATCAAAGAAGAGTTGGGTCACGAGCTGACTCGGGCCACCCGGGAGAAGACCGCACTGGCAGTGGTGATGCTGGATATCGACCGGTTTAAGGGAATCAATGACCGTTACGGTCATGCTACCGGGGATCTGGTGATCTGTGCCCTGGCCAATCTGTTACGCCAGCGGTTGCGCCGTACCGACCGCATTGGCCGTTATGGGGGCGAGGAGTTTATGGCGGTGCTGCCGGGGTGCGGCCTGGCCCAGGTGCAAAGCGTGATTGATCAGGTACGGGAGCATTTTCAGGCCATCCCCTTTGTCAGCGACGAGGGGGAGTTTTTTGTGACCTTGAGTGCCGGGGTGGCGGCCATTGAAGCGGACGGGCGGGGACACTCCGGTGATCAGTTATTGGCGGCAGCAGACGGGGCCCTGTATCAGGCGAAAAACACCGGCCGCAACCGGGTTGTACTGGCCGCAACCTTGCCCGGCTGACGCTTTGTGCCAGGGGGCATCAGGGGATCAGTCAGGCAGTTTCAACGTCAGGGCGAAGGGCAGTGAGGCTGCGGCAAACAGGCCAATCACCAGCAGGGCATGCAAGGGGTTGCCGGAAATGTCCGCCACCATGCCACCGCTGAGGGGTATCACAAAAGACAGGGTATAACCGATGGTAAAGGTGCCCGCTGCCAGTCGCCCCGCCTGCCCCGGGGGCGCTATCTGGGGCGCCAGGGCTACCAGCAGAATCAGCAGGACCGCCGCCAGAAAACTCATGATTACGGCAAACACGACCCCGGTCCAGCCGCTGAATAGCACAAACGCTGCCATGGCCAGTACGCCGCCGGCACAGCTGATTACCACCGGCCGCCGTCGCCCCACCCAGCGGGAAGCCAGCTTGAGCATCGCCAGTGACGCCACCGCCTGGGCCAGGTTGAACCAGAACAGCACCGGGGTCAGCCGATCCAGTTCCCCGCGCATCTCCAACACCGAGGCCATATAGGCATTAGTGCCGAAAAACAGCGACGCGGTGCCCCCCAGCAGTAGCCCCATCTTCCACATAAGCGGGTCCCGCCAGTCCGGAATCCAGTTCGGCCGTTGCAGGGGCGGGTCCAGGTTGCGCCGGGGTAGCAACAGCAGCAGCACGATAACCAGGGCAGGCAGTGACCACAGCATCAGGGCCAGGCGCCAGCTGTCACCGGCCAGGGGCATGATCAGGGGCAACGTCAGCCCTGCGCCGATAAACTCCCCCATCAGCATGCCATTCATATAAAACGCACTGCCCAGTGCCAGGTGGCGGGCTTCCAGCCACCGGGGCAGCAGGGCCGGGAGCGCCGGCTGCATCACCGCAATGCCCAGGCCCATAATGGCGCTGGCCATCAACAGCATGGAAGTGACCGGTGCCAGGCCTCTGGCGGCGGAGGCCACGGCCACCAGTAACAGGGCTAAAACAA
>REBR01000109.1 GCA_007692645.1 Halomonadaceae bacterium | reverse complement strand
GCAGTGCCTCCGGGTCATCCAGTTGTTCAACCCCGGTTAACCGTTCGGCAGCAGTGGCCCCGTTGATGGCCAGCAATTCTGGCGTATCCGTGGGGCGTGGTGGACGGGGCTCTGCCTTTTCAGGGGGGCTGGCGGCAGGTTGGCTGTTGCGGTTTTTTTTCTGCTCCCTGGAATCTGTCGCTGTGGGCGTCTGGGGCTTGCGGGAGGCGAATAATTGTTTGAGGAACCCGGCCATGCATTTGATCCTGTCAGTCTGGGGGTCACGCCGGGTCTGAACAGCACCGGCGGATTGGCGTAAGATATGGGCAGATAAATTAACACAGTCTCTGGGTGCCGCCCACCCAGGGTTACTCACCCTGGGTCAATGCCTTCATGGGAGCAGACCGTTGAGCGAACACAGTGACCAGTCACCGCCCCCTGAAGACATTGAACACCGGGCCCTCAAGTTGTTGACACGGCGTGAACACAGCCGCCAGGAATTGTATTTCAAGCTGGTGCAGCGGGGGTTTGTATCTGCTGATATTGAGCCGGTGCTGGAGCGGCTGCAGCAACAGGGTTGGCTCAACGACGAGCGCTTTGCGGAAATTTTTGTCCGCCACCGGGTTGAGCAGGGCTATGGACCCATGCGAATTCTTGCGGACCTGCAGCAGCGGGGAGTGCACTGGCGGCCCCAGGCGCTGGCGGATATCAGTGAGGAGCAGTGGCAGGCCTGGGCGCTGGAGCAACAACAGCGGCGTTTTCCAGTGGCGGTTAAACGGTCATGGCAGGAGCTGGGTAAACAGGGGCGGTTTCTGTCTCGCCGGGGTTTCACCCGCAGCCAGATAGACTATGCCCTGCAGGCGGCAGACGACTAGTGTCCCATTACAGGGCCCAGGGAAGGGTGTGGATATCCGATGCGGGCAGGCCCGGTTGCTGGTTGTTCAGTGGCAGGGGATCAGTGGGTTGTTGCTCCTCCTGCAGAGGAGACTCCACTTCTCCCGCCAGGGTGCCGGAGGGGTCCTGGTCCGGGTTCATCCAGGTCAGAACGTCGTAGTAGCGGCGGATGTTCTGTACGTAGATTACCGGCTCCCAGCCCCGGGCATAGCCGTAGCGGGTCTGTGAGTACCATTTTTGCTGAGCCAGCAGGGGCAGGAACTGCTTAACGTGCATCCATTTGTCCGGGTCTTTGCCACCAGCCTGAGTCAGGCGCCGGGCATCCTCCAGGTGGCCATAACCCACATTATAGGCGGCCAGGGCAAACCAGGTACGGTCCGGTTCGGTAATACGATCCGGAATAATCCCCTGCATCCGCTTGAAGTAGCGGGTGCCCCCCCAGATGCTGGCAGTGGCATCCACCCGGTCCTCTACACCCATAAACTTGGCGGTGGACTGGGTTAACATCATTATTCCGCGGACCCCGGTGGGGGACACCGCCTCTGGCCGCCAATGGGATTCCTGGTAACCGATGGCTGCGGTGAGTCGCCAATCCAGGTCGTGAGCTTCAGCCGCCGCCTGGAAGGTTTCCCGGTAGCGGGGAAGGCGGTTCTCCAGGTGTTTGACGAAAGTGCGTGCACCCACATAATCCAGCCGGTCCAGGTGCCCGAAATAGCGTTCTTCCAGTTGTGCGAAGGTGCCATCCTGCTGGATCTGCCGGTGAAACTGACGGGCTTTTCTCATTAGCGAGTTGTCTTCCCCCGCCGGAAACAGCCAGGCGATGGGCATGTGACTATCCACCTTGAAGGCTTCCCGTACCATGGGGTAATACACCTTGTTAATGGCCAACTGGTTGGAATCGATCAGGGCAATATCCAGGCTGCCTTCATTGACCCGGTGCAACAGCTCGGCATCATCAATATCGTCACGTGCCTCCCAGCTTAATTCAGGCAGGGTTTCAGCCATGCTTTGCAGCCGGTAGTCATGATGACTGCCGGCAATGACGGTAATGGAGCGGCCTAACAGGTCCTCCACTGAGTGGGGGCGTTTAGTGCCCCCCCGATAGATAACAACCGGGCGAGTATGTAGATAGTGGGGGCCTACCCGGTAGCGATTACGCAGTTGTTCATTAATAGGCAGGCCAGCTGCGGCAAGGTGCGTATGACCCTGGTCGAGTCGCTCATAGAGCTCTGCCAGGTTATGGGCAACCTCCAGGCGTAGCTCTACCCCCAGGCTATCTGCAAAACGTTGCGCCAGTTCAAACTCCAGGCCCGCTTCCTGGCCGCGCTCCTGGTAATAAATGCCAGGGGCGGTGAGGGTGACCACGTGCAGGACTTTTTCCTGCTCAATGCGCTCCAGGATGGTGGGGGGGGAGCAGCCTGCAACAGCGCTTAGCAGTAATGCCAGCAACAGTCGCAAGGGAGACCCGAAGCCACCTTGACTGAGCAGCCACTGAAACGGCTGATACCTGCCTGCCGTGAAGGTGGCGGCTGAATAACCGCCGTTACTATTGTGGTTTTTAATAAAACCCACTCCCGTTGCCTATGCTCCTGCACCCGTCCTGATGCCGGTACTGCCGATGGCGGTTTGTATGTCCCTAATAAGCTCTATGATCTCCGGGACTATGACCCCAGTCAATTGGTGGTCAATAAAGAGGGCCCCTGGGGCATCTGCGGGTGTCCTAATCTGTATTCATTGATGCCTTTCCAGTATCATACGCAATCTCAAATTCCCCCGTTCACATTGCCTATCTTTGCGAGGCCCTTAATTATCATGCTGGAACTGCGTGGCGCTCCCGCCCTGTCACCCTTTCGTGCTGACAACCTGTTGTCTCAAGTGCGCGATCTGGTGCCCGATGTGGCCTCGGTCTATGCCGAATTCATGCACTTTGTGGATTTGCAGGAGAATCTGACGGTTGCCCAGCAGCAGGTGCTGGATCGTCTGCTGAGTTATGGTCCTGATGCCGCCGTTGAGACAACCGATGGGGTGCTGTTTCTGGTGGTGCCCCGCCCGGGAACGATTTCCCCCTGGTCCAGTAAAGCCACGGATATTGCCAGTAACTGTGGCCTGCGACCTATCCGGCGCATTGAACGTGGCCTGGCCTATTACCTGCGTACACCGTCACGGCTGACCCGCACTCAGCGGGAGAATCTTGCGGCGCTGCTCCATGACCGCATGACGGAGCGGGTCTTCCATGAAATGGCCGGTGCTGAACTGCTGTTTGGTGGTGAGGAGCCCAAGCCCCTGTCCCAGATTCCCTTGGGTGAAGGGGGGCGTGATGCCCTGGTGGAGGCCAATGGTGAGCTTGGTCTGGCCCTGGCAGAGGATGAAATTGACTATCTGGTTACTGCATTCCAGGGGCTCGATCGGGACCCCACGGATGTAGAGCTGATGATGTTCGCCCAGGCGAATTCGGAGCATTGTCGCCACAAGATTTTCAATGCCTCCTGGGATATTGATGGGGAAGCCCAGGAAAAATCCCTGTTTGCCATGATTCGCAATACCAATATGCTCAATGGTAAAGGGGTGTTGTCCGCTTATAGTGATAATGCCGCGGTACTCCAGGGCAGCCAGGGGCAACGGTTTTATCCGGAACCGGCCTCCCAGCGCTATGTGTATAGTGATGAGCCTATCCACATTCTGATCAAGGTGGAAACCCACAACCACCCCACGGCGATCTCCCCTTTTGCGGGTTCCGCCACCGGCGCTGGTGGTGAGATCCGCGATGAGGGCGCCACCGGTAAGGGTGGCAAACCAAAAGCGGGGCTGACGGGATTTACCGTGTCGAACCTGCATTTGCCGGGATTTGTCCGGCCCTGGGAAACACTGCCGAGCCGCCCCCAGCGACTGGCCAGCCCCCTGGATATCATGCTGGAAGGTCCCATTGGCGGCGCTTCTTTTAATAACGAATTCGGCCGTCCTAATCTGTGTGGTTATTTCCGCACCTTTGAGCAGACGGTAGCCGGCCCTGCCGGTGAGGAAGTGCGGGGCTACCACAAGCCCATCATGATCGCTGGCGGCATGGGTAATATCCGTGAGGGCCACGTGGAAAAAGGCGAAATTCCCACTTCAGCCCGGCTGATTGTGCTGGGTGGCCCGGCCATGCTGATTGGTCTGGGGGGGAGCGCTGCCTCCTCAATGGATTCTGGCGCCAGTGCGGAGAATCTGGATTTTGCCTCGGTACAACGGGGTAATCCGGAAATGGAGCGCCGCTGCCAGGAAGTGATTGACCGCTGCTGGCAGTTGGGTGACGCCAATCCCATTGCCTTTATCCATGATGTGGGTGCCGGGGGGCTGTCTAATGCTTTGCCGGAACTGGTGAAGGACGGTGGCCGTGGAGGCCGGTTTGAATTACGGGATGTGCCTAACGACGAGCCGGGCATGTCACCGGCAGAAATCTGGTGCAATGAGTCTCAGGAGCGCTACGTATTGGCGGTCACCCCGGAAGATATGGGGCGTTTTGATGCTATTTGCCGCCGTGAACGCTGCCCCTATGCAGACGTTGGCGAAGCCCTGGAAGACCCGGCCCTGACGGTGCAGGACAGTTACTTTAATAACGCCCCGGTAGACCTGCCCATGCAGGTGCTGTTTGGCAAACCGCCAAAAATGCACCGCAGTGTGGAAAAGGCCCATTTCAGCAAGCCGGTGTTTGATTCCCGGACCATTGATATCAAAGACGCCGCCCAGCGAGTGTTGCAACTGCCTGCCGTTGCCGGTAAGGGTTTCCTGATTACCATTGGTGACCGGTCCATTACCGGCATGGTGGCCCGTGACCAGATGGTGGGGCCCTGGCAAGTGCCGGTTGCGGATGTTGCGGTGACCACTTCCTCTTACCGTGGCTACACCGGCGAGGCCATGGCCATGGGTGAGCGTACTCCGGTGGCTTGTATTGATGGTCCCGCATCCGGGCGTATGGCTGTAGGGGAAACCGTGACCAATATGGCCGCCGCTGCCATCGATCAGTTGTCTGATATCCGTTTGTCAGCCAACTGGATGGCCCCCGCCGGCCACCCGGGTGAGGATGCCAATCTGTATGCCACGGTGAAAGCGGTAGGTATGGAACTGTGTCCGGCTTTGGGTATCAGCATTCCCGTGGGCAAAGACTCCATGTCCATGAAAACGGTGTGGGAAGAGAATGATCAGCAAAAATCGGTGACTTCACCGTTGTCGCTGATTATCAGCGGTTTTGCTCCGGTCAGCGACGTGCGCCGGACTCTGACACCCCAGTTACGCACAGATTGCGGTGATACCGACCTGATTCTGGTGGACCTGGGGGCAGGCCGTAACCGTATCGGTGGCTCAGCCCTTGCCCAGGTCTACGGCGCCATGGGTGCTGTGGCCCCTGACCTGGATGACCCCCAAGACCTGAAGAATTTCTTTAAAACGATCCAGCAACTGAATCGTGAGAATCTGCTGCTGGCTTATCATGATCGCTCTGATGGTGGTCTGTTCACCACGTTGTGTGAAATGGCTTTCGCCGGCCATACCGGTGTGACTGTGTGTCTGGATGAGCTGGCCAGTGAACCCAGCCAACTCCCCCGGGAGCTGTTTAACGAAGAGCTGGGGGCGGTTATTCAGGTGCCCCGGGCGTCCAGTGCCGACATTTTGCGCCGCTTCAGTGAGGCTGGCCTGAGTCAGCAGACCTCAGTGATTGGTAGCCTGAGCGATGATGACCGTATCAGTATTATCCTCCAGGGCAATAGGGTGCTGTCTGAAGCCCGTTCCTATTATCATCAGCTGTGGGCGGAAACCAGTTATTGCATGCAGTCGCTGCGGGACAATGCGGACTGCGCTGAGCAGGAGTTTCAGCAACTGGCGCGCAATGACGACCCCGGCCTGACGGCGAGCCTGACCTTTGCTCCGGAAGACGATATTGCCGCACCCATGATTAATAAAGGTGTGCGTCCGCGTATTGCGGTTCTGCGTGAGCAGGGGGTCAATGGTCAGATGGAAATGGCGGCCGCCTTCGACCGGGCCGGGTTTGACAGCGTGGATGTGCACATGAGTGATGTGCTCTCCGGGCGGGTGACCCTGGATGAATTCCAGTCTCTGGTGGCATGTGGTGGCTTTTCCTACGGGGACGTACTGGGTGCCGGTGAAGGTTGGGCCAAGTCCATCCTGTTCAACAGCCGGGGTCGGGATCAGTTTGCGGCCTTCTTCGAGCGCCCGGATGTGCTGGCACTGGGGGTCTGCAATGGCTGCCAGATGATGTCTAACCTGCGTGAGCTGATCCCCGGGTCGCAACACTGGCCACACTTTGTCCGTAACCGTTCAGAGCAGTTTGAGGCCCGCCAGGTGATGGTGGAGGTGATGCCTTCACGGTCGCTGCTGTTGAAGGGCATGGAAGGTTCCCGTATACCCATTGCCATTGCTCATGGTGAGGGGCGGGCAGAGTTTAAAGGGGCTGAGCAGTTGTCAGCCTTGGTGGCGGCACAGCAATTGTCCATGCGTTATGTGGACAATGCGGGTGGCGCCACGGAGACCTACCCGGCCAATCCTAACGGCTCGCCCCAGGGTATTACCGGGGTAAGCAATGACGATGGCCGGGTGACCCTGATGATGCCTCACCCGGAACGGGTCTTCCGTACCGTACAGAATTCCTGGCATCCCGCTGACTGGCAGGAAGATGGGGCCTGGATGCGTCTGTTCCGAAATGCCAGGCATTGGCTTGGCTAATACATAGCATGCAACTCTTGTGGTGCCATGTTACTCCATGTAACTGGTGCCCGGGAGTCTGTTACCCCGATTGTCACCCCCTGAAACACTTCCTCCGTAAACCGGTCGCTGCGACGACTTTTTGCCGCAAAAAAGTCCTGAAAAACGCTGAAATTTGACGAAGTCAAGGCTTGACAGGGAAGTGTTATGCACATTTTCGGAGCACGTCTAACTTTCTTGCTAACCTACTTTTGTTTTTCGGGCAAGGGCTTTTTATGCTTTTTAACTTGTTGATTTTTATTGATAAATTATACTGGTGAAAAAGGCGTCAATTTGACCTGAAGCCTGTCATTGAGCCGCTCTGGGGGACCTTCCCCAAAACTGTTCACAGAGATATCCACAGAAAATGTGGGTAACTTATAATGCCTCTTTTCAGTGCCTGAAGCCGCGGGCTTTCCGGGCCTTAAGAGGTCGCTATTCAACCAGGTAATGAGGAGTTCTCAGGCAATGTATAAATTGTGCTACTTCGTACCCGTGGATTATGCGGAAGCTACCAAGGCAGCCATCTTTGCCGCCGGTGGCGGCAAAATTGGCGATTACGACTGTTGTGCCTGGCAGGTGCTGGGGCAGGGGCAGTTTCGCCCGCTGGCTGGTAGTCAGCCTTTTATTGGTGAGCAGGGGGAAATTGAGCGGGTGGAGGAGTACCGGGTGGAAATGGTGTGCAGTGATGGGCTGATTGTGCCAGCCCTTAAGGCGCTCAAGCAGGCTCATCCTTATGAAGAGCCTGCCTATGAAGTGTATCGCCTGGAAGAGATGTAGCAGATGAGGTGCAGGCTCAATAGTTTTTCAGGGGGCGGCGAATATCATCCACCAGCAGGGTAAAGCGCTGCTCCCGCCGTTCCCGGAAATACCGTTTCAGGGCGTCCTGGATGGTGGGGAATGCCAGCTGGTCCCAGGGGATGTTGTGTTCATGGAACAAGGCCACTTCCAGTGATTCTTCCCCGGCGCTGAAGCTGCCATCAACCAGGCTGGCACGGAAGTACATGTGCACCTGGTCAATGTGAGGCACGCTCATTACACAATAGAGTCCATCCAGGGTGACCCGGGTCTGAGCCTCTTCCCAGGTTTCCCTCAGGGCGGCCTCTTCGGTGGTTTCGGTGTTTTCCATATAGCCTGCGGGGAGGGTCCAGTAGCCATGCCGTGGCTCAATGGCCCGGCGGCATAACAGTATCTGGTCCTGCCATACCGGAATGGTGCCAGCCACAATGCGGGGGTTGGAGTAATGAATGGTGCCGCAGCCAGGGCAGATAAACCGGGACCGGTTATCACCGGCCGGGATGCGCTCTTCTACGGCGGTGCCGCAGTGACTGCAAAAATTCATGACTGACCTCGTTATTTGCCTTGTTAAAGGCGACTTGGGGGATAAATTGGCTTGCCCTGCAGATTATACCGCGACGGCCCTTTTGTCTGCATACGACAAACCCTTCAACATGACACCATTAACAGGGCTGTTTTTCCTGGTTCATTGACTCCCCTGGCTGTGATACCTTTTTGTCCTGTCATTTTGAGGATCCCCTGTGATTGAGCGATTGCGCCAGAAACTAGCCGGCTATGAGCCGAGGAAGCTTGCGGTGAGTTATCCGGAGGCGGCCATTCTGGTGCCGGTTACTTACTCTGGTAATCCGGAAATCATTCTGACCCAGCGCACTACCGGCATGAGTACCCATAGTGGCCAGGTGGCTTTTCCTGGTGGTATGCGCGAGCCGGCGGATGAGTCATTGCTTCACACCGCTCTGCGGGAAAGTGAAGAGGAAATTGGCCTCAGGCGCGAGCAGGTAGAGGTGATCAGTCCTTTATCCCAGGTGGTTTCCCTGCACAGCATCCTGGTGTCCCCTTTTGCGGCAGTGATTCCTGAGGATTGCACCTTCGTGCCTCAGGAAAAGGAGCTGGATGCCATTTTCCGGGTGCCGGTGTCTTTTTTCCTGGAAGACCGGCGATTGCGAACAGATACCGTTACCATTGCCGGCAACAAACTGCATATTCCCTGTTACCAGTGGGAGACGTATCAAATATGGGGGCTGTCAGCGGCGGTATTGGTGGATTTCCTGAATGTTGCCTATGACGCCGGAATCGACCTGAGCCAGCCGGACCCCAAAGCGGTCGCAAAAAAGCGCTGACAGCACACACCTTCAATTAAGCGAGTATTGACTCATGATGTATCACTTGCAGGACAAGCGCGTGGAATTCCGTGGTAATGGCCATTTTGTTGCAGACAATGCCACTATCATCGGTTCCGTTTTGCTGGAAGAGCAGGTCAGTGTCTGGTTTAACGCTGTGATTCGGGGGGATAACGACCTGATTACCCTGGGTGCCCAAAGCAACATTCAGGACGGGGCCATTCTGCACACGGATCCCGGCATCAAACTGACCCTGGGCAAGGGGGTGACCGTTGGCCATAAGGCCATGTTGCATGGGTGCACCGTGGGGGATTACTCCCTTATTGGCATCAATGCCGTCATTCTTAATGGGGCAGTCATTGGCAAGCACTGTCTGATTGGCGCCAATACCCTGATACCAGAAGGCATGGTAGTGCCAGATGGGAGCATGGTGGTGGGCTCCCCGGGGAAGGTGAAGAAAGAATTGAACGACCAGCAACGCAAGATGCTGGAGTTGAGTGCAGCCCACTACGTTCACAACGGGGCCCGTTATAACGAGCATTTGACCCCGGTAAAGCCAGGGCGGCCAGAGTGAGTGTAATAGAGGGTCCCCGGGACCGGACCATTGAGTCTCCCTGTATCAGTGTCTGTGCCCTGGATGAAAATGACCTTTGTATTGGTTGCCAGCGAACAGTGAGTGAGATTACCCGCTGGGCTGCCATGACCGCCGCTGAAAAACAGGAAGTACTTGAAATGATAGCTGAGCGTGAAAAAAAGATGCTAATAGGGGGGCGGTCATGAGCCTGACGAATAATGCGCCGGTGACAATCGGCACCCCCCTGAGTGCAGGGGCTACCCGGGTCATGCTGTGTGGTTGTGGTGAGCTGGGTAAAGAGGTGGTGATTGAGCTGCAGCGCCTTGGCATTGAGGTGATCGCCGTTGACCGTTATGGCAACGCCCCGGCTATGCAGGTAGCCCATCGCTCCCATGTAATCAACATGCTGGATGGCGATGCCCTGAGTGCGGTTATCCGTGAAGAACAGCCCCACCTGGTGGTGCCGGAGATTGAAGCCATTGCCACGGCGGCGTTGGTGACCCTTGAGCAGGAGGGGTTCAATATTGTGCCCACCGCACGGGCTACCCAGTTAACCATGGACCGGGAAGGTATTCGTCGACTGGCAGCGGAGGAGCTCAATCTTCCCACCTCGCCGTATGCCTTTGTGGACACCGAAGAGGATTACCGTCAGGCGATTGCGGCACTGGGTATGCCCTGTGTGATCAAGCCGGTAATGAGCTCGTCTGGAAAAGGCCAAAGCCTGGTGCGGGAAGAGGGGGATATCGGCGCTGCCTGGAAGTATGCCCAGGAAGGGGGCCGGGCCGGTAAGGGCAAGGTTATTGTGGAGGGTTTTGTTCCCTTTGATTATGAAATCACCCTGTTAACAGTACAGCACGCCGGTGGCACCAGCTTCTGTGAGCCCATTGGCCACCGCCAGGAAGAGGGGGATTACCGGGAATCCTGGCAGCCCCACGGTATGTCTGCCCAAGCCCTGGCCAGTGCCCAGGACATTGCCAGTAAAGTAACCAGTGCCCTGGGTGGCTATGGCGTGTTTGGGGTGGAGCTGTTCGTGCGCGGTGACGAGGTACTGTTCAGTGAAGTCTCCCCCCGGCCCCATGATACCGGCATGGTCACGCTGATTTCCCAGGACCTGTCCCAATTTGCACTGCATGTGCGGGCCATTCTGGGATTGCCAATACCGGCTATCCGTCAGTTCGGTCCTTCTGCCTCTGCTGTGATCCTGCCTGAAGGGGAGATGACAGCGCCCAATTACAGCGGATTGGCCCAGGCGCTGGTGGTGCCGGATACGCAAATACGGCTTTTTGGTAAGCCGGCCTTAAGTGGGCGTCGCCGTATGGGGGTGGCCCTGGCCCGTGGCGAAACACTGCAGGAAGCACGCAGTAAGGCAGTGGTCGCAGCCGCAGCCGTGGTTGTGGAGAACGGGGAATAAAATTTCCCGGATAGTCGTTGACCCCTGGGGAGAAAGCTGTAGAATGCGCTCTCTCTTGAGGCACACAGCGTTCGCGCCTAACCTCAACGAGGCCAGTCATACCGGGCGTTGAGCAATCAGTAATCAGTTCAAACGCCGAAAGAAAACGGTTGACAGGCAGGGGATTTAGCGTAGAATTCGCATCCTCATAACGGCACAGACAAGCAGCATTATCTGGGTTCGTTACGCTCTTTAACAATCAGGTCAAGTAATTGCGTGTGGGCGCTGACTGAGGTGATCCGGCAAAACGATCATCAAAGTTAGTAGCTCGTTGATTTATGAGTGAAGTAGCTTTGAGCTAGAACCGAAGCTTCGGCTTCAAAAAGATATAAAACTGAAGAGTTTGATCATGGCTCAGATTGAACGCTGGCGGTAGGCTTAACACATGCAAGTCGAGCGGTAACAGGTCCTTCGGGATGCTGACGAGCGGCGGACGGGTGAGTAACGCGTAGGAATCTACCCAGTAGTGGGGGATAGCCCGGGGAAACCCGGATTAATACCGCATACGCCCTACGGGGGAAAGCAGGGGATCTTCGGACCTTGCGCTATTGGATGGGCCCATGTCGGATTAGCTTGTTGGTGGGGTAATGGCTCACCAAGGCGACGATCCGTAGCTGGTCTGAGAGGATGATCAGCCACACTGGGACTGAGACACGGCCCAGACT
>REBR01000147.1 GCA_007692645.1 Halomonadaceae bacterium | reverse complement strand
GATTACACAGCGTTCTGGTGTCCGTAGAGGGTGAACTGGTGTTGGCCCAGGTGTTTGGGGGCCCCGGGGTAGACCAGCCCGCCAATATCAAATCCCTGTCCAAAACAGTGCTCTCTGCGGTGGTGGGGGCTGCTATTGACCGGGGGGTTATTCCCGGTTCTGAACAGCCCATTGCCGGGATGCTGCCGGTACCGCCCCAGGCCAACCCCCGGGTCAATGACATTACCATTGGCCATCTGCTGGCGATGCAGTCCGGTTTGAGCCGAACCTCAGGGGAGGCGTACGTCGACTGGGTCAACAGTGATAACTGGGTGCACTATGTGCTCAGCCGGCCCTTCGAGGCGGAGCCGGGGGAGGGCATGCTCTATTCCACGGGCAGCTCCCACCTGCTGTCTGCGCTACTCACCCGGCTCACCGGACGCAGCACCCTGGATCTGACCCGGGAATGGCTGGGTAATGCCCTGAACATCATGATTCACCCCTGGCATAAAGACCCCCAGGGAATCTACTTTGGTGGCAACGATATGTTTCTGTCGCCCCTGGCATTGCTGCATATAGGGGAGCTATACCGCAACCAGGGCCGGCACCGCGATCACCAGGTTCTGTCACCGGACTGGATAGAAGAATCCTGGCAGGGGCGGGGCCATTCTCCCTATTCCGGGGATGCCTATGGCTATGGCTGGTTTATCACTGAGCTTTCTGGGCATCAAACCTACTATGGCCGGGGGTTTGGCGGCCAGATGCTGTATGTCATCCCTTCACTGGCCATGACCGTGGTCATGACCGCAGACCCGCTGCCCCCCTCCGACCCTGATTACATGCACAAGCAGCACCGCTTGATAACTCAGTGGCTGATTCCGGCAATCAGTGAAAAATGAACAGTGAAAAGTGAACTCCCCAACGCCTGAGAGTTCACTAAAAGGAGAGTGGCAGCTTCCTGCAGCAGGTCCAGTTAATAAGACCCAGATTATGGTGATATGACAGGGGTTAATGATAAACAGCGTGATGTGGCAGGGAGCATGGATGCCTGCACTGAGCTCCGAGCAAGACTTTCTGAGCTTTCCCGTGGGCTGGGTATGTTGCTCGTGGTGGTCAGTGGACTTAGCCTGATTATCCGTGCTTTGGGCCCTGCTGATGTAGATATCTTTTTGCCGAGCTTTTCCGGCGCCCTGGCAATACTCCTGTGCGGTTGGGCACTCAGTATTCCCCTGGAGAGTGTTTCCAGAATCAGAAGTGGACTTCGCCATGGGTTGTCTGTGTTGGCCCTGTTCCTGGCCCTGGGGACATTTGTGCTGTACCTGTTCACCGGGTTCCCCCGTGACCCTGTTCCCCAACAGTGGCTGCTGGCACCCACCACTGCCTTTGTGGTGGCCTTGTTGTCAGCAGCAGCCATGGCGCTGCAATTCAGGAGCGGGGTGGTATTGGCTCAGATACTGGGCCTGGCGGGTCTGATGCTGTGTTTATTGGCCCTGTTCGGCTATGCAGAAGGTGCCATTGTACTGGCAGACCTGGGTACCGCCTTCCCCATGTCGATACCTGCGGCATTACTGCTGATACTGCTGACCCTGAGTCTGTTGCTGGCCAGCCCGGGCCAGGGGCCCATGAAAATTTTCACCAGCCAGACCATTGCCGGCCAATTTGCCCGGCGACTGTTAGTGCCGTTGATGCTGTTACCGGTGGCGTATAATTTTCTGTTGCACAATGTGGCGCGGTTGGGCTGGTACGCCCCGAGTCTTGAGAACGCGCTTTATGTTCTGGGGGTCATGCTGGCGATTGGTGCTCTGGTGTGGTGGCAGGTAGTGACACTGTATCACTCTCAGACCTGGCGCCAGCGTTTGCTGACGAAGACCGAGCAGATGGAATGGCATCACTCTATGCTGGTGCAGGCGGTAGAGGATTATGCCATTTATTCCCTAGACCCAGAGGGTTATGTCAGCAGCTGGAATAAGGGCGCCGAGCGATTGCGGGGTTTTTCAGAGGAGGAGATTCTGGGGCAGCCCTATAGCCGGCTCTTCACACCTGAGGATGTGGCTGCTGATTATCCGCAAAAAGTGCTGGAAACTGCCCGGCAAACAGGCCGAATGGTGGATGTGGGGTGGCAGATGCGCAGCGACGGTTCCCGTTTTCTGGCCCACAACACCCTGACCCGGGTCGATGATAGTAAGGGCAGGATTCTTGGCTTTCTGAAGATAACCCGGGACATGACTGCTCAACATCAGGCAGAGGAAGAGCACGGGAAACTGGTGTCGATCCTTGATACCACGGTGGATCCTATCCTGGTTATTGACCAGCAGGGGTTCATCGAAACCTTCAACCCGGCAGCAGAGCAGGCCTTTGGCTACCCACAGGACGAGATTCTGGGGCAAAGCGTCAGCCAATTACTGCCTGCAGAAGGCCGCAAAGAGCATCAGCAGTATCTGTCCAGTCAGCAACAGACCGGGCTGGCGGCCATGGCTGGCAGCTGCCGGGAAATGATGATGCTAACCCGTGAGGGGCTCGCTTTTCCGGTGGAGCTGACGGTATCGGAAATGGAGCTTCAGGGTGAGCAGAAATTCACCTGTATTGCCCGGGATATTTCCAGTCGCAAAAAGGCTGAAAAGCAGCTCAGGCGCAGTGAGAAAATGCTGAACCTGGCACTGGAGGCGGGCAATCTTGGCGTGTGGGATATCCATCCTCGAAGCCAGAAAGTGATTGTTACGGGGCCTTTATTCAAGGCATTCCCCATGGCCAGAAATAGACTGAATCCGTTAGCGCACTGGCTGGAACTGTTGCATCCTGATGATCGGATAGAGTCCCGGAAACAACTGGATGACATCAGCCAGGGTCAGCGCCGGATGCTGAGTATTGAGCACCGTTTCCGCACCAGGGATGGTCAGTGGCGCTGGCTGTATTCCCGGGGCATTGTTTCCCGCCGTGATGAGAAAGGGCGAGGGACACGGTTGCACGGTGCCACGGTGGATATCCATAAACGCAAAAGCACCGAAGAGGCCTTGCGCAAAAGCAAACTGGATATGGAAATCGCCCTGGAGTGGGCCTCGTTTCATTTATGGCATCTGGAGGTGAAGGAGCGCCGTTTGCTGGATCTGAATTCCCTCACTGAAGCATTGGGCTATTCCCCTTCCAGTGAAACCAGAAAACTGTCCTTCTGGCAGTCATTGTTGCACCCGGATGATCTGACTTACTGGCAAGGTCGGGACCTCTTGCCGCTGCCACATGAATTAAAGAACAAGGGTGTGGAATTGCGCCTGCGTACCCGGGACGGCCATTGGCGCTGGATGATTGCCCATGCCCATGTGTCCGAGAGAGACGAACAGGGTCAGCCGGTATTGATTGCTGGCACCTGTGTGGATATTACTGAGCGGAAAAAGGACTCAGAACGGCTGCTCCATGCGGCTCAGCATGACAGCCTGACGGGCTTGTCCAACCGGGCCCTGGTGTTTCAGCTCGGTGAACGGTTATTGGCGTTTGCCACCCGGCACAAACAGAAGTGCGCTGTACTTTTTGTGGATCTGGATCGGTTTAAACCGATTAATGATAATTTCGGCCATGAAGCCGGTGACGTGGCACTGCGGGAAGTTGCCCGGCGCATACGCCACTGTGTCCGGGATGAAGACGTGGTGGGGCGTCTGGGGGGGGACGAGTTCCTGGTGATACTGGCAGAGGTCAGGCACGCTGAAGGTGTTACCCGGGTGGCCCATGATATTCAGGATGCCATTAATCGGGCGATTTTATTTCAGGATACCAAATTAGAGATTTCCTCCAGTATCGGAATCAGCCTCTATCCCACGGATGGCAGAAACATGGAAACCCTGGTGAAAAATGCCGATGCCGCCATGTATCACGCCAAAGAAAGTGGCCCCAACCAGATGCGGTTTTTCACCCCCTCCCTGAATGTGCGGGCCAAGTCCCTGCTGCAGCTGGAAACCCGAATGCGTCAGGCCATAGAAGACCAGACGTTTACCCTGTACTACCAGCCCTTTATTGATACGGAAAGACACCAGGTTGTGGGGGTGGAGGCGTTGTTACGCTGGCCTGGGGAGAATCTGAGCCCGAACGTGTTTATTCCCCTGGCAGAATCCACGGGGCTGATTCAGCCACTGGGTGACTGGGTGCTTACAGAGGCTTTCAAGCAGCAGGCCCGGTGGGCTCAAACCGCCATGGGGGACCTGAAGATGTCCGTTAATGTGTCGCCATTTCAATTCCGGCTGAAGCACTTTGGCCAGCGGGTAGAGCGCTTGATGCAAACCACAGGGGTAGCGCCGGAACAGATTCAGCTTGAGATCACTGAAAAGGTGTTTATTTACGATATGCATCAGGTGCAACGAACCCTGAGTAAGCTGCGCAATACAGGCCTGGGGATTGCCCTGGATGATTTTGGAAAAGGCTATTCCAGTTTGAATTACCTGAAACAACTGCCTCTGAATGTGCTGAAAATTGACAAGGATTTTGTGCGGGAGGTACAAACGGACAAGGCTAGTCTGGACATTATCGAGGCGATTATTAATCTTGGCAGTAATCTGGGCCTTCAGGTGATCGCTGAAGGCATTGAGAATGAAGCGGTGTTGGAGTTGCTGCGATACCGGCGTTGTCGGCACATGCAGGGTTTTTACCTGAGCCATCCCATGCCTGCTGATGTGTTTGAACGCTGGTACCGTAGCCCGCTGACCCCGGGGGTGGATTATCGCCACTGACTCCCTGGGGGTGTCTTTACCTGCTAGTCGCCAGCAATAACCACCACTGCCTGACCGGCATTGATCTGCTGGCCTTCCTGGCGGGCAATATGGATGACCTTGCCCGCCTCCGGGGCAGTGACTTCAATTTCCATTTTCATGGATTCCAGTATGGCTACCACCTGGCCTTCTGCCACCTGGGTACCTTCACTCACCATCAGCTTCCAGATATTACCGGCCACCGGGGATTCCACGGGGGTGCCCTCGGGCAGGGCCTCACCATCATGCTCCGCCAGGTCCTGCTGGGACTCGAAGTTGATCTGGCCACTGGCCACCCACCGCTCAAGTTCCTCTTCGAAGGCCTGATTACGCTGATCGGTAAAGCGGCTGATGCTGTCCTGGTTGTCTCCCAGAAATTCCTGATAGCGGTTCAGGTTGAAGGTGGTGTGTTCCACTTTCAACTCAAAGCCCCCTTTGGGGAAGTCCCGGCGGATCTGTTTCAGCTCTTCCGCTTCCACCTGATAGAAGCGGATCTGGTCGAAGAAACGCAGCAGGTTGGGCTGGGTGAAGTCCTTGGTCTGGCGGTAACGGTTCCACATCTGCAGGGTGCGGCCCACGAACTGGTAGCCCCCAGGGCCTTCCATGCCATACACGCACATGTAGGAGCCACCGATGCCCACGGAATTCTCAGCAGTCCATGTACGGGCCGGGTTGTACTTGGTGGTCACCAGGCGGTGCCGGGGGTCATAGGGGGTGGCCACCGGGGCGCCGAGATAGACGTCACCCAGGCCCATGACCACATAACTGGCATCAAATACGGTCTTTTTTACCTCTTCCGTGGTGGCCATGCCGTTTATGCGGCGAATAAACTCGATATTGCTGGGGCACCAGGGGGCATCTTTGCGTACCGACTGCATGTATTTATCGATGGCCTGCTGGCATGCCTCATCGTCCCAGGACAGGGGCAGCCAGACGATGCGGGAAGGCACTTCCAGGTCTTTCTGCTGTTGCAGGTGGGTCTCCGCCTGCTCCAGCAGATTCAGCAGTGTGCTGCGGGAGAGGATCTCCGGGGCGAAGTGCACCTGCAGTGAGCGTATGCCCGGGGTCAGCTCCAGAATGCCCTCCAGGGACTGCTCTTCAAGCCACAGCATCAGAGCGTGAGCGCGAAAGCGCAGGCGCAGATCCAGCTCGATGGGGCCGTATTCGATCAGCAGGTAGCGGTCACCGGAGGGGCGGTAGGTGATATCCACACCGGCCTGTTCAGCGCTAAGGCGTTTCAGTACTGGGGATGCAGGGCGGTAAGTTTCCACCTGGCGTTGCGGCTGGCTCAGTTGATCCACGGACTGATCCTGCTCAATGGCCAGGGCATCCGCATCTTCCAGGCTGATGGGCTGGAAGCGGACTTTGTCGCCGGCTTTCAGCTGGCCCAGTTTCCACAGGTCCGCCTTGATCACGGTCACGGGGCAGACAAAGCCCCCCAGTGACGGGCCATCCGGCCCCAGGATCACCGGCATGTCGCCGGTGAAATCCACGGTGCCCACCGCATAGGCGTTATCGTGGATGTTGGAGGGGTGCATGCCCGCCTCGCCACCGTCACGGCGGGCCCATTCCGGCTTGGGCCCCACCAGGCGGATGCCGGTGCGGGCGGAGTTGTAGTGGATCTGCCAGTCGCTGGTAAAAAAGGTGTCCATGTCCTTTTCGGTGAAAAAGTCCGGAGCCCCGTGGGGACCATAGATGCAGCGCAGCGTCCATTGGTCCGTGAGCGCTGGCAGCAGGGCTTCAGGCAGGCTGGCGTTCACCGGCGCCTGGGCATCGGGGTCCAGGTGTAACACGTCACCGGTGCGCAGGGCACGGCCACCGTGGCCGCCGAACTGGCCCAGGGTAAAGGTGCTCCGTGAGCCGAGATAGGGCTGGCACTGGATGCCCCCGGCAATAGCCAGGTAAGCCCGGGCGCCTTTGCCGGTGACCTTGCCCAGTTTCAGGGTCTGGCCCGGGACAATAGCCACACTCTGGTTCAGGGCCACAGGCTCGCCATCCAGAGTGGCACTCAGGTCGGCACCGGTGAGGGCAATGGTGGTGGCGCTGTTGAAGCGCAGCGTAGGCCCGTTAAGGGTCAGTTCCAGGCCGGCAGCATCGTTACTGTTGCCCAGTAGGCGGTTGCCCAGACGGAAGCTCAGGCTGTCAAAGGGACCAGAGGGGGGCACACCCACGGGCCAGTAACCGGTTCGCCCTGGGTAGTCCTGCACCGTGGTCATGGTGCCACTGGCCAGCACATCCAGGGTAGCCGGATGGTAGCGGAAGCCATTCAGGTAGCGGGTGGTCATCTGGCCCTGGGCGAAGGCGTCATCCGCCATAATGGTACGGATATAGTCCCGGTTGGTTTCAATGCCCTCGATCAGGGTCTGCTCCAGGGTCTCATCCAGGGCCTTCAGGGCACTGGCCCGGTCCGCAGTGTGGACAATGATTTTGGCCAGCATGGGGTCAAACAGGGGGGATACCTCAATGCCGGCTTCAATCCAGTGATCTATACGCCGGGCTTTGCCATCTGCTGGTGGGAAGCTCACGGCTGTAAGCAGGCCGGCACAGGGCTGGAAGTCCTTGTTCGGATCTTCCGCGTAGATTCGGGCCTGAATGGCGTGACCATGTGGTTTAAGATTGCTGGCTAAGCTATTGATGTCAGATAGTTCTCCAGCGGCAAGCCGCACCATCCAGTCCACCAGGTCCACCCCGAAAATCTGTTCGGTAACCCCGTGTTCCACCTGCAGGCGGGTGTTAACTTCCAGGAAATAAAACGACTGTGTCGCCTGATCGAGAATAAATTCCACGGTGCCCGCATTGCGGTACTTTACCGCGGCCACCAGGCGGCGAGCGGTATCGTGCAAGGTTGCCCGTACATCCTCAGACAGGTTAGGGGCAGGGGATTCTTCCAGTACTTTCTGGTGGCGGCGCTGTGCCGAACAGTCCCGTTCCCCCAGGGATACGGCGTTGCCTTGTCCATCGCCGAACACCTGCACCTCAATGTGGCGGGCACTTTCGATGTATTTTTCCAGAAACACGCCGTTGTTGGAGAAGTTATTGGCGCTCAGTCGGCGCACGGTATCCCAGGCCCCGGTGAGTTCCTCACGGCTTTTGCAAATCTGCATGCCGATGCCACCGCCACCGGCGGTGCTTTTAATCATCACCGGGTAGCCGATACTGTCCGCTTCGGTGTGTGCCTGATCCCGGTCTTCAAGCAGGCCGGTTCCCGGCAGCAGCGGCACCTGGGTGTCTTCCGCCAGTTGGCGGGCGGTGTGTTTTAAACCGAAAGCCCGCATCTGATCCGGGGTAGGGCCAATAAAGGCAATGCCAGAGGCTTCGCAGCGTTCAACAAATTCAGCATTTTCGCTGAGAAAACCGTAGCCCGGGTGAATGGCATCCACACCGGTTTGTTCAATAATGGCGAACAGCTTATCGGTGTTGAGGTAGGTATCTGCAGCGCTACCATCACCCAGTGACCAGGCTTCATCTGCCTGGCGGGTGTGCAGTGCATCTGCATCTGCCTCAGCATAGACGGCTACACTGGTGACCTGCATGGCCTTGAGGGTGCGGATAATGCGAGTGGCGATGGCGCCACGGTTTGCGATCAGTACCTTGTTGAACATCATGCTCTCGCCTGGCGGGTCGTCCCGCTGTAGATTCGGCTACCGGGCCGTCCCGGGTAGCGGATACTTGATGATTGTCCGGATCCGGGTTGAAAGACTCAGTCTGCCCAGATCACCACTTCCACCGGGGTGGGGTTATAGGCGTTACAGGGGTTGTTCAGCTGCGGACAGTTGGAGATCAGTACAATCACGTCCATTTTCGCTGTCATTTCCACGTACTTACCCGCCCCGGAGATGCCGTCTGCAAAGGTCAGCCCACCCTCGCTGGTGACCGGCACGTTCATAAAGAAATTGATATTGTGCGCAATGTCTCTTTTGCTCAGGCCCAGTTCTTCGTGTTCATTAATGGCCAGCATCCAACTGTCACGGCAGGAGTGCATGCAGCGTTTTTCCAGGTCATAGCGCACGGTGTTGCTTTCTGAGGCACAGGCACCCCCCAGGGTGTCGTGGCGGCCACAGGTGTCGGCGACAATCTCCAGCATCGGGTTGTTGCGGTTGGAGCGCAGTACGCTGCCGGCGGTAAGATAGACCGCTCCCTGTTCCCGCACGGTGTCGGCGGCGCTGTAACGTTCTGCCGGCTCATTGGCGTTAAAGAACAGGGTGTCGGCGGCCTGGTTGCCTTCCAGATCCAGGATGCGGAAAGTTTCTCCGGCTTTCACCACTTTCAGGTAGTAATCACCTGCGTCGACGGTGTCACGGGTATGGGCACTGGTGGGATTGCGGGGGCTTTCCTTGATCATGACTGGCCTCCTTCGGGCATAAAGCTCACGGGCTGGTCCAGGTAGTACAACCGGTTGTTTTCCAGAGCACGGCGATTTTCAGGACGGTGGTTCAGGCACTCATCATCGGCGCCAATTGGAGCGGCTTTGAGGAATTCCAGCTGTACCGGGCGGCGGGGGTACTCCGTTGCCGGGTTCAGGGGGTGAGGGCAGCTGTGCAGCACCACCAGTGCATCCATATCAAAGCGCAGGGCGACGCTGGCACCGGCCCGGGCGGCGCTGGCGTCGAACTGCAGGCGACCTTCATCATCCGTGGTGACCTTGCTGAACAGGTTCAGGTTCGAGGCCAGGTCCCGCTCCCCAAGGCCGTATTTGGCAAGCTCCGTCAGCACACTTTCCTCGCCACTGAGGGTCCAGTCGTTGCGGTGTTGCTGATAGCTGTTATGGCCGTATTTCTGCCGCAGGTTGGCCTTGGTCAGGTTGCCGCAGACGGTGTCGTGCCAGCCGAAGCTGTCCTGGGTAATGGAGGCAAAGCAGCGGCCCATATCCGAATACAGGCAGTTCCCCCGGGTCAGCTTGAAGGTGTGCTGGCCCTTGAGGCTGTCCGGGGCGTTATAGCGCTCCAGCAGGTTTTCCGGGTTGTACATCAGCATGCCCACATTGGCTCCCCCTTGCAGATCAGTCAGGCGCAGGGCGGTGCCGGGGCGCATGCGGAAAGACCAGTGGTGGCCTCCCGGCAGGGTGGTTGTATAGAGTGTCTGACTCATTGGTTGCTCCTATCTATTCTGGCTGCCAGGGGTTCAGTTCATTGACCGGGCGGTGCTGTCCACCCGGGTGCTGATGGTGTCCAGGGTCTCCCGGTCATCTTTGCCCACGGGCAGGTCATAGGTGATTTTAGCGCCATAGGCCAGGGGTGCCTGGGGGTCCAGGCGGACCTTGTCAAACACCCACAGACGGGTGCCCAGCAGAAAGCCCTCATCCAGGTCATGGGTGATCATGAAAATGGTCAGACCCTTTTCTTTCCACAGTTTCAGCACCAGTTGGTGCATGTCCTTGCGAATGCCCGGGTCCAGGGCGCCGAATGGCTCGTCCAGCAGCAGAATACGTGGGTGCTTGATCAGTGCCTGGGCCAGGGCCAGGCGCTGCTGCATGCCCCCTGACAGTTCATGGGGGTATTTGCCAGCGGCACTTTCCAGGCCCACTTCAGCCAGCATCGCGGCTGCCTGTTGCTGCAGTTCCCGGCGTTTGCGGCCGAAGGTGCGGCCCCAGTAGCGGCTTGACTCCAGTTCCCCGGCCAGCATTACGTTTTCCACGGCGGTCAGGTGGGGCAGTACCGAATAGCGCTGGAACACCACTCCCCGGGTCTGGTCCGGTTCCGCGGGAATCGGCTCACCGTCCAGCAGTAACTCGCCCCGGGTCTGGGATTCAGTCCCCAGCAGCATTTTCAGGAAGGTGGTTTTGCCGCAGCCGGAGGCCCCCACAATGGTGACAAACTCACCGCTTTGTACATGGGCACTGAGGTTCTCCAGGATCACGTCCTTGCCGTATTCCTTCCACAGATTGTTCATGGTTATGGTGGCCATCAGGGGCTCCTTCGGGTCTGTGGGTCAGTGGCTGGTGGCGTGGAACCAGCCATGGCGCCACTTGGAGTAGCGGCTCAGGAGAAAGTCGATCAGGAACGCCAGAATGGTGATCCACAACACATAGGGCAGAATCACATCCATGGACATATAACGGCGTACCAGGAAGATGCGGTACCCCAGGCCATCAGTGGCGGCAATGGCTTCTGCCGCGATCAGAAACAGCCAGGCAGACCCCAGGGACAGGCGTACGGCGCTGATTAGCCGGGGTACGATCTGGGGCAGTACCAGGCGGGTAATGATCTGCCAGGTATTGGCACCCAGGGTCTGCATCTTGATGATCTGTTCCGCGGGGATCTCCAGGGTCCGTTGTTGCAGATCCCGGATAATAAAGGGGGTAATGCCGATCACGATCAGCATCACTTTGGCCAGCTCATCCAGTCCGAAGACAATAAACAGTATCGGCAGTATGGCCAGTGGCGGTACCAGGGAGATACCGGTCACCAAAGGTGAAAGCGTGGCGCGAATGTAAGGAATAATGCCGGTACCCACCCCGAAGATCAGGCCGATGGCGGCCGCTATGCCTACCCCCAGTCCCAGACGTTGCAGGCTGGAAAGGGTGTCATTGAGCATGACGTACTCACCGGTACGGCGATTGGGCTCAAAGGCCAGCCGCTCGGTGCTCTCAATCATGGTGGCCAGTGCCGGTAGCAGCGGGTCGTTGGGGTTTTCCGCCAGACGGGCATCAGAGGCAATGGCATAGGTCAGGGCCAGTAACAGAAATGGCAACAATCCCAGTACCCAGCGTGAAGCAATGCCTGGCTGTCGGTTGATCAGCTTTTTCATAGGGAGTGAGTCCCGGCAGGTGACTGTGTGGCCCGGGGTGAACCGGGCCGGGTGCGGCTTTACAGTTCGCCGTCAGCGGCTTGCTGCATG
>REBR01000224.1 GCA_007692645.1 Halomonadaceae bacterium | reverse complement strand
CCCCCACCAGAACGACCTGACCCTGGAACAGGCCTGCGATGCGCCTATTCTGGATGAGCGTCAGGTGACGGATTCTGGCGGTCACCGGGAAATGCGTTATGTCATTCTGACACCGGTACATATTGGTCCTTTCTGCTGGCCGGTGGAAATGACACTGACCAACCGTGACAGCATGCGTTTTCGCATGCTGCTGGGGCGAACCGCCATGGCTTCCCGGGTTCTGGTCAGTCCGTCTTCTTCGTACCTGGCCGGGGAACCCCGCTAGGTTGTTTATTCGTTGATTTTATCCTCACTTCAGGGAGCACGGCATGCGCATCGCCATTATGTCCCGCAATAAACGGCTTTATTCCACCCGTCGCCTGATCGAGGAAGCGGAGCGCCGTGACCATCAGGTCCGGGTGCTGGATTTTCTCCACTGTTATATGAACATCACCCCCGCCAACCCCAGCATGCATTACCGGGGTGAAGCCCTGGAGGGGTTTGATGCGGTGATTCCCCGTATCGGTGCCTCGGTGACCTTTTACGGCGCCGCCGTACTGCGCCAGTTCGAGATGATGGGGGTGTTTCCCCTGAACGAGTCCGTGGCCATCACCCGCTCCCGGGACAAGTTGCGCTCTTGCCAGTTGCTCAGCCGCAAAGGGGTAGGGCTGCCCATTACCGGCTTTGCCAGTAAGCCGGACGACGTGCCGGACCTGATCCGCATGGTGGGCGGTGCGCCACTGGTGATTAAACTGCTGGAGGGCACCCAGGGTATCGGCGTGGTGCTGGCAGAGACCCGTAAAGCGGCGGAATCCGTGATTGAAGCCTTTATGGGCTTAAAAGCGGATATCCTGGTGCAGGAATACATCAAGGAAGCCGGCGGTGCCGACATTCGCTGTTTTGTCATTGGTGACAAGGTCATTGCCGCCATGAAGCGCCAGGCCCTGGAGGGGGAATTCCGTTCCAACCTGCACCGGGGCGGCACCGCCTCCCTGATCCGCATTACCCCCACTGAACGCAAAACCGCCGTACTGGCCGCCAAGGCCATGGGCCTGAATGTGGCGGGTGTGGATCTGCTGCGCTCCAGCCGTGGCCCCCTGGTGATGGAGGTGAACTCCTCACCAGGGTTGGAAGGCATTGAGGCCGCAACGGGCAAGAACGTGGCCGGGATGATTATTGATTTCATGGAAAAGCAGGCGCGCCCCTGGCGTACTGCCACTAAAGGCACTAGAGGCTAAGCATTATGGCAAGAGCACCCTTTGAACTCGCCGGTGTCAGTGTGGCGGCGGGTACGCGGCAGCGGGTGGAAGTCCCTATCGCCAAGCTTTACACCCAGACCCCTCTGCATATCCCGGTGGAAGTCATTCATGGCCGCCGCCCTGGGCCGACACTCCTGGTGTGTGGTGCCATTCACGGGGATGAAATCAACGGCGTGGAAATTGTCCGCCGCCTGTTGCGCACCCGTGGCCTGCAGCGTTTGCGGGGCACCCTGCTGGCGGTGCCGGTGGTCAATGTGTTCGGTTTTCTGCACCAGTCCCGCTACCTGCCAGACCGGCGTGACCTGAACCGCTGCTTCCCGGGCACGGAAAAAGGCTCCCTGGGGGGTCGCATTGCCTATCTGTTTCGTACCGAAGTGGTGGAAAAAGCCAGCCACATCGTGGATTTGCATACCGGCGCCATTCACCGCTTCAACCTGCCACAGATCCGTGCTGACCTGGCCGGGTCCGGGTCCGCGGATCTGGCAGAGGCGTTTTCCGCCCCTATTGTCATCAACTCCCGGCTCAGTGACGGTACTCTGCGGGATTTTGCCGACTCCGAGGGTATTCCCTGTATTACCTATGAGGCAGGAGAAGCACTGCGGTTTGATGAGGTGGCCATCAATACCGGGGTCCGGGGGGTGCGCCGGGTGATGCGCTACCTTGACATGATGACCCTGGAGAGCAGCAGCAAACGGCCCCGTAAAACCCCCTCCAGAGGCTCTGAAGTGGCCTCCAGTTCCGTGTGGATGCGGGCGGAAACCGACGGTATCATGCGCCCCATCGCCGGTATCGGCTATCGGGTGAAAAAGGGGCAGAAACTGGCTGTGGTGGCAGATCCGTTCGGGGAGTCCGAAGAGCCGGTAACCAGTTCCATTGCCGGCATCGTGGTGGGGATGAACAACCTGCCCCTGGTGAATGAGGGGGAGGCCCTCTACCACGTGGCCCGCTTTGACGAACTGGATGAGGCCATGAAAACCATGACCGCCTTCCGGGACCGTTACCGGCCTCTGGCCGGGGAAGAGCCCATGGCCACCCACCCCTGGGACTCGGATATGGCCCAGGACGGAGAGCCGGCCACCCCGGAGAAGCAGGACCCGGATTTGTCCAACCCGGGCACTGGCTCTGCCTGATCATTGCCCAGGCGGGCAAAATCACCGGGCCAGCAACTGCCGGCAGGCCTCCAGCACCACCCGGCTGTCCTGGGAGTTTCGCCCTGGGGCACCGGTGCAGTGGCCCCACTGGGAGACCAGCGGCTGACAGCGTGCCCGGGGCATGCGCTGTGCCTCCCAGGCGGCATCTTCCAGGGTGAAATACAGATCGCTGCTACCGGGCATAACCAGGGTGGGGGGCATGGCTCCGAAGGCTGCGGTAAAGTCCCCGTTCCAAAACGGGTTGTTGCTGATATCCCCCTGTTGCCAGGTCCCCAGCTGTGCCACAGGCTTCAGCCTGGGATGCATGGGCATTGCTTGGGGAGCTGGAGTGGCCATTGCCCAGCATATTGGCAATCACGATGCAGTAGCGTTCCGGGTACAGGGGGCTGCCTGCACCAATCCAGGGCAGCATGCCCTCATCTGAACCGCCAAAGTAGCTGGTCAGCAGAATCAGATTATCCTGCCGGGGGTTCAGCTGGCCCAGCTGAATATAGGGTATTTGCCCTTGTCTCAGGGTTTCACCATTTTGCAGGGGCCAGTCCTGCAATGGAAAGACCCGCTTATCCCATTGAAAGTCCAACATATTGTTCGCTCCTTTAGAGGCAGTGCCGGGTTGCCTTGGAAGCAGAGGCGGGTCTCCCGGGTAACGGCCATGGCATTTATATATGCGTGCTGGCATGTATGTTGTATGGAAGAATCATACCAACCTCCCAATCCCTGGGAGCGCCACCTGATGGAGTCATCACATGTCCAGTCAGCCTAGCACTGAGAACCTTCAATGCAGCCTGCAGGCCCAGGGGGTAAAATATGCCCTGGCGGGTTACGTGGACATTCACGGCATTATCAAGGGAAAGTTTGTGCCCCTGAATCACCTGGATAAGATGCTCGGCGGCTCAGAGCTGTTTACCGGCGCCGCCCTGGACGGGGTGCCCCAGGAGATCAACGACAATGAGGTGGCGGCCATGCCAGATCCCGCCAGCGTCACGGTTTGCCCCTGGAATCCGCAACTGGTCTGGTTTGCCAGTGATCTGTACCTGGACGGCGCTCCCTTTGAAGCTTGCTCCCGTAACATTCTTAAACGTCAGACCGCCGCTGCCGAGACTATGGGCCTGACCTTCAATCTGGGTATTGAAACCGAGTTTTTCCTGTTCAGGGATTCTCCGGACGGGGGCTTTGAGCCGGTGAGTTCAAGAGATCATCAGGCCAAGCCCTGCTATGACCCTCGCACCCTGATGGACAACCTGCCCATTGTGGATGAACTGGTGGAGGCCATGAACGCTATGGGCTGGGATGTTTACTCCTTCGACCATGAAGACGCCAACGGCCAGTTTGAGACGGACTTTACCTATACCGATGCCCTGGGTATGGCGGATCGCCTGAGCTTTTTCCGCCTGATGGCCAACGAAATCGCCCGCAAGCACGGTGCCTTCGCCAGCTTTATGCCGAAACCTTCCGCCAACCGCACCGGCAGCGGCGCCCATTACAATATGTCTCTGGCTGACCGGGAAACCGGTAAAAATCTGTTCGATACCCGCCAGGGAGAGGACACCCATGGCTGTGGCGTCACCGAGCTGGCTTATCACTTTATTGGCGGCATCATGAAGCACGCCGCCGCCATCAGTGCCGTGATTGCTCCCACCGTAAACAGCTACAAGCGTCTGGTGCGCAAGGGCAGCATGTCCGGCTCCACCTGGGCTCCGGTGTTCGTCTGCTACGGCAACAACAACCGCACCAATATGCTGCGCATTCCCTCACAGGGGGGCCGGGTGGAATGCCGGGCGACGGACATTGCCTGTAACCCCTATCTGGGGGCTGCCATGATTCTGGCGGCGGGTCTGGAGGGGGTCCGGGATAACATCGACCCCGGTGCGCCACACCGGGAGAACATGTACCACTACAGCGACCAGCAGGTCAGGGACATGGGCATTGAGATGCTGCCCCAGACTCTGGGTGAGGCGGTTGAGGCCTTTGCCGCCGACCCCCTGTCCCGGCAGGTATTTGGCGGGGCCATGTTTGACAGCTTTGTCAGCTTCAAGCGGGAGGAATGGCGTAGTTACCACAACCATGTATCGGACTGGGAGATTGACCGCTACCTGAAGTTCTTCTGAGGCGCCAGCACGAATAGCCATGCCCCTGAACCAGAGGTTAAGCTACCTTTAGAGAAACCCTATGCCGGAATGCCCATGCGACGTACCAAAGAAGAGGCGGAAAAAACCCGCCACGACATTATCAAGGCCGCCTTAACCCTGTTCAGCCAGCAGGGTTACTCCAACACCACCCTGGCCATGATTGCCCGGGAAGCGGGTTTTAGTCGTGGCCCGATTTACTGGCACTTCCAGAACAAGGAGGACCTCTATGAAGCGGTACTGGCCTATTCCCAGGAGCCCCTGGATGCTCTGGTAGCACATGCCGCTGCCGGCAAGGACCTGCCCTCCCAGGCCATTCACCGCTTTATCAGCCAATGGTTTGAACTGTTGCTGGAAGACACCTGGTTTTGCCAGTCTTTTGAGATTCTGTTGAACAAAACGGAATTGACCGAGGGGATGGCCAGTACTCTTAGCCGGGAGCGGCAACTGACCCGGCATATTGTGGAGACCCTGACGGAATTGATTGTCGAAGCCCAGAATCAGACGCTGATTCCGGCGCTACACAGTGCTTCCAGACTGGCCCTGTTGCTGTACAGCAGCCTGATGGGGATTACCCAGAGCTGGCTGTTTTCCCCCAGCCTGTTCAGCCTGAAGGATGAGCAGGTGTTTTTCGTGGAACGCCTGATGGGCTTACTGGAGCAGGAATAACCCCTTATGGCACTGACCAGTGACACCCTGGTGGCGGTTTACGGTACCTTGAAGCGTGGCTGCAGCAATCACCACCTGTTACGCAAAGCCCACTGGCTGGGCCGGGATCGCTTAGCCGCCCTGGCGCTCTATGATCTGGGGCCTTACCCGGCAGTGGCACCGGCGGCTTCCCGGAAATTCACCCCGGGGGTACAGGTTGAAATCTACCGGGTGACCCCAGGGCAACTGTTGCAGCTGGATATCCTGGAAGATCACCGGGAACATAACCCTGCAGCGGGTCTCTATCAGCGGCAATTAAGGCCCAGCCGGTTCGGGCCGGCCTGGGTGTATCTTTATAACGGTGCCCTTAAGGGCCAGCGGGTTGTGCCCAGCGGCAGCTGGTAAACTCACAGTGCCGCAGACCGGCGTTTTTCCCGCCCGGAGACAATGGCCGCCAGGCTCCGCCAGGTGGCTTTGCACAGGGGGCCATAGGTCATGGCCCGGTAAATGTCTTTCATGGCTTCAGCGTTGCCACCGACACTGGCGTAGTAGCGGGCTTTGCGGGTGTAGAAAAACGCCCACCCCTGTCTGAACTCTGCCGGGCTTAAGGCCTCGGGAAAGCGGGCCTGAAAATTCCTCAGGATTTGTTCCGTGGCGGCAAAGCGCCCCCGTTTGTCACTGGAGAGCTGGTCATCCATGACCCGGTATTCCGCCATAAATTGGGGGATATACAGAAACCGGTAAGCGGTGGATAAGCGCAGCCACAGCTCATAATCGTCTGCCCGCTTGCAGTTGCTGTCCATGGGGCCCAGTTGCTCATAACAGCGTCGGGGCACCAGTGCGGTGTTGATGCTGACGCAGTTGTCTCGCATCAGGTGCGCGGTGATCTTGCCGGAATAGCGGCGCATGTTCTGGCGGCTGATTTCCTGGCCCTGTTCATTGATCAGGATATTGTCGCCATAAACAATGTCGTAATCCGGGTTGTGCACCAGGGCGTCATAACCGGTTTCAAGACGGTGGGGCAGCCAACGGTTATCCGAGTCCACCGTGGCAATAAACTCACCTTTGGCGTACCTCAGGCCGTGGTTAAAGGCAGCGGCCCGCTTGTTGTTTTCCTGGTAGTAATAGGCCACCCGGGGGTTGTCCCCATAACGCTCCCTGATCAGCTGCCGGGTGTTATCCGTTGAGCCGTCGTCCACAATAAGCACTTCCAGGTGGGGGTAGGTCTGGTTCAGGGCACTTTCTACCGCCTCAATGATGTAATCCCGGCGATTGTAAGTGGTGATAATCACCGAAATCAGGGGCAGACTGGACTGGGTTGGGCTGTTCAACGGGTTCCCTCCTGGAACGGCATTTCAACAGGGGCCCGACGAGGGGCCACCAGCATCGCTGGCCCGTGATATTTCACCTGATACAGGGCACGATAGCAACGGTGATGATGCCTGAATGAGAGACACGCCCTGAACCCGTGGGATTAATGCCCTGGAGTGGCTGGCACATAACCTGCAATGTCCTCAGTCGCTACCACTCTGAGGACATTGCCATGGGTTTTTTTGCCCTGCTCAAACCGATTCGTTCGATACTCTGGAGTGTCGCCCTGTTGCTGCTTGGCAATGGGCTGATTAATACCCTGCTCACCCTGCGGGGTACCGAAGCGGGTTTCTCCAGCGCCATGCTGGGGTTGATCATGTCCGGTTATTTTGCCGGTTTTGTCTGTGGCACCTGGGTAAGCGGCCGGCTGATTCAGCGTATGGGGCATATCCGTACCTTCGCCTTCTGTGCCTCAATCTGTGCCACCACGGCACTGCTCCATGTGATTTTTATCGACCCCTGGGTCTGGCTGGGGTTGCGGTTTGTTTTCGGGTTGGCGTTTATCACCCTGATTACCGTGATTGAAAGCTGGCTTAACAGTCAGGCAGCCAGCCATGAACGGGGGCGCATATTCGCGATTTATATGGTGGTGAACCTGGGTGCCCTGGCCCTGGCCCAGCAGATACTGCGGCTTGGGGGTTCGGGGGATTTTTTGTTGTTTGCTCTGGTTGCCATTCTGATCTGTTGGGCATTGCTGCCCATCATGTTAACCAGCCGGGCACAGCCGGTAATATCCCCGCGGCCAAAAAGCAGTCTGCGGGCCTTGCTGCACTTTGCCCCGCTGCCGGTGGTGGCAGCGGCCATGTCCGGGTTAGCCATGGGGGCGTTCTGGGCCATGACGCCAATCTATGCCATTGAGATGGGCTTCGACCATGGCGGAGTAGGGATGCTGATGAGCCTGGCCATTGTGGGGGGGGCCCTGTTGCAGATCCCCATAGGCCGGTATTCAGATGGCCATGACCGGCCCCTGGTCATGACCTGGGTAGTGTTTCTGGCGGCGGGGGTTGCACTGGTGATGCCCCTGGCCCCCAGCCAGAGCACACTGCTGGCACTGTACTGCGTCTGGGGCGGCCTGGCCTTCGCCCTTTACCCTCTGTCGGTGGCACAGTTAATTGACCAGTTGCACCCGGATGAAATTGTTGCCGGCTCCTCTGACATGCTGGTGCTTCATGGCGCCGGCTGTGCCCTGGCGCCCCTGGTAGCCGGGGTGGTCATGGAGGTCATAGGGGGGCACGGCTTACCTTTGTATATCGCAGCAGTTCTGGCAGGGCTGGGGGTTTATGCCCTGTACCGCCGGCGCCATGTGTCAGACCTGGTGTATGGGGAACCGGCCCATTTTGAGCCCATGGTGCAGACCAGTGCCGAGGTACTTCCCATGGCCTTCGAGGATCCTCAGCAGGATCTGTTTGCGGAACCGCCGGTGGCTGATCTGGCGGGGAATCCTTAGGGGTTTTGTCGCCCCAGTACATTCCTGTGGCGCCCTTATTTGGTGCATTCCCCCCTGGGCCTGGGCAACAGCTGGGCACTCGCCGGTTACCAGAGGCCCACAGGCTTAGGGCAGTTGTGCCTCAGGTAAGCGGCTTAACAGAGTATCTGGTGCACCTGCACCAGGCAGCGGCACGGAATCTGCAACAGCTCCCTGGCAGGCGTCTGCAGCACCGTTGGCGCCCTGACCTGAGGGACTAAGCGATGATACTGGCTACGGATCTTGACGGAACTTTTCTTGCGGGCGACCCGGAAAACCGTCTCAAGCTCTACCAACTGATTGCCACCCATCCGGATATGCAACTGGTGTTTGTTACCGGTCGTGGCCTGGAGTCGGTGCTGCCCCTGCTGGTAGACCCGACCCTGCCGTCCCCGGATTACATTATCTGTGATGTGGGCTGTACCGTGGTGGATGGCCATACCCAGCAGCCGGTGCCCGGGATACAGGCGGGGATTGACCGGCTCTGGCCCGGTGAACGGGTGGTGGAGGCGGCCCTGGCCACCTTTACTGATCTGCACCGCCAGGAGGTTCCCCAGGAACGGCGCTGTTCCTATACCTGCGACCCGGAGGAAGTCACCCAGGAGATGCGCCAGGTGGTGGCAGACCTGGGGTGTGACCTGCTGTTCTCTGCTGATCAATATCTGGATGTGTTGCCCCGGGGCATCAACAAGGGGAAAACCCTACGGGAATTGGTGGAGCATCTGGGGGTGGATGGTGAAAATGTACTGGTAGCCGGTGATACCCTGAATGATCTGTCCATGTACGAACAGGGGTTTATCGGCGTCTGTGTCCGGGAGTCGGAGCCGGCGCTGCTGGATGCCACCGAGAGTCGCGCCCGGGTCTATCATGCCACCCTCAGTGGTTGCGGCGGCATATTGGAGGCCATTGGCCACTTCGGCTTTCTCGGCCCCCTGGGGCTGGCGGCAGAGGCCCGGGATATTCTCAAGCCCGGAAAGTCTGATCTGGTGATTGTCTATCACCGGCTGCCCTATGAAGAAGTGATTGAAAACGACACCCTGATACGCCGTCGCCCCAGTTCCCCCAACGGCATTATTCCGACCCTGCTGAGTTTTTTTGCTGACGGCAAGGAAGGCTCCTGGGTCGCCTGGGCGGTGCATGATCCCACCACCGATCGCAGCAATCGGCCTTTTGAAACCCACACGGAAGTGGATACCAGCCGTTATGCCCGGTTGCGGGCCGCTCGGGTGGCATTAACCCATCAGGATGTGGATATTTTCTATAAAAAATTCTCCAAGGAAGCCTTTTGGCCCACGTTGCACACCTTTTGGGAGCGGGCCAGCTTCCGGGAAGATCACTGGCAGGTGTTTCTGAAGGTGAACCGCCTGTTCGCCGAGCGTACCGCTGCAGAAGCGTCGGAAAACGCCGTGGTCTGGATCCATGATTACAACCTGTGGATGGTGCCGGCGTTTCTGCGGGAGCTGCGCCCGGACCTGACCATTGCCTTTTTTCACCACACCTATTTTCCCTCAGCCGATGTCTTCAATGTGCTGCCCTGGCGCCGGGAGATTGTGGGCAGCTTGCTGCAGTGTGATTACATCGGTTTTCATATTCCCCGCCAGGCGGAGAACTTTGTGGATGTGGCCCGGGGGGTAACCCCGGTGGAAGTGACCCAGCGCATGGGCTGTGCCCCTCGCTTCCTGACCTATGGCTGCGCTGTGGGGCTGGATGAGATGACTACTGAAATCCGGGTCAATGAGCGCCATATCGGCCTGGGCGCCCATCCGGTGGGGCTGGATGTCTCCCGGGTGGAGCAGGCACTGGCAGAGCCGTCGGTACAACAGCGAATGGAACAGCTGCGCCAGGAACTGGGGACCACCCGGCTGGTGTTGTCTGTGGAGCGTCTCGACTACACCAAGGGCATTCTGGAGAAACTGGAAGCCTATGAACGGCTGTTCCAGGAACACCCGGAACTGGTGGGCAAGGTAACCCTGATTGTGGTCTGTGTGCCGGCGGCAGCGGAAATGACCGTTTACGGCAAGCTGCAGACTGACATTCAGCAGGCAGTGGGGCGTATTAATGGCCAGCTGGCAGAAGTGGGCTGGTCCCCGGTGCAGTTCTTCTTCCGCAGCCTGCCCTTTGAAGAGCTGGTGGCTTACTACGCCATGGCGGATGTGATGTGGATTACCCCCTTGCGGGATGGTCTGAACCTGGTGGCCAAGGAATTTGTGGCTACCCAGGGCCTGACGGATGGCAGTGGCGTGCTGGTGCTGTCTGAGTTCGCCGGGGCCGCTGCTGAGCTGCGGGGTGCCTTGCTGACCAACCCCCATGACCCCCGGGAGCTGACCGCCACCTGCTACCTGGCTCTGGCCATGCAGCGCCGGGAGGCCCGTGAGCGGCTGCGCCAGGCTTTCAGTATTGTCCGCCACCACGATGTCACCCTTTGGGGGAAGGAGTTTCTTCAGGCTGTGGAGGCCCAGCGCAGCGCCCAGCGGGAGCGCCAGGGCCGCAAGGCAAGGCGGATCAATTCCGTGGCCTGAGGCTCCGGCAATCACAGAATAACAACCACCAGGAGGCACTCCGTGAGCCTAAGAAATGCCGTGCAACTGATGTGTTACCCGAACCGGATCGGTGAGGGCCTGAAAGATCTGAACGGCTTTATTGACCAGCACCTGTCCGAGGCCATTGGTGGTGTTCATATTCTGCCGTTTTACCCCTCCAATGCAGACGGCGGTTTTTCACCACTGACCCACACGGAAGTGGACCCGGTCTTTGGCACCTGGGCTGATATTGAACATCTGGCCAGCCGTTATGATCTGTGCGCCGACCTGACGGTAAACCATATTTCCGATGCCTCCATGGAGTTTCAGGATTTTATCCAGGGGGGTTATGACTCCCCCTATGCGGACCTGTTTGTGCATGTGCATGAATTCGGCGAGATTACCCCGGATGATCTGGCCAAAATCCATATCCGCAAGGAAAAGGAGCCGTTTCGCCGTGTCACCTTTGCCGATGGCAGCCAGGGGCAGGTCTGGTGCACCTTCACTGAGCGACAGATTGATCTGAACTACCAGTCCCCCAAGACCTATGCGCTGATGGAACACTATATTCAGTTCCTTACCGGCAAAGGGGTCAAGCTGTTACGCCTGGATGCCTTTGGCTATACCACCAAGCGCATTGGCACCAGTTGTTTTCTGGTGGAGCCAGAGGTCTACGGCATTCTGGAGTGGATCAATGAGGTGGCCGCTAAATACGGCGCCGAGTGCCTGCCGGAGGTGCATGACCACACCAGTTACCAGTACGCCATTGCCCGCCGCCATATGCATGCCTATGGCTTTGCCCTGCCGCCGCTGCTGCTGTACTCACTGCTGGGGGCCAACAGTGTTTACCTGAAAAACTGGCTGCGCATGTGTCCCCGCAACCAGATCACGGTGCTGGATACCCATGACGGCATCTGTATTCCGGATGTGGAAGGGGTGCTGCCAGAGGAGGAAATCCGTAGCCTCATCGACAATATTGGGGCCCGCAGCGCCGACCCGATACTGCGCCGCTCCGCCGCCAATGTGCACAGTGTCGGTTCCATCTACCAGCTCACCTGCACCTTCTATGATGCCCTGATGCAGAATGATGATGCCTACATTGC
>REBR01000143.1 GCA_007692645.1 Halomonadaceae bacterium | reverse complement strand
GCAGCCCCAGGCATACAAAGGCGCCCGGGGGCAGCACGATAAACAGCACATCCTGGTAATTGGGGAACAGCTGGATTTCCCAGCTGCGGGCCCCCTCCCCAAACAGCAGGTGCATATTGGTGAACAGGGTGCCCTGGCCCAGCAGCTCCCGCAAGGCGCCCAATAGCATCAGGGCGGCGGCAAAGCCCAGGCCCATCATCAGTCCGTCCAGGGCCGAGGGCAGTATCGGGTTGCGGGCGGCAAAGGCCTCGGCCCGGCCCAGAATGGCGCAGTTGGTGACGATCAGGGGAATAAAGATGCCCAGCACCTGATACAGGCCATAGGTAAACGCCTGCATTAACAGCTCAATGCAGGTGACCAGTGCGGCAATGATCATGACAAAGGCCGGTAAGCGCACCGAGTCTGACACATGGTTGCGGATCAGGGAGACGGCACTGTTGGAGCCCACCAGCACCAGCAGGGTGGCCAGCCCCAGGCCCATGGCATTCACCAGGGTGCCACTGACGGCCAGCAGGGGGCAGAGCCCCAGCAGCTGCACCAGAGCCGGGTTATTGGACCACAGGCCCTGGCGGCTGATGTCGCTGTAGTTGTTGGTCACCGGGTCACTCATTGGCTACTCCGGGGGATGGGGTGACGGGGTTGAGCAGATAACTGCGTTGCTCTTCAAAGACGGCCAATGAATCCCTTACCGCCGCCACAACCGCTCGGGGGGTAATGGTGGCGCCGCTGAAGGCATCGAATTCGCCGCCGTCGGGTTTTACTTTAAACGCCTCTGCCGGGGTGTTGCTTTTGGAGCGGCCGTTAAAGGACGTAATCCAGTCGCTTTTGCGCCGTTCAATGCCATCCCCGAGCCCCGGGGTTTCCTGGTGGGCGGTGACCCGAACGCCCAGAATCTCCCCCTGCCGGTCAATGCCCACCAGCAGGAGGATATCCCCGGAATAACCCTCCCTGGCCACCACCGGCAGGATCACTCCCAGCACCTCACCTTCCTTGCGGGCCACCCAGCCCTTAGCCGGTTTTCCCCGGTGCCCCAGGCGCGGATCATCGGGCAGAGGGAAGGTGTCATCCAGCAGCTCATTGTCATGGCTGCCCCGAGGAACGATTTCCCACAGGGCGCTTGCCTGGGCCTGGCGCTGCTGCTCGGCGATGCGGTCGGAGGTGGCGCTCTGGGTCAGGGCAATCAGCCCCGCCGTGACCATGGCAAACAGGCCCAGGCCGATGGCGTTTCTGACAATGGTCTGCAACATGGGCCGCTCCTGGTTTAGGACACCCGCCGTGGCTTTTGATGGCCATAGCTGCGGGGCTGGGTGTAATGGTCGATAAAGGGCACGGCAAAATTCATCAGCAATACCGCAAAGGCCACCGCATCCGGGTAGCTGCCCCAGGCACGGATAATGTAGAGCAGGGCGCCGATGCCAGCGCCATAAACCAGCTTGCCTTTGTTACTGGTGGCGCCGGAGACCGGGTCGGTGGCAATAAAGAAGGCCCCCAGCATGGTGCCCCCGGCCAGCAGGTGCAGTGACAGGGGCACGGACTGGTCCGGGTCCCAGCCAAACAGCAGCGCCATAAAGGCAAGGGCCGCGAGAAAGCTCACCGGAATATGCCAGGTGATGATGCGGCGCCACAGCAGCAACAGCCCCCCCGCCAGAAAGCCCAGATTGACCCATTCCCAGCCCCGGGCCACAAAGTCCCCGAAGGCTGGGTGCTGGGTTACGGTGCTGGCAAGCTCCCGGTGAATTTGCTGTTTATACAGATCCAGCGGCGTGGCCATGGTCACTCCGTCAATGGCGGGGCTGCTGGCGCTGCCGGCGAATATCTGAACCAGAGTCCCCCACAGGGACAGCCCGCCGTCGCCGGCCCCAGCGGGCATGGCCCAGGTAGTGGTCATGGCCAGGGGAAAGGAAATCAGCACCACCGCGTAGCCCACCATGGCGGGGTTAAAGGGGTTATTGCCCAGCCCGCCATAGAGGTGTTTGGCCATGACGATGGCGGAGATCACCGCCAGGGCGGAAATCCACCAGGGCAGCAGCGGCGGCAGCGACAGGCCCAGCAACAGGCCGGTGACCAGGGCGGTGCAGTCCTCTAACTGCCAGCGCACCGGGCGCTTGCGGATGCGCAGCATAACCGCCTCTGCCCCCACGGCCAGGGCCATGCACCAGAGCACATTGATCAGGTTGCCCCAGCCGAAAAACCAGGTCTGGGCCAACAGGCCCGGGACGCTGGCCAGCATAACCCATTGCATCAGGCGACCGGTGCTGTTGCCGCTGAAGGCGTGGGGGGATGAGCGGGCAATAAAGGTCATGGGGTCTGGCCCTGGGCGGGTGTTCGGGCATCTGCCAGTTTCTGATCCAGTGCCGCCAGGCGCTGCTCATGCTTGGCCAGGGCCCGCTCCAGCTGGGGCGTACTGGCCAGTGCCTGGTCCCGGGCGGCGCTCAGGCGCTCCAGCAGTTCTTCACGCTTGGCCATGGCCTGTTCCCGGCGTTGCTCCAGCATCTGGGTGTCCACCGGTGCCGCGATTTCAGCGCTGGTGGGCGCCTGCTCAGGGCTTCCGGTTGCTGCCGGTGTCTCTGACTGACGGGCTTTGCGCGCTTCGGCTCTGGCCTGGCGGCGGGCTTCCTTTTCGGCTTTTTCCCTTTCCAGGCGGGCCTGGCGCTGTTCAAAACGCTCACGGGCCCGGTTGGCGCTGGCCTGTTCCGCCTGTTCTTTGCGCAGCACCCCCTTGCTGTGGCGGTAATGCTGCACCAGGGGGATATGGCTGGGGCAGACATAGGCGCAGGCGCCGCACTCAATGCAGTCGAACAGGTTATGTTGCTCCGCCTTGTGGTGCTCGCTGCCCTGGGCGAACCACAGCAGCTGCTGGGGCAGCAGGGTCATAGGGCACACCTGCTCGCACTGGCCGCAGCGGATGCAGGTCTGGGCCGGGGGCGCCGGGGGCATTTCCTGCACCGTGGCGGCAATCAGGCAGTTGCTGGTTTTCACCACCGGCACCTGGGAGCTGGGCAGCTCAAAGCCCATCATGGGGCCGCCCATGATCAGGTGCCGGGTGGCGGCCTGATCCTGACCGGCCTGTTGTAACAGGTAATTTATTGGGGTGCCCAGCAGCGCCTCCCGGTTCCCCGGGTCTGCCAGGGCCTCGCCGGTAAGGGTAATAATCCGCGATAGCAGCGGTTCGTCATGGACTACGGCCCGGTAGATGGCCGCTACTGTGGCCACGTTATGGCACAGGATGCCGATGTCCGCAGGCAGGGTGCCGTGGGGCAGTTCCTGGCCCGTGAGCATCTGGATCAGCTGTTTTTCGCCACCGGAGGGGTACTTGGTGGGGATCACCACAATCTCTGTGGGGCGCTGTAGCTGGCTGTTGTCTTCCCGGTGCCTGGCCAGGGCGCCCTGCATGGCCTGAATCGCCGCCGGCTTGTTGTCTTCAATGGCAATCAGGCACTGTTTGGCCTCAATCAGATGGGCGGTGAGCGCCAGTCCTTCAAGAATCTCCTCCGCCCGCTCCTGCATCAGGGCCTGGTCTGCGGTGATATAAGGCTCGCACTCCACCCCGTTGAGGATCAGCTGGTGGATCTGATGACCCCGGGTGCTGTCCAGCTTGCGCCCGGTGGCAAAGCCGCTGCCGCCGAGGCCGGCTATGCCCGACGCATGCACCCGGGCCAGTAATTGATCCCGCTCAAGCTCAAGATAAGCGGGTAGTGGCTGCCGCTCCCGCCAGCGGTCCTCACCATCGGGAATCAGGGTGATGCACCAGTCGCTCATGCCGGAGGGGTGGGGCACCGCCCGCTGGGCGATGGCGCTGATCAGTCCGGAGGTGGGGGCATGTACCGGCACGCTGTCAGGGCCCTGGGCCGCGGCCAGCAGTTGGCCTTTGAGCACCCGGTCCCCTTCGCTGACCACGGTGATGGCGGGCTGCCCCAGGTGTTGTTGCAGGGGCAGCCACAACTCTGGCGGCAGGCCACCGGGGCGAATGGGCTGCTGCAGGGACTGGGCCTTGTTATCCGGCAGCACAATGCCACCGGGGAAGTCCTGCACCTGAACGGCGCCGGGTTGCTCTGGGCTGTTCACAGGCTTCCCCTGCGGTCGCTGGCGATCAGGACGCCACTGGCGGGCTTGTCCCAGTACCACTGGCGCACCGTGGTCTCGATGGGCAGCATATCGATGCAGTCCACCGGGCAGGGCTCCACGCACAGGTCGCAGCCGGTGCATTCGCTTTCAATCACGGTGTGCATCTGTTTGGCGGCACCGAGAATGGCATCCACCGGGCAGGCCTGGATGCACTTGGTGCAGCCGATGCACTCGTCTTCCCGGATCACTGCAACCCGCTGTGGCTGCTCCTGGCCGTGCTCGCCGTCCAGTGGGGGTGCCTCCACATCCAGCAGGTCCGCCAGGGCGGCAATGGTGCGCTCGCCCCCCGGGGGGCACTTGTTGATGGCTTCACCGTCCACAATGGCCTGGGCATAGGGGCGACAGCCCGGGTGGCCGCACTGGCCGCACTGGGTCTGTGGCAACAGGGCATCCACCTGCTCCACCAGGGGATTGCCTTCCACGCGAAAACGGATAGAGGCATAGCCCAGCAGCCCACCGAACACCAGCGCCAGCAATAACAGGGCGCCGATGGCCAGTAGCAGGGGAATTAATACAGATGCGTCGATCACAGGCTCACCATGCCGGTAAATCCCATAAACGCCAGGGACATGAGCCCGGCGGTAATCATGCCGATGGCGGCACCACGAAAGGGCAATGGGACATCCGCCACCGCCAGGCGTTCCCGCAGGGCGGCAAACAGGATCAGCACCAGAGAGAAGCCCATGGCGGCGCCAAAGCCATAGAGAATGGATTCCACAAAACTGTTCTGGCGCTGGATGTTCAGTAATGCAACCCCAAGCACCGCGCAGTTGGTGGTAATCAGGGGCAGAAAGATCCCCAGTACCCGGTGCAGCAACGGACTGGTTTTACGCACCACCATTTCCGTGAATTGCACCACCACCGCAATCACCAGAATAAAACTAATGGTGCGCAGGTACACCAGATCCAGTGGCAGCAGCAGGTACTGGTACACCAGATAGCTGCACACCGAGGCCAGGGTCAGCACAAAGGTGGTGGCCAGGGACATGCCCATGGCGGTTTCCAGTTTGCCGGACACCCCCATAAAGGGGCAGAGGCCGAGAAACTGTACCAGCACAAAATTGTTCACCAGGACGGTGCTGACCAGAATCAGCAGATACTCCGTCATTGGCAGGGCTCCTACATAATGCGCAGACCCGGGGTCGCGCCCTGATCCGGGGCCAGCAGCCAGATGTCCTTGCCGCCGGGGCCGGCGGCCAGCACCATGCCCTCAGACAGGCCAAACTTCATCTTGCGGGGCTGGAGATTGGCCACCATCACCGTCAGCCGACCTTCCAGCTGTTCCGGGGTATAGGCGCTCTTGATACCGGCAAACACGTTGCGCTCACCGGCACCGATATTCAGGGTCAGGCGCAGGAGTTTGTCCGCCCCTTCCACCGTTTCTGCTTTTACGATCTCGGCAACCCGCAGGTCCACTTTGGCGAAATCCTCAAAGGTGATTTCCGCTGCCAGTGGTTCCACTGTGGCGGCTTCCGCCTCTGGCGCTGCCTTGGGCTTTTCAGCCGCCGGAGCTGCCGCTTTGGAGTCCTCAATCAGCGCCTCGATCTGAGTGGCTTCAATGCGCTGCATCAGTGGCTTGAACTTCTCGATGCTGTGATCCAGCAGGTGCTCGCCCCGCTGGTCCCAGTGCCACTCGCAGTTCAGGAACTGGCGGGCTTTCTCCGCAGTGGCCGGCAGCACCGGGGCCAGGTAGAGCATCAGCAGCCGGAACATGTTCAGGGCATTGGTGCTGATGGCTTGCACCTGGTCCTTGGTGGCCTCGTCCTTGATCAGAACCCAGGGCTTCTGCTCATCCACGTACTGGTTGGCCTTGTCCGCCAGGTCCATGATCAGGCGCATGGCGCGACCGAATTCCCGTTGCTCGTAGTAGCTGGCAATGTCGTCCCCGGCATCCACAAACTCCGCCAGTTTGTCCGCTTCAGTGATCTCGCTGCCCAACTGGCCGTCGAATTTCTTGCTGATAAAGCCGGCGCTGCGGCTGGCAATGTTCACCACCTTGCCCACCAGGTCGGAATTGACCCGCTGGCTGAAGTCTTCCAGGTTCAGGTCCAGGTCATCCACCTGGCCGGTGAGCTTGGCGGCAAAGTAGTAGCGCAGATACTCGGGCTTTAAATGGTCCAGGTAGGTGCGGGCCATGATAAAGGTGCCCCGGGACTTGGACATCTTCTTGCCGTTGACGGTGACAAAGCCGTGGGCATGCACCGCAGTCGGGGTACGGTAGCCGGCACTGTGGAGCATGGAGGGCCAGAACAGGGCGTGGAAGTTGATGATGTCCTTGCCGATGAAGTGGTACACCTCAGCGGTGGAATCCGCCTTCCAGAAGTGATCAAAGTCCAGGCTGTCGCGCCGGTCACACAGGTTCTTGAAGCTGGCCAGATAGCCGATGGGGGCGTCCAGCCAGACGTAGAAGTATTTCCCCGGGGCATCGGGGATTTCAAAGCCGAAGTAGGGGGCGTCACGGCTGATGTCCCATTCCTGCAAACCGGCGTCGAGCCACTCTGCCAGCTTGTTGGCCACGGAAGGCTGCAGGGTGCCGCTGCGGGTCCACTCCTGCAGGAAACCGGCGAACTTGGGCAGGGTGAAGAAGTAATGCTCGGAGTCTTTCTCCACCGGCACCGCGCCGGACAGGGCGGATCGGGGGTTGATAAGCTCCATGGGGGTATAGGTGGCGCCGCAGACTTCGCAGTTATCCCCGTATTGGTCTTCGCTCTTGCATTTGGGGCAGGTGCCTTTGATAAAGCGGTCCGCCAGAAACAGCCCTTTCTCCGGGTCAAAGGCCTGGGTAATGGTGCGGGTGGCGATATGGCCGTTGTCCCGCAGCTTTTCGTAAATGGCGCTGGAGAAGGCTTCATTCTCCGGGGAATGGGTGGAGTGATAATTGTCAAAGCCAATCAGGAAGCTGGAAAAATCCTGCTCATGCTCCTGCTGGATGCGGGCAATCAGCTGCTCTGAGGTAATCCCCTCTTTCTCGGCCCGCAGCATGATGGCGGTGCCATGGGCATCATCGGCACAGACATAGATGCAGTTTTCACCCCGCAGCTTCTGGTAACGCACCCAGATATCAGTCTGGATGTACTCCAGCAGGTGGCCCAGATGAATGGGACCATTGGCGTAGGGCAGGGCGCTGGTGACCAGAATATCCCGGGGGTGCTTGCGTGTTGTCACTGTCATCGTATGTCCGGCTCTTGCAGAGTACTTTGGAGGAGGCAGATGATACCGTTATGGGGCGTATTTTTCATCCCGGAAGGCTTCTGTTTGGGTGGGCCAGGCAGGCGGTGTACTATGCGTCCCCTGAAATCCCGTCTTAATCGGGCCCGGAAAACCCCCGCGTCAGTTCCAGCAGGCAGGAGAATGCCATGACCGCCATCGACAAGAGTGCTGTGGAAAACGCCATTCGCAGCTATATCGACCCTTACCTGGGGCAGGATCTGCTGGCCCTGGAGGCGGTACGTAACCTCAGCATTACTGACGGCACTGTCAGTATGGAGCTGGTGCTGGGCTACCCCTGGAAAGGCCTGATGGGGGCTGCCCGCAGCATCATCACCTGTGCCCTGGAAGATCTGCCTGGCGTAGAGTCGGTACAGATCGATACCCGCCAGGTGATTCGTGCCCACCAACCGCAAAAGAGTCTGCAGTCACTGGCCAGTGTGCGCAATATCATTGCCGTGGCTTCCGGCAAGGGGGGTGTGGGCAAGTCCACTACGGCGGTGAATCTGGCTCTGGCCCTGGCCAGCGAAGGGGTCCGGGTAGGGATTCTGGATGCAGACATCTATGGCCCCAGTGTCGGCATGATGCTGGGCATTGATGACAAGGCCCGGCCAGAGGTGAAAGATAACAAGTATTTTGTCCCCATCGAGGCCCATGGCATCCAGGCCATGTCCATGGCCTTTGTGGTCACTGAGAAAACCCCCATGGTCTGGCGCGGGCCCATGGTCAGCGGAGCATTGATGCAGTTGCTGACCCAGACCCTGTGGAATGATCTGGATTACCTGATTCTGGACATGCCTCCGGGCACCGGGGACATTCAGCTTACCATGGCCCAGAAAGTGCCGGTGACTGGCGCGGTGATCGTCACCACCCCCCAGGACATTGCCCTGCAGGATGGCCGCAAGGGCATCGAGATGTTCCGCAAGCTGGATATTCCGGTACTGGGAGTGGTGGAGAACATGAGCACCCATATCTGCAGCAACTGCGGCCATCAGGAGCCGTTGTTTGGCAGCGAAGGCGGCGCCCGTATCGCGCAAGAGTACGACACCACCCTGCTGGGTCAGCTGCCGCTGCATATCACCATCCGCGAGCAGACCGACGCCGGCAACCCCTCCACGGTGGCGGAGCCGGACTCGGAAGTGGCCATGACTTACCGGGATATCGGCCGCCATATGGGGGCGCTGCTTTCCCGTCGTCCACGCAATGTGAGCGCGCCAATACCCAGTGCTTCGTTATAAGTTTTGTGCAAAACTCGACTGATCGCGGCTATAGCCGCTCCCACAGGTGAGCGGGCAATCTGCTGCCAGTGTGGTTTTTAAATGCACATCGCGCTTTTATTAACCAGACACTACAGCTTAAGTACCGGTAGCGATGACTGACGGCAAACACTGGGGTATCATGCGGGCTCGTTTTGTCAGCCTGGAAGTCACCCTATGAGTATCAAATCCGATCGCTGGATCCGCCAGATGGCCACCGAAACCAATATGATCGAGCCTTTTGAGCCCGGTCAGGTGAAAGAGCTCAATGGTGAGCGCATTATTTCCTACGGCACTTCCAGCTACGGCTATGACGTGCGCTGCAGCCCGGACTTCAAGATTTTCACCAATGTCCACTCCGCCACCGTGGACCCGAAAAATTTTGATGCCAAGAGCTTTGTGGATTTCCGCGGTGACAGCTGCATTATTCCCCCCAACTCCTTTGCCCTGGCCCAGACCGTGGAGTACTTCCGTATTCCCCGCAATGTGCTGACCATCTGCCTGGGCAAGTCCACCTATGCCCGTTGCGGTATTATCGTCAACGTGACCCCCCTGGAGCCGGAGTGGGAAGGCCAGGTGACCCTGGAGTTCTCCAACACCACCAACCTGCCGGCGCGCATTTATGCCAATGAAGGGGTGGCGCAGATGCTGTTTTTTGAGTCTGACGAGGTGTGTGAGACCAGCTACAAGGATCGCAACGGTAAGTACATGGGGCAGCGTGGTGTGACTCTGCCCCGTACCTGAGGCCGGATTCCTTCAGCCTGAGTAAGGTGGGGCTGAGAATTGATCGCGGCTATAGCCGCCCCCGCAGGTGACGCGAAGCAGGAGGGTGACTTGTGGGAGCGGCCATGGCCGCGATTGGGCCATGCAGAAGTCCTCAGCTACCCCTTATGAAAGGCGCTGTACTTTCCCTGAGTGAGGCCAGATTTCTGCAATTGCCTTTAAAGATAGGAGGGGCTGGTAATTAATCGCGGCTATAGCCGCTCCTACAGGGGGGGGTGGCAGTATCAATAGCCGTAGCGATGGCAGGCCTGAGGAGGCACCGATGAATCTGAAACAGTTCCAGAAAGCCCTGGGGCAACTGGGTAGCTGGCGCCAGTTCGCCTTTCTGCTGGCTCTGGCCGAGCGGGGCTTTGCCAATTTCGCCCTGTTTGCCGAGCTGACCCGCCCCGCCGATGCGGACCGCTTCCGCCAGACCCTGGACCAGGGCTGGATGATGTTGTTGCAGCCGGAGCGCCAATCAGATGTGTTTCGCCTGCTGACCCGCCTGGAAACCGTGCGCCCTGATCCGGTGGAACACGACTTCTATGGCACCGGTCCGGCCCTGGAAGCCTATCTGTTACTGGAGCAGGCACTGCTGTGCCATGTGAACGCGGAGCGCCCCAGGGCGGAAGAAGGCGCCGCCATTGCCATGGGCACAGTAGTGACCTTTGTGGAGTTCACGGAAGGAGAGGGGCTGGATGAAAACGCCCTGATCAAGCTGCTGGATAACCACGAACTGGTGAAAATCGAGCAGACTTTCCAGAAGGCCCTGATCAGCGAATTACAGGTGACCCGCAAGCCCGGTGAGCGGTTTGTGGCTCACCTGCGCAGCCTGGCAAAAAACGAAGGGGTCAGTAACCTGGGTCTGGAAGTACCGGAGCGCTGGCAGTAAGCAGCGCTCCTCTGGCGTTAAGGCCGGATACGCTGCCCGGCGATGTCCGCTTTCTTCAGGAAAATATCAAAATCCTCGCCCCCGTCTTCCCGTTGCTCAAGTTTAACCAGCAAGTAGTCCCACTCAGGGGCAAACCACATAATGGTGCTGCGGGGGGAGTCTTCGTCCCGCACCCGCCAGACCTTGATGGTGTCCACCTTACCGAAGTTCTCCGTGTCGATGGTTTCTTCACCCAGTACTTCAAACTGGTAGTCATCCACATCGCCGTTGTCCGCCACCAGGTATTCCATCTGGGTTTTACCGGCTTTCAGGTCGACCCATAGTTGCAACTGGGCAGTGAGCTGATCCTGAATCTGGGGGTAATCGGCAATGCTGTGTTCCCTGTCCCTTTCGTTGTTGCGCACCGTCATTGAGTCCCAGTCAAAGTCATAGCTGGTGGCCCGGTTGCGGATAAACCGGCCTCTCAGGCTGTAACGGTATTCATGGGGGGTTACCCGGTTGTCTTCATAGCTGAGGATGGCGGACTCCCGCACATCGGCAATAAAGGAGTCCACGTCAAAGCGGTAGTCCCAGCGGCCATCTTCCCGCTGCTTCAGGGAGCGGGTTGCTTCACCCCGCAGTGACACACCACGGGTCATGCGGGCCTGGTAAGTGGCTTCCATAGGTCCCAGATCAACCGCTGCCGCGCTGCTGCGGGTTTCCTCGGGCTGGTTTTCGGTTTCCTCACTGGCGGTCTGGCGGGCACCGTTGCCGGAGCTGTCTGGCTGTTGGCCATTGCTGGCACTGTTGCTGTGATCATCGTCGTTGTAATAGGGGTGATCATCCGGGTCGCCATTGGCCAGGACCTGTGGTGCCAGTAGCAGGCTTGACAGCAGTAACAGCAACGCCAGGCGGGGCAGTGTAAAGGGCATGGAAAATCTCCGTGGAACCAGGGGCCGGCGGGGCCGGCAAAATGAATCTTCAGTCACAGTATGCAATGCCGGAGCCTGGCTCAAGTGTATGGGCAAAATATAATCAGGCAGGGAGTTGGGTAGCGGCGCCGGGTATCAGTCTAACGCCGCGTCCGGGGGGCCAGCGTTGAATGGGGCAGACAGGGGCCGGTTGTCCAGTTCCAGCCCCTGTTCACCCAGGCGTAGTCGCCCCTGGCAGAACCAACGCACGGCGGTGGGGTAAATACGGTGTTCCTGGATCAATACCCTGGCCGCCAGTTGTTGCGGGTTGTCACCGGGCTCAATGGGGACTGGCCCCTGCAGACAGGGGGGGCCGCCATCCAGCTCTGGGGTGACAAAGTGCACTGTGGCCCCGTGTTCACCGGCACCATCATCAATGGCCCGCTGATGGGTATGCAGGCCCGGATAGGCGGGCAGCAGGGAAGGGTGAAT
>REBR01000223.1 GCA_007692645.1 Halomonadaceae bacterium | reverse complement strand
CCTGGCAGACCCGCAGCTTGTCCGCATCCGGGTGCCCCTCCACATGCTCAACCAGACCTACAACCACCTGGGTAAACTGTCCGGCCACCGGCTCCACACCGTCCACCTCCAGACCCGCCATGGTAATGCGCTCTACCAGTTCACTACTGGAGATGCCGGGGTTAACCCATTGCCGCAGCCACTGTTCGCTGAATTTCATGGTAACTCTTGCCCTGTCGCTCGGTGGTAAGGAAGGTGACTAGCGAAACTGGCGCAGAAAGCGCAGATCGTTGTCGAAGAAGGTACGCAGGTCATTGACCCCATAACGCAGCATGGCCAGCCGCTCGACCCCCACGCCGAAGGCAAAACCGGCGTATTCATCGCTGTCAATGCCACAATTTTCGAAGACCCGGGGGTGCACCATGCCGCAGCCCATTACCTCCAGCCACTTGGTGCTGCCGTCAGACTCTGTTCCCCACTCAATGTCCACCTCCGCAGAGGGTTCCGTAAACGGGAAATAAGAGGGCCGGAAACGCACTTTCAGATCCCGCTCAAAGAACACCTGGAGAAAGGCTTCAACGGTGCTCTTGAGATCGGCAAAACTGACCTTTTTGTCCACCAGCAGCCCTTCCACCTGGTGGAACATGGGGGTGTGGGTCTGATCGGAGTCGCAGCGGTAGACCCGGCCGGGGCAAATCATGCGAAACGGTGGCTTACCCACCTCCATGGTACGGATCTGCACCGGGGAGGTGTGGGTGCGCAACAAAGTACCGGGATTGAAATAGAAGGTATCGTGCATGGCCCGGGCCGGGTGATGGGCCGGGATATTCAGTGCTTCGAAGTTGTGCTGATCGTCTTCGATCTCAGGCCCTTCTTCCACGGTATAACCGGCCTGGCCGAAAAACTGCTCTATCCGCTGAAGAGTGCGTGTCACCGGGTGCAGGCCCCCGGCGGCACGGCCACGGCCCGGTAGAGTGACATCCACAGCCTGCTCTGCCAGGCGGGCTTCCAGGGCGCTCTGCTCCAGGCTGTCCTTGCGCTGGCTGATTGCCTGCTGCACCTGCCCTTTAGCCTCATTGATCCGCTGCCCTGCAGCAGGGCGCTCTTCGGCACTGAGTGTGCCCAGGCTCTTCAGCAACTGGGTCAACTGACCCTTCTTGCCCAGGTAATCCACCCGCAGGCGATCCAGTGTGGCCAGGTCCTGCGCCTCGGTGACCGCCTTAAGGGCATCCTCCACCAGGCTGTGCAGATTCTCCATGACTGTGCTCCAGACAAAAAGGGCAAAAAATTCGGATTCCGACGCCGGTTATCACCGGGCACCAGACAAAAAAATAGGGGAAGAGCATGCTCTTCCCCTACTGTAACACTGCCCTTATTGGGGCGGGCGGTGTCAGTGATCACGATGAAAGAGCTTAGGCTTCCAGGCCGGACTTGGCCTTCTCGACCACGGCGGCAAACGCCTGCTGCTCATTCATGGCCAGATCAGCCAGTACCTTACGGTCAATCTCAATATTGGCTTTCTTCAGACCCGCGATCAGACGGCTGTAAGAGAGTCCGTTCAGCCGGGCACCGGCGTTGATACGGGCAATCCACAGCGCGCGGAACTGACGCTTCCGTTGGCGACGGTCACGATACGCATACTGACCGGCTTTGATGACCGCCTGTTTGGCGACCCGGTAGACCCTGCTGCGAGCACCGTAGTAACCCTTGGCACGGTCCATGACTTTTTTGTGGCGACGGTGTGCAACGACACCGCGTTTTACGCGTGGCATAGTTCAATCCTTCTCAGTTTATCAATTCGCAAGGTGCTGAAAGTCACTTAACTTTACGCAGCATGCGGCGGACCATGGGTTGATCGGAGCTGGCCACCTGCTTGGTACCACGCAGTTGACGTTTACGCTTCGGACTCTTCTTGGTCATGATATGACTGGTGAAGGACTGCTTGTGCTTAAAGCCATTGGCGGTTTTTTTGAACCGCTTGGCCGCACCACTCTTGGTTTTCATCTTCGGCATTTCTGTAACTCCGCATTCGTTTTTTAAAGGCTAACTTTTCTTTTTAGGGGCAATAACCATCGTCATCTGGCGACCTTCCATCTTCGGTCTCTGCTCTACCACCGTCATCTCTTCCAAATCTTTCTCGATGCGGTTCATCAGAGCCATGCCGATTTCCTGGTGCGCCATTTCCCGTCCGCGAAAGCGGATGGTGACTTTGCCTTTGTCCCCATGATCAAGGAAACGTACCAGGTTGCGTAGTTTTACCTGGTAATCCCCTTCTTCCGTCCCTGGTCTGAACTTCACTTCCTTAAGCTGCGTTTGCTTCTGCTTCTTCTTGGCGGCTGCCTTGGCTTTCTTTTCTTCGAAAACCTTTTTGCCGTAATCCATGATCTTACAGACCACGGGTTCGGCGTCGGCAGCGATCTGAACCAGATCCAGTGATTCTGCCTGTGCCCGCTCCAGAGCTTCTGCAATGGGCACTATACCGACCTGGTCGCCATCCGAACTAATAAGGCGGACTTCGGTAGCGTCAATATTATCGTTGATCGGAGGACGCTTGGCGCGAACTCGACGATTAGTGGGTCTTTTGATAATTAACTCTCCGTTGGGTTTCTACCTTTACGCTCGGTCTCGGAAGTCAGAAGCGCAATAAACTGATCTACTGACATGCTGCCCAGGTCTTCGCCCTTACGGGTACGAACAACAATCTGGCCGGATTCGACTTCTTTATCGCCGATCACAGCCAGATAGGGCACCTTGTCTAATGTGTGCTCGCGGATTTTAAAGCCAATCTTCTCGTTTCTCAAGTCGGCTTGCACGCGGAACCCCGCCTCTTTCAAGCGGGCGGCTACTTTAACACAAGTTTCCTGCTGATTGTCGGTGATATTTAACACCGATATCTGCGTGGGAGCCAGCCACAGGGGGAAAGACCCTTCATATTCCTCGATCAGGATGCCAATGAAGCGCTCAAAGGACCCCAGCACTGCCCGGTGAAGCATCACCGGCACCTGGCGGCCGCGATCCTGGTCCCTGGGCACGTATTCCGCACCCAGACGTTCCGGCATGGAGAAATCCACCTGGATAGTCCCGCACTGCCAGACCCGACCGATGCAGTCCTTCAGGGAGAATTCGATCTTCGGGCCGTAAAAGGCCCCTTCACCAGGCAGCAGTTCCCAGTCGACCCCCTGCTTGTTCAGGGCTTCTTCCAGGGCCGCTTCTGACTTGTCCCAACTCTCATCGCTGCCAACCCGTTTGGCCGGGCGGGTAGAGAGTTTGTATTGGATGTCGTGGAAGCCGAAATCCTGATAAACGTCGTGCAACAGATCGATGAAGCGGGACACTTCCGCCTGGATCTGCTCTTCTTCACAGAAGATATGCGCGTCGTCCTGGGTAAAGCCACGTACCCGCATCAGGCCGTGAAGGGCGCCGGAGGCTTCGTTACGGTGGCATGAACCGAACTCGGACAGGCGCAGGGGCAAGTCCTTGTAGCTTTTCAGACCCTGGTTATACACCTGCACGTGGCAGGGGCAGTTCATGGGCTTGATGGCAAAGTCGTATTTCTCCGACTCGGTGGTAAACATGTCGTCCCGGAACTTGTCCCAGTGGCCGGACTTCTCCCACAGACTGCGGGCCACCACCTGGGGGGTCCTGATTTCCTGGTAGCCCTGGGCATCCAGTTTTTTGCGCAGGTACTGTTCAATAGCCTGGTAAACGGTCCAGCCCTTGGGGTGCCAGAACACCATGCCCGGGGCTTCTTCCTGCATATGGAACAGGCCCAGTTTCTTGCCCACCTTACGGTGATCACGCTTTTCCGCTTCCGCCATGCGGTGCAGGTACGCCTTCAAGGCCTTCTTGTTCGGCCAGGCGGTGCCGTACACCCGCTGCAACTGTTCGTTGTTGGTATCACCACGCCAGTAGGCACCGGCCACCTTGGTCAGCTTAAACGCTTTGAGGCTGCCGGTACTGGGCACATGAGGGCCGCGGCAGAGGTCAATAAAATCCCCCTGGCGGTAAAACGACAGGTCTTCATCCGCGGGAATGTCCGCCAGAATCCGTACCTTGTACTCCTCACCCATCTTATCGAACAGGCGCACGGCTTCGTCACGCTTCATCACCGAGCGTTCGATCTGGAAGTCTTCTTTCGCCAGCTCGTCCATGCGCTTTTCGATTTTTTCCAGATCGTCTGGGGTAAAGGCGCGGTCGTATTTGAAGTCGTAATAAAAGCCTTCACCAATAACCGGGCCAATGGTGACCTGGGCTTCCGGGAACAGTTCTTTGACTGCCATGGCTAACAGGTGGGCGGTGGAGTGACGAATGATTTCCACCCCTTCCTCATCCCGCTCCGTGACGATGGCCAGCTCGCTGTCCTGATCAATGGTGTGGCTGGTGTCGACCAGGCGGCCGTCCACTTTACCAGCCAGGGCCGCTTTGGCCAGGCCAGCGCCAATATCGGCGGCCACCTGGGCCACAGTGACCGGGTGTTCGAAGGCGCGTTGACTACCGTCGGGGAGTGTAATGGTGGGCATAAAGTGCTCCGCTCAGTGGTGATCCCTACGAAAGATCACGTGAAAAGATTCTGGACCGCAGCCGTTGCCGGGATCCGCAAGCGCCATAGTCTATCAAGTCGCTGCCATGGCCGCCACGACAGACTGGCCCCATTACCAGGGCCCGGGCGCAAACGTGACCCCTTGCTCAGGCTGAATTCCCGGCCTGGAATGCCTGATCCTGCCTGCGACGACGCTGATTCCAGGCCACCCCCCCAAGCAACAGCACCAGAGGCAGGTACAGCCAACGGGGCGAGGGCCGCTCCTGGGGCACCACAATACCGATGATTTCCCAGTCAAATTCCAGGGGGCTGTCGTCGGCATCACTGGCGAAAACAATAAAATCCACCCGCTGTGCCTGCCCTTCCGCCACCAGCTCGACACCGAAGTCGAGCCAGCGCTGCTCACCGCCCTCATGGGCAGGCAAGGTCAGCTCCATGTGCCGTGAGACCCTGCCCCGGTCCAGTGTTTCCCCCCTCACCACCACCTCTACCGGGGCATCCCCGGGCAGCGCCTCAGTGGCGGCGAACAGTTCGCTGCCGGGACGGATGTCCCGTGCCGGGAACAGGGGGTCCCACCAGAAGTCCGGGCGAAACAGACTGAACGCCAGCAACAGCAACAGGGCCGACTCCCAGCGCTTACTGCGCACCAGCCAGTAGCCCTGGGTGGCCGCTGCAAACAGCAGCATGGCTGCTGTGGCACTGACAATGGTAAAGAACAGATCCCACCAGCCCCCCAGACCTATCAGCAACAGCTGGGTGTTGAACAGAAACATAAAGGGCAGCACGGCGGTGCGGATATCGTACATAAAGCCCTGGATGCCGGTCTTTATCGGGTCCGCCCGGGAAATGGCGGCAGCGGCATAAGCCGCCAGCCCAACCGGGGGTGTGGCATCCGCAAGAATGCCGAAATAGAACACAAACAGGTGCACCGCAATCAGCGGTACCAACAAGCCACTTTCCGCCCCCAGGGTGACAATCACCGGGGCCATCAGAGAGGACACCACAATGTAATTGGCGGTGGTGGGCAGGCCCAGCCCCAGAATCAGGCTGACCAGGGCGGTAAACAGCAGCATCAGCAACAGGTGACCACCGGAGACCAGCTCCACCAGCTCGGTCATCACCAGACCGATGCCGGTGAGGGTCACCGTGCCCACAATGATACCGGCAGTGGCGGTGGCAATACCGATACCCACCATGTTGCGGGCACCCCGCACCAGTCCCTGGAAGGCATCCGTCAGGCCCTGGCCGCAGGCCTCCCATAATGCCCGCTCCCGGCGGAACAGGGCCGCCAGCGGCCGTTGTGTGAGCACAATCAGCAGCAGAAAAACGGTGGCCCAGAAGGCGGACAGCTGGGGGGATAGACGCTCCACTGTCAGGCACCAGATCAGCACTACCAGAGGCAGCAGGAAATGCAGCCCGGATTTCACCGTAGCGGCTACCGGTGGCAGCTGCACATCCATGGTGGCCGGGTCTGGCACCGGGAAGCGAACGGCGTAACGCAGCAGCCCCAGATAGGTCAGCCCCAGCCCCAGGGCGACCAGCACCGTGGCCTGCTCGGGTGCCACCTGTTTCAGCCAGCCGAGACCGTGGTACACCACCAGGGTGAGCACCAGCAGCCCGATCAGCAGCGTCAGCCATACCAGCAGTCGATAGACCCAGGGCATCTGTGGTCCACGGGGCAGCCCTTCCAGCCCCTGCTTGCAAGCCTCCAGGTGGACAATGTACAGCAGGCCGATATAAGACAGCAGCGCCGGCAGCAGGGCATGGCGCACCACATCGATATAGCTGACACCCACGGACTCCGCGATCAGAAACGCCGCGGCCCCCATGATTGGCGGCGTCAGCTGCCCGGTGGTGGAGGCGGCCACTTCCACTGCACCGGCCTTGGTGGCAGGGAAACCCACCCGTTTCATCAGGGGAATGGTAAAGGTACCGGTGGTGACCACGTTGGCAATGGAGGAGCCGGAGATTACCCCGCTCAGGCCACTGGAGACCACCGCGGCTTTGGCAGGACCACCCCGCATATGTCCCAGCAAAGAGTAGGCCACGGCAATAAAATACTGCCCTGCTCCGGCCCGCTCCAGCAGGGAGCCGAACAGCACAAACAGGAACACAAAGCCCACGGACACTCCCAGGGCCACGCCAAAAACCCCCTCACTGCTTAACCACTGGTGGGTGGCGATGCGGCGCAGGCTGGCACCCCGATGGGCAATCACATCCGGCATATGGGGGCCAAGGTAGGTGTAGGCGAGAAACACCAAAGCCACTATGGCCAGCGGCCAGCCCAGTACCCGCCGGCAGGCGGTGAGCAGCAGCACCATGCCGATGCCCGCCATCACCAGATCCCGGGCTATCGGCGCCCCGGCCCGGCCAGCCAGCTCCTGGGCAAAGACAAACAGGTAGACGGAGGCGGTTGCTGCAGCCACCGCCAGCAGCCAGTCATACCAGGGAACCTGCTGGCCGGGGGCGGAAAAACGGGCGGGGAACAGGGTAAAGGCCAGGAACAGGGCGAAAGCCAGGTGCACCGCCCGGGCCTCGGTGGCATTGAAAATGCCCACATTGAAAATGAACGGCAGGGGCGAGGCGATCCACAACTGGAACAGGGACCAGCTCAGCAGCACCCCCAGCAACAGCCGGGCACTGAACCCCTGGCCGTTACGGCTGCCGCTTTCCAGGGCCTGGGCCGCGTCCACATCTGAAGGCCCCTCCCCAGCCGAGGGGGCTGGCGGTTTAACAGCCATAAACAGCTCTGGCGCTTAGTCCTGTCACAGCAAACCCGCTTCCCTGAAGTATTTCTTTGCCCCTTCATGCATGGGGGCGGTGAGGGCCTGCTTCACCATGTCTTCTTTCTTCAGATTGGCAAAGGCGGGGTGCAGACGGCGGAAATCCTGAAAATTCTCAAACACGGCACTGACCACCGCATAGACGGCTTCTTCGGAGGTATCCGCCGAGGCGACAAAGGTGGCCGCCACGCCAAAGGTCTCCACATCCTGGTCAGTGCCCCGGTACATGCCCCCGGGTAGTGTCACATGGGTGTAATAAGAATGACGCTCCACCAGGGCGTCCACCGCCTCGCCCCGCACATTGACCAGGACACTGTCACAGGCTGTGGTGGCTTCTTTGATAGAACCGGAGGGGTGACCCACGGCATAGAAAAACGCATCGATATTGTTGTCACACATGGCACCGGAATGTTCAGAAGCACTCAGTTCAGAGCTCATGGCAAAACGGTCCCGCTGCCAGCCCATTTCCTCCAGCAGCACCGCCATGGTGGCCCGCTGGCCGGAACCGGGGTTGCCCACGTTCACCCGCTTACCTTCCAGATCCGTGAACTCGCTAATACCCGCATCAGCCCGGGCCACCACGGTAAAGGGCTCCGGGTGCAGGGAGAACAGGGAACGCAGCTTTTTGTCAGGACCTGCTGAGGCAAAATCGCTGCTGCCGGCAGAGGCATGGTATTGCCAGTCGGACTGAACGATGGCCAGATCCAGCTCCCCCTGGCGCATGGCATTGAGGTTATAGATGGAGCCACCGGTGCTCTCAACGGAACAGCGCAGCCCATGCTCGGAACGGCCACGGTTAACCAGGCGGCAGATCGCACCCCCGGCCGGGTAGTAAACCCCGGTGACGCCCCCGGTGCCGATATTCACAAACCGCTGCTCCCCGGCGGTTGCGGTGCCCACCGCCAAAGTGCTCACCCACATTGCTGCCAGCAAGCCTAACCAAGCCATACGTTGTTTCATCGCCAACCCTCAAGCCTTGGTGGAATTGTGTTTCTGAGCATAACAAAATCCGGGCCTTTGGGTGACATTGCGGTGTAAATGGGTGGGGCGGCATATAGGGACTTAGGGGGGTGGCATCATCGCAGCCATGGCCGCGATCGCTTGCCAGGTCATCATAAAATTCCAGCCGGGACATCTGTCACCGGTATGGTTTTATTGCGGCCATGACAGACACTGCAGAAAACGGGTATCCGGGAAAGCTTAAGTAAGTGACATTTGAGGCTGAGGGCATATTTCAGGCAAAAAAAACCCGCCAATCAAGGCGGGTTTCTGATGCAGTTACAGCTTAGTTGGCGTTTTTCGCCTTTTCTTTCGCTGCAATCTTCTCAGGATCAAGCAGGTAATGAGCCAGGGCCGGCATCAGCCAGATGGCGCCTACCATGTTCCACAGGAACATAAAGGTCAGCAGGAAGCCCATGTCCGCCTGGAACTTGATCGGCGACAACATCCAGGTGAAGACACCCAGTGCCAGGGTCATGCCGGTAAAGGCCACGGCCTTACCTGTGGTGCGCAGGGTCTCGAAATACGCTTCCTGCAATGGGTAACCCATTTTCAGGAATCGCTCGAGCTTGCTGAACATATAGATGCCGTAGTCCACACCGATACCCACACCCAGTGCAATGACCGGCAGGGTGGCCACCTTGATACCAATGCCGGCCTGGGACATCAGCGCCTCACACAACACCGAGGTCAGACCCAGTGGCAGTATGATACAAAGCACCGAACGCACTGAGCGGAAACTGATCAGACAGAGCACGAAGACCACGGAGTAGACAAAGAACAGCATCATGTTCTTGGCGGTACCGATAACCTCGTTAGTGGCCGCTTCTACACCGGCATTACCTGATGCCAACAGGAACTCAAACTGGCCTTCCTGATTGTACTCCGCAGCAAAGTCTTCCACCTCAGCAACCACTCGGCGCAGGGTATCGGCCCGATGGTCTTCCAGATAGGCCATCATTGGCGTCAGGCTACAATCAGTGTTAATCAGGCCACTGGGGGCGGAGCGGATGGTGGCGTTGATAATGGTCTGATTACGGGAAATGTCATACCACTTCCAGTTACCTTCACTCAGAGCCCGGGTCACGATTTTGGTGACGTTAACGAGGCTGACCGTGGACTCCACACCTGCCGTGTTCTGTAATCGCCACTGGAGCGTGTCCATGGCCCGCAGCACCGGATAATGGGTACAGGTTTCCGGCGGTGTCGTAACCATAATAACCATCACATCCGCGGACTGGCTGTAGTTCTCCACCATAAACCGGTTATCCAGATTGTACTGGCTGTCAGGGCGCAATTCCGGCGCCCCCTCATCCAGGTCACCCACTTCCAGCCCCTGAGCCATATACAACCCGGCACCCAGACCCAACACTGCAATGGCAATGGAGATGGGAGCCACTTTGGGGTTGGCGAAATTGGACAACAGACGCCACTTGCGGTCAGCGCTGCCATCGTGGTTCTGGACGTGATTGATGCCCCCCTTGGTGATGCCGATGTAGGACATAATCACCGGGTGCAGAACCAAATTGGTAACGATAATGACCGCCACACCCAGACCAGCGGCAACTGCCAGGTCGCGGATAACGTCAATTTCGATAAACAGCAGGGTCAGGAAGCCGAAAGCATCACTCACCAGGGCCACGATACCGGGGATATACAGGGCGCGGAATGCCAGCTTGGCGCTCATCAGGGGTTTGAAGCCGCGCCCGGCCTCGATGGCCATGGCATTCACTACCTGCACCCCGTGACTTATCCCGATAGCAAACACCAGGAAGGGCACCAATACCGAGTAGGGGTCCAGGCCATAGCCTAACAGCCGCAGCAGACCCAGCTGCCAGAACACCGCCACAATAGAGGTCAGGACGGGGATCAGAGTGCCGGCGATGCAGCGGGAGTACCAATAGAGGAAAATCGTGGTCAGGGTAATGGTGATCAGGGCGAAGATAGCCACTGACTTGATGCCTTCGATCAGGTCACCCACCAACTTGGCAAAACCAACGATGTGAATTTCAATATTTGGATTTTTTTCTTCGTACTGCTGGCGAATGTCCCGTTCAAGCGCCTGTGAAAAAGCGCCGTAATCCAGTGCTTCACCGGTATCCGGGTCCTGTTCGTACAGGGGGGCGAAAACAATGGCAGAACGGAAATCATCCCCTACCAGAGCGCCGATTTCACCAGAGCGAAGCACGTTGTCCCGCAAGTCATCCAGACTGGAAGCGCTGCCATCATAGGTGTCCGGGATGACCGTGCCACCCTGAAAGCCCTGCTCGGTGACTTCCTGCCAACGCACATTGGACGTCCATAACGAGCGCAGTCCAGAACGATCCACCCCGTTCAGGTAAAACACCTCATCGGTGATTTCCTGCAGAGTCTGCATAAATTCTTTGTCAAAAATATCGCCGTTTTTGTTGGACACCGCGATACGCACGAAATTACCCAGGTTGCCCAGGTCATCCCGGTGTTCAATCATGTTGACGATATAGGGGTGCTTGAGGGGAATCAGGCGCTCAAAGCTGGCGTCTGGCTCCATTTTAATGGCGTTATAACCCAAAAACAGCGTGGTTATTAAAAAGAAAATCAGATTAGGTATGCGGTTTTTGAAAATCAGCCGCTCAATCATCGGCTCCGCTGCTGCGGGCAAATGGCCTCTTTCGCCCTGGTCTTGGGTTGGGTCAGACATCATACTTCCTCTTGCCAAATCACTTATTAGTCGTTGTTTTTAAGCCGGAGTACGGCGACCTAGAGCATAAAATCGCGGCCACTGCGATCAGTGCGCAAAGCGCCCCGCTCGCCGGCCAGAACCAATCCCTGCTCATCCAACACCAGCACATCCACATAGGAGTGGCGGCTAATACGGGTGTAGGTGGTAAAGCTTTGTCCATGGTCGGAACTGCGCAGTATTGCACCATCATTGGCAACCAACACAATGTCGCCATCAGCACCCACATGGCCTGAATTGATGGTGCGGTTTATGTCAGTTTCAATCAGGTCCCAGGTTTCACCCAGGTCTTCAGAGCGGTAAATATTGCCACGCAGACCAAACGCCAGCACCTGGTCTTCTATTCCGGTACCCACCACGCCGAAATAGGAACCGTGATAGGGGGTTTCAATATCTTCCCAGTTCTCGCCGTTGTCCGTTGAACGCAGCACCAGGCCGGCTTCTGCAGCCATAAACAATGCACCGCCAGTGATTTGGGTAATACCGTTGAGGTTCAGACGTTCGTTGTTCGGCACGCTACCAGCATGGTTAGCCCAGGTTTCGCCGCCGTCGGTGGTGCGAAACACCAGCCCATAGGAACCCACCACCAGACCGGTTGAGTCATCTTTAAACCAGACATCCAGCAATGGCTGCCAGGGGCCGGATTCAGCATCGGCGTGGGCATCTTCCAGA
>REBR01000167.1 GCA_007692645.1 Halomonadaceae bacterium | reverse complement strand
GTATGCCAAAGAGCGGCTTCAGGGCCGCCACCCCTCGAGTAAAGACCCGTCCAGTGCCCCAGTGGCCATTATTGAGCACGCGGATGTGCGGCGCATGCTGCTGGCCCAGAAAGCCTATGTGGAAGGGGCCACGGGGCTCTGCCTGTTTGGTGCCCGGCTGATGGACGATGGCCACAGCCACCCGGACCCGCAGAAAAAGCAGGAAGCGCAGCAGCTACTGGATCTGCTGACACCGGTGATCAAGGCCTGGCCCTCAGAGTACGGGCTCAAGGCCAACGACCTGGCGATTCAGGTGTATGGCGGTGCCGGTTATACCCGTGAGTACCCGGTGGAGCAGTGCTGGCGGGATAACCGCCTGAACCCGATCCATGAGGGTACCAATGGCATTCAGGCCATGGACCTGTTGGGGCGTAAAGCCTGGCAGGAAAAGGGCGCAGGGCTGCAGGTGCTGTTCAAGGCCGTGCAAAAGGATATGGAAGCCACTACCGATCCCCGCTGCAGTGAATGGGCTGGCTCACTGGGGGAAACCCTGCAGCAGGCGGGCAAGGTTACTCAGTCGCTGGGTCAGGCACTGATGGAGCAGGGGCCGGATGTGACACTGGCGAATGCTGCCTGTTACCTGCATCTGTTCGGCCATATTACAGTGGCCTGGATGTGGTTGCGCCAGGCCAATACCGCTGCCGCCGCTCTGGCAGCAGGTGCTACTGGCAGTGATGAGAGTTTCTATCAAGGCAAGCTCCAGGCAGCCCAGTACTTTTTCCAGTGGGAGCTGCCCACGGTGGCTCAGGATCTGGTACTGCTTCGCAATATGGACAATACCTGTTACGGGATGCAGGCTGACTGGTTCTAGACAAGTTGCCTGAAGCTTCTGAAATAAGGAGGTTTTTGGGGTTTGGTCGGGTGTTTGGGGGTGAATTCAGGCCCCTTTACTGAGCTTGATTCAAGGTCATGGGCTCGTTATTCTGACCAAAGTTTGATCAAGGTGCCCTGTCATCATTGTCAGGGCTGAAAGACGACTCAGAGACAGTGAACGGGCCATAATGGATGACTGGCAGATCGATGTTGCGCAACAGATAGCGCAGCACAGCAGTGGCTTGCAGATTAATTTCGAGGGAAAGCCTCAGAGCAGGCATTTTTCCGGTACACCCAGTAAGGTGCCCCAAGAGATGCCGCCGCTGAAGTTGGTGCAGCTGATCAGGGAAGGGTATCAGGCCTATGAAGAGGCTTTTATCCGAATCAGCCCACCGCCGGCAAGCACTGCTGCCAGCCAGGAAAAAGCCCTGAGCAGCGACGAGGAGGTTGGCGTAAAGGTCCGCCGCCGACGTCGCCGCCGGGTGCCGGACTAAGTCGCCGGCAACCCAGGGCTAAAGCTTATCAGCTGTCTGCAGCCATGCGCAGTGGACGACCCACTACCCGAGTCTGTTGCAGCTGCTTGAGAGTGCGGGCTGGCATGGTTTGTGGTAAATCCACAGTGCTGTGCTCATCGAAAATATCGATGCGGCCAATAGAGCGGCTGTCCATATCCCCTTCATTCGCAATAGCGCCCACCAGATTGCCAGGCTTTACGCCGTGAGTACGGCCCACTTCTACCCGGAAACGGGTCATATTGGCTTCCACCGGACCACCGGCAGTACGTACCCGCTTCTTGCGCTCAATGCGTGGCTCGTTGGCACGAGCGGCACGGGGCGGCGGGGTCAGGTCCATTTCCTTGACCGTCAGTGACTTGTCGCCCTGGGCCATGGAGGCCATGGCTGCTGCCACTTCCACGATGTCCAGGCTGCCTTCGCTGACCATGGCTTCCACGATGTCACGGTAAGCGGTCAGGTCACCATCCATGGCTGTCAGCACTTTGCGCTGAAAGCGGGCAATGCGGGTGGCATTGATGGTGGCGGCATCCGGTATGTTCATGGGGGCTATGGTCTGGCGGGTGGTGCGCTCAATCTGCTGCACCACACGGCGTTCCCGTGGCGTGGCAAACAGGATAGCCTCGCCGTTACGGCCGGCACGACCGGTACGGCCAACACGGTGCACATAGGTTTCCGGATCCTGTGGCACGTCATAGTTGATTACGTGACTGACACGGCTGATGTCCAGGCCCCGGGCAACCACGTCGGTAGCCACCAGAATATCCAGCTTGCCACGGCGCATCTGCTCAACGATCTGTTCACGCTGGTTCTGTGCCACATCACCGTTCAGGGCAATGGCCCGGTGACCGGCTGCCACCAGGTGGTCCGCCAGATCCACGGTGGCCACTTTGGTGCGCACAAACACGATAATGCCGTCGTAGTCCTGCACATCCAGCACCCGTACCAGAGCTTCTTTCTTGCGGTTGGGGGCAACCACAATGTATTGCTGGTTAATACGGCTGACTGTGGCGGTCTTGCTCTTGATGGTGATTTCTTCGGGATTGGTCAGGTGCTTCTGGGCAATGCGGCGGATAACGCTGGGCATGGTGGCAGAGAACAGCGCTTTCTGACACGCCTTGGGTGCAGCGCCCAGTACGATTTCCACATCATCAATAAAGCCCATGCGCAGCATTTCGTCAGCTTCGTCCAGTACCACGGTCTGCAGCTTGTCCATTTTCAGGGTGCCACGGCGGTGGTGATCCAGTACCCGGCCCGGTGTGCCCACAACAACGTGGGGACCGCGGCGCAGGGCGCTGATCTGTTCCCGGAATGGCTGGCCGCCATAAATGGCAGTGACCTGGAATTTACGGTCGTGGGCGGCATAGCTCTTGATGGCTTCAGCCACCTGCATGGCCAGCTCACGGGTGGGGCACAGAACCAGGGCTGCCGGGCTGTTGGCATCGGTAGCGGCATTGGCCCGTTCAATCAGGGGCAGGCCAAAGGCGGCGGTTTTACCGGTGCCGGTCTGGGCCTGGCCAATCACATCACGGCCCTGGATCAGGTGGGGAATAATGGCTGCCTGAATTTCAGAGGGTGTGGCAAAGCCCAGCTTGGCCACAGTGCCCAGCAGTTCGGTAGACAGGCCCAGTGATTGGAAGTCCGCAGTGGCGGCATCCTGGTCTTTGGCTGGGGTTGCTACGGGTGTGGTTTCTTGAATAGTTGCTTCGGTCATTAATAAATCCTAAGTATCCTGAATAGATACCGCAGATGAAGAACAGACCGGCGCCGCTTCAGGCAAAATGCTGAGCGCTGCGCGTTTCGGGAATCTGGATTCACCTCGGCACACGAGTCCCGTCTGTCATGTTCGCTGCCTGGCATTGTTGGCCGGGTAGGTCACGGTGACGCGGGCTTGTCTGGCCTGAGGCGCGGCGGGGAGTAATAGCGGCAGCAAGGTAATGACCGCGATTCATCGAAGGTCAGATTGCTGGCGGGTAACAACGCGTTAGCGCGTACGGCCCAAAACAAGGTGACATACCATACCGCATAAGACGCAGGAATGCAGCTGTTAATTTCTATTGTGTTACCAGAATACCCGGAGCGGCGAGCTGCGACTCCGGGCAGGGGGACAGGAATCTGCCGTTTACCAGGGCAGTAGCGTGCCATCGGAGTGCCAGAAGCTGCCGCTGTTTTCCAGGGTCAGTTCATCCACCCGCTGAATCAGCCGCCCCGCGGCCTCTGCAGGTTCCAGGTGCCCGGTATGACCGGTCATGGCGGTTTTCACATACCCCGGGTGTAAAATTGCCACTGCCACTTCCCTGGGGGCAAGATCAATGGCCAGGGATTTACCCGCCGCATTCAGGGCGGCCTTGGTCATGCGGTAGCCATAGCGGCCACCGGAGTCATTGTCACTGATGGAGCCCATGCGGGAGCTCATTAATGCCACTTTGCTGCCTTTTTTCAGCAACGGCAGCAGCGCCTTGGTGACTTTTAATGGCCCCAGTGCATTGACCTCAAACTGATGGCGAATACGGTCCATGTCCAGGGTAGATAAGCCTTCGTCGGTAAGCAGGCCGGCGTTGTTGAACAGGATATCGACGGTTTCGCCGTTCAGGTCATCAGGCAGACGGTTAAGCACGGCCTCGTCAGTGACATCCACATCTTCAATGACACGAATGCCCAGAGCCAGTAGTTCCTCGGAGGCCTGCCGGCACAGAGCCGTTACCCGCTCCCCCCGTTCATGCCACTGTCGAGCCAGCTCAAGGCCAATCCCTCGATTGGCGCCGGTAATTACCACATGCCTGCTCATTCTGTTACTCCTGGTTAGCTGGATGAAAGCCCTGGATTCGCTCTATTGAGTTACTACATTAGGGCGATATCAGGGGTTTTCAACCTCGGGCAACCGCCAGGCCATGACGACCCCTGCGGCCCCCATCACCCCCAGCATCATTATCACTGCGGCAACACTCACCAGAGAGGCCAGTGCGCCAAGTGCGCCGGCTAACAGTAATACCACCCCGATCACCGTGTTGCTCACGGCCACATAGTCGGTGCGTTGATTGCCTGCCGCCATATCCACCAGGTAGGTCTTGCGCCCGATACGCACGCCGGCATGGGCGATACTCAGGGCGAAGAAGGCCAGGGGGTAGAAAGCGATGCTGAGGTGACTGTCATCCCCCAGTAAAGCAACGCTCCCGGTAAAGAGGCAGACAGCGGACGCAATAAAAGCACCCCTGATCATCACCTGCCTGCTGGAGGCGTCGGCCATGTAACCCCATACCGTGGCGCTCAGGGAACCGGCCAGACTGCTGCCCAGCACAAAGGCCGCCAGCAGCCAGGGGGTATCGCTCTGGCGCTGGGCCAGCAGCACGAAAAACGGCGATGCCAGCGCAGAACACAGCAGCAGGGAGCGGGCAATTACAAAGTGGCGGAAGGTCACATCATCCAGCAGCAGTCGCAGGTTGCCAAAAGCCTGCCCCAGGGCGTTCTCCCCGCCATCGGTGGCACCAGGGATTTCTTCAATCCTGGAAAAGCTGAGGGCGGCCAGGCCCCAGAGTATTGCGGCCATAATCAGCAGTGCGGTGTAAAACCCTTTGCCGGCATCGTCATTGCCGTAAAACAGCAGGGCGGTTATGACGACAGTGGCGGTACCGGCCAGGGTAGTGGCAAGTCCTGAGAGCCGGCCGCGGCGCTGTTTGGGGATGGTTTTTCCCTGTACATCCTTTAATGCCAGAGAGCAGAAGCCCCTGGCCAGACTGAACAACACCAGAAAGCCGATGATAGCGAGTCCCGCTGTTAATCCCTCCAGCCACCAGACGCTCATGGCCATGGCCAGCACTGCTACCCCCTGGGCGATACTGCCGGCGACCCAGAAACCTTTGCGCAGGGCATGTCGGCGCATCCAGGCGCCAATGGCCAGTTGCGGGATCAGGGAACCGGACTCCCGGATGGGCACCAGCCATGCAACCAGGGTGGAAGGAGCGCCGATGGCCCCCATCAGCCAGGGTAGTACGGTTTTCGGGCTGATCAGCAGATCCCCCAGCTTGGTCAGCACCAGGCTGGCAAGCATCAGAAAGAAATTCTGTGGCACCTCCCTGCAGGCAGCCTGCGGTATATCACGACATGCCCGGGCATCTTCTTCGTTGGCAATCAAGGCGTAGAGTTGCTCTACCCGGTTATCCTGCTTTGCCACTGGGTACTCCTTATTACACCCGAAAAGCATATTCTTACATAAAAATCTGGCAGGCGCCCGGGAGCCGGTGAGAGGTCAGAAACAGGCGGATCGTTTGCAATGGTAACTTTTACTTATGTCATGTTTTGTTAATATCACCCGGGTCAAAACGTGGCGTTAACCCGAACGCTGCGGTCTTAAATGCCAAGTATTGGGAGTAAGTACAGTGTTTTTGAATAAAAAAGGGCCACTGCTGGCCAGCCTTGTCACTGCCCTGGCTGTGATGCCCGCCCATGCTGACCAGAACTGGCGCGGCAGTATGGAGGCAGGAATGCTGCTTGCCTCAGGAAATGCCCCGGAGCGGACCATTACTGCCCGTGCCGATGCGACCCGCAACTGGGCAGACTGGCGTCAGAACCTGAACCTGGAGTCCCGCTACACAGAGCGGGACGACCAGCGCACAGCGGAACGCTACCGGGCCAGCACCCAGCTGGATTACAAGTTCAATCCCCATGATTTTGTCTTTGTTCGCGGCAGTTATGACGATGACAGCTTCAGTGGGTTTCAGTTTCAGGCCTCTGCCACCGCCGGTTATGGTCGTCGTGTCTGGCAGTTAAGTGACGGGACCTACTTTGATGCCAGTATCGGTGCTGGTTACCGTTTCAGCCGTTTTGATATGGCAGACCCTGATGGCAGAACCCGGGAAGAAGATCCCATTGGTCGTCTGGCTGCCAATTTCCGTTATGAGTTGTCACCCACAGCCACTTTCCGCCAGGATCTGGAAACGGAAGTGTCATTGGATGATGCCGAGTCCATCTCCAAGTCAGTGACTTCATTGCAGGCAAATCTGGTGGGATCACTGGCTATGCGTTTATCCTATACCCTGGAGCGGGTGTCTGATGTACCGGTTAACCGGCGCAACACCGATACCATCACGGCAGTGACCTTGCTGTATTCGTTCTAAAGCAGGGTTCAGGCATAAAAAAAGCCCGCCTATTAATGGCGGGCTTTTTTGTGCGGGATAAGCCGGGATTAGCTACCGGACAATGCGTCTACCCGCTCCTGGACTGACGGATCAGAGTTATAGGCCACGGCAATAGCGTTGTACTCTTCCACGCTCATGCCGGCCTCTTCGATGGCTTCAACCATGGCAGTCTGGGCTTCCTGCTGCAGCTGGCGGGCTTCGTCTTCAGAGTCTGCTGATTCGATCTGGGAGACATAATCTTCCCGGATAGCGCCAATATCATCTTGCAGGGATACAAAACGCTCAAGCTCTTCATCAGAGAAGTCAGCTTGCGGCTGCTGTTCAGGCTGACCCATACCCTGGCCTTCCTGCTGCTGCTCGCCGCCGTATTCCTGGGCCAGTGCCGGTGCTGCAGCAAAGCCCAAAGCAAGTGTCAGTGTCAGTGCGCTCAATTTAATAGTCATGGAAGATCCCTTTATCAGAAATTTGGCCAGCTATAAGCTTCCTGGCGGTAACAGCTATAACTACTACAAAAGGTGTGCCAATTCAGGGTGTTTTTTATCTGACTGATATTAAAGGAAAATTTTGGCTGGCCGGGAAAGATCGCGTGTATAAAGTGTGTGGCATAAAGTCACATGTGGCAAATGTGCAGTGCCATTGTGCCTCTTTAAGAAAAGTGTATTCCATGCTTAATGCAAAAAACCCCGCAATAGCGGGGTTCTATGGAGCGCTCAATCACACCGGGAACTAGCGGTGTGGAGGTTCAATTAGCTGCTTGAAAGCTCATCCACCCGTTCCTGAATAGACGGGTCAGAGTTGTAAGCCACAGCAATGGCATTGTACTCCTGCACATCCATGCCAGCTTCTTCAATCACCTGAACCATCTCGGTCTGGGCTTCTTGCTGCAGTTCACGGGCCTGGTCTTCGGAATCAGCACCTTCGATGCGAGAGACGTAATCGTCACGCACTTCGCCGATCTTGTCCTGCAGTTCCACAAACTTCATCAGCTCTTCATCAGAAAAGTCCGCTTGCTGCTGCTGTTCCGGCTGACCCATATCTTGCTGCTGTTGTTGCTGGTCCTGCTGCTGTTGCTGGCCTTCGCCACCACCATATTCCTGAGCCAGGGCCGGAGCGGCCGCCAGGCCCATAGCAAATGTCAGTGACAGGGCGGATGCAGTTGTTTTGAGTGTCATAAAAACTCCTAGTTTCAGGCAATGGACAATGAATGTGTGCCTGATTAACTAACAGTCAAACCCCGTGCCAGGTTTTGTTATGCCTCTTAAGTTGCTGTTTATGTATGTTTTATTTGTCTTTTTGGTCGCTCGGCTGGTCACGGGGTGACTGTGTCAATTTGACACATGGGACGCTGGTGATGTGTCATTTTGCCTCAGCCCCCCGTTTAACCGGGGGCGAACCCTGTTTACTGGAGCGCCCAATGCGGCTTTTCTTTCTCGGCAATCTGCACATTACTTTGGTGCTGACCATCGTTCTGCCGCTGCTGTTGATCAGCGGCCTGGGGGTTTACTGGGGTCTTGGTGTGATTCAGACCCATGATGAAACCCGCATGCAGGAAGATCTGGCACTGGTGGCCCACGCCACCCGCTACCCCCTGTCCCGGGCCATTGAAGCGGGGGATTATGTGCAGGTTAACGACATCACCACCTCCATTTTCAGTATCGGCCAAGTCTATGGTGCCTCTGTCTATGATCGCCGGGGTGACCGGGTGTCCCAGGTGGGGGTGGTGGATGTGAACATTCGCGAAAGCCAGGGAGCGGCGGATGCGGTGGCCCGGGGTGATGAGCTGGGGGTGTTCCGTGAGATCGAAGGGGAAACGGTGTTCTCTCACTTTACCCCCCTGTTCAGTGCCGATGGCCGTATCATTGGCCTGCTGCAGATCACCCGCCAACGCAGTGACTTTGACCAGCGCCTGGAAAGCTTTCGGGCCAACGCCTGGTGGGTCTGGTCGATAACCGCCGGCGCCATTCTGCTGGTGGCCATTGCCGGTCATTACGGGGGCATTGGCCGCCATGTTGACCGTTTACTCGAGGCCATGGAGCAGGTGCGAAAGGGTGGGCGGCAAGTGCGGGTGCCTAAAGGGGGGCCCCGGGAAATCCAGCATATTGCCACTGCCCTCAATGATATGCTGCTGAGTGTGGAGCAGGCTGAAGATGAAATCCTCACCCGTCAGCGCCGTGAGGCGCAACTGAACCAGCGTCTGCAGCACCAGGAAAAAATGGCCATGATCGGCCGGGTAGCCGGTGGCGTCGCCCATGAACTGGGGGCGCCCCTGAGTGTAGTGGAAGGCCGGGCCCGGATTCTTCAGCGCCAGGGCCCTGGTGACAGTGGCTCCCGCCACATTGAGGATATCCGGGTACAGGTACAGCGCATGACCCGGATCATCCGTCAGTTACTGGACTGTTTTCGCCATGGTCCCCAGGCCATGAGTGAGGTGCTGGGGGCAACCGATCTGGTCAACCATTGCCTGGATAACAGCCGGGAAGAACTGGCCAGCAGCGACGTGCAGCTGACAGTGGATAATCAGGCTGCGGATGCGCAACTGCGGGGGGATGCCACCCGGCTTGAGCTGGCTCTGAGCAATCTGCTACGTAATGCCGCCCATGCTGCCCACAGCCAGGTACTGGTGACCCTGCAGGCAGGTTCTCAGGCCGTGGCGATTACCGTGGAAGATGATGGGCCGGGCATTCCACTGGGGGACCGGGAGCAGGTGCTGGAACCTTTTTATACCACCAAGGCTGCCGGGGAGGGCACCGGGCTGGGGCTGGCGGTGGTAAAAAGCGTCATGCAGGAACACCAGGGTCAGCTGCTGATTGGGGAAAGCCGCTGGGGAGGCTGTGCTGTGGTATTGCAGTGGCCACTGGTAACCCCTGAATCAAGCACTGACAACCACCCACAGGGAGAACACTCTTGAGCGAATGTCGCATACTGGTCGTTGAAGATGACCGCAGTCTGGCTGCCCTGTTGCAGGAAGAGCTGGAGCTTGAGGATTACACCGTGCGGGTTGAGCATACCTGCCGGGACGGAATCGCTGCCTGCCAGAGCTGGAACCCGGCGTTGATTATTTCCGACCTGCGTCTGCCGGACCGTGAAGGCATGGAACTGCTTCGCTTTGCCCGCAGTGAGGAAGAGCCGCCCCTGTTTTTGCTGATTACTGCCTTTGGCACTGTGGATCAGGCTGTGGAGGCTCTGAAAGCGGGAGCGGATGAGTTTCTCACCAAACCGTTATCCATGGAGCACCTGCTGTTAATGACCCGGCGCCTGCTGGCTCAGCGGGCTCTGCATCAGGAAGTTTCTGCCTACCGTGCCGGCGCTGCCCGCAGCCATTTCCATGGCCTGCTGGGGGACAGTGAGGTGATGCACCAACTGTTCAGCCAGATTCGCCAGGTGGCCCAGGGGGATCTGCCAGTGCTGGTGCTGGGGGAAAGCGGTGTCGGCAAGGAGCTGGTTGCCCGAGCTATTCATAACGAAAGCCCCCGGGCAGACCACCCCTTTATTCCGGTGAACTGTGCCGGCATTCCCCCGGATCTGATGGAAAGTGAGTTTTTTGGTCACAGCCGTGGCGCCTTTACCGGTGCGGACCGGGCCCGCCCCGGCCTGTTCCGTGAAGCCCACGGAGGCACCCTGCTGCTGGATGAGATTGCCGAAATGCCCCTGCAGCTGCAGGCCAAACTGCTGCGCGCCCTGCAGGAAGGCCGGGTAAAAGCCGTGGGCTCAGACCGTGAAGAGGCGGTGAATGTGCGCATCATTGCTGCCACCCACCGGGACCTGCGCCAGCGGGTCGCCTCCGGGGAATTCCGTGAAGACCTGTACTACCGACTGGAAACCCTGGCATTACAGGTGCCACCGTTGCGGGAGCGGGATAATGACCTGGAGCAGTTGGCCATGCACTTCACCGAGCAGTCTGCGGCCCGCAACGGCCGAGCGGGACTGCGTCTGGACGACAGCGCCATGGAAATTCTGGTGCGTTATCCCTTTCCGGGTAATATCCGCGAGCTGGCCAATACCATTGAGCGGGCGGTGACCTTCTGCAATGGGGACCGTATCCTGCCGGAGCATCTGCCCCAGCGGGTGCGTGAGGCCAGCGAACAACGGGCGGATGTGTCCCAGGCCGGGGTACTGCAACAGATGGTGGGGGATATTCAGGACCCTGAGCAGTTACCGACCCTGGAGAGTGTTCAGCAGATTTACGTGGACTATATTCTTAACCGGGTGTCCGGCAACAAGCGCCAGGCGGCGAAAATTCTCGGCATTAATCGCCGTACCCTTTACCGCTGGCTGGCCCCGGAGGAGCCTGGAAATTGATCGCGGCTATAGCCGCTCCCACAGGGGAGGCTTAACTCTGGCGTTGAGTGGTCCTGTGGGAGCGGTCCTGTGGGAGCGGCCATGGCCGCGATGAAGGCAACTCCGAAGCCCTGTGTTATTTATTCCGCTCCCCCCGGCCCAGCTCCCTGGGGGGCTGGGTGGTTTTGGCCACCGCCTGCACCCGCCGGTGCAGGGCAGCCCGGGCCATCATGTGGGCACTCACCGGGGCGGTGACAAACAGAAACAGGGTTATCAGTACCTCTTGAACACTGAAGCCCTCCCCGGAGACACTGAAATACAGCAGCGACCCCAGCAGCGTGCAGCCCACCCCCAGGGTTGAGGCCTTGGTAGGGCCGTGCAGGCGCATATAGAAATCCGGCATGCGGGCCAGCCCCAGGGAGCCCAGTGCCGCCACCAATGCCCCCAGCAGCAACAGAATCGCTATCACCGCTTCCAGCCAGACGGGAATCCCCATAAGCACCTCCTCGCTATTCAATGACGTCGCCACGGACCAGGTACTGGGTCATGGCCACGGTGCCGATAAACCCCATCAGGGCAATCAGCAGGGCCGCCTCAAAAATCAGCCGGCTGTCCATGGCGATACCCGCCAGCACGATCACCGCAATGGCATTGATGTTCAGGGTGTCCAGGCCAAGAATGCGGTCTACCACATCCGGCCCCCGCAACAGCCGGAACAGATTCATCAGCAGGCTCAGGGAGAACAGGCCCAGGGCAATGGGCAGGACAAAGTCGATCATTCCAGTATCTCCTTCAGGGGCGTTTCATAACGGCTGCGGATATGGGCAATCAAGGCCGCCGGGTCGGGCTCATGGAGCGCGTGGATCAACAGGGTCTGACGATCCGGGCTAAGACCGGCTGATACCGTACCCGGGGTCAGGGAAATGGTGCTGGCGAGCATGGTAATGGCGAACTCATCGGTCAGTGCCAGGGGG
>REBR01000162.1 GCA_007692645.1 Halomonadaceae bacterium | reverse complement strand
GCCAGAGACGCCGGAAAACGGTGAACAGCCCAATAAAGGCGCTGAGCAATCCGAACAGGCAGCCAATGCCAGTCAGCAGGACCAGGGGGATATCCCCGAATTGTCCGTGGATAACGAGCTGGAAGACCTGAAAGGGCAGCTTGAAGAGCAGAAAGAACTGGTGCTGCGGGCCAAGGCAGAAATGCAGAACGTTCGCCGGCGTACCGAGCTGGATGTGCAGAAGGCCCACAAATTCGGCACAGAAAAGCTGATCAAGGAGTTGTTGCCCGTGGTGGATAGCCTGGAAAAGGCCATCGACAGTACCCGGGATGACGAAGTCAGTAACGAAGCCGTGGTTACCCGTATCCGGGAAGGGGTGGACATGACCCTGAGCCTGCTGCTGTCGAACCTGGAAAAGTTCAACGTGAAGCAGGTGAACCCGGTGGGTGAACCTTTCGACCCCCAGCTCCATGAGGCCATGTCCATGGTGCCTTCCACCGAGGCGGAGCCCAATTCCGTGATCGCGGTGATGCAGAAAGGCTACACCCTGAATGACCGGCTGGTGCGTCCTGCCATGGTCATGGTGGCCAAAGCAGACGCCCCTCAGGGGGGCAACCTGAACGAACAGGCTTGAAAAAATCGCATTCAGTCCAATATAGGGCATAACGGCTTAGAAAAGCGCTGGTTGCCAGCGGCGAATCAGCCTCAGAATCAATTTGACAGATCGGAGTGTATTTCATGGGTAAAATTATCGGTATCGACCTGGGCACCACCAATTCCTGCGTTGCCGTTCCGGATGGTGACACAGTAAAAGTGATTGAAAATGCCGAGGGTGATCGTACAACCCCCTCTATCGTGGCTTACACCGCCGAGGGCGAAACCCTGGTGGGCCAGAGCGCCAAGCGCCAGGCAGTCACTAACCCCCACAACACTCTGTACGCCATCAAGCGTCTGATCGGTCGTCGTTTTCAGGACGACGTCGTGCAGAAAGACATCAAGATGGTGCCTTACAAAATCGTCAAGTCTGACAAGAGTGACGATGCCTGGGTGGAAGTGAACGGCAAGAAAATGGCTCCTCCGCAGATCTCCGCGGAAGTGCTGAAAAAGATGAAGAAAACCGCCGAGGATTACCTGGGCGAAGAAGTCACCGAAGCGGTGGTTACCGTGCCGGCTTACTTTAACGACAACCAGCGTCAGGCCACCAAAGACGCCGGCCGCATCGCGGGTCTGGAAGTAAAGCGCATCATCAACGAGCCTACCGCGGCAGCCCTGGCCTATGGCCTGGACAAAACCGGCAAGGATCGCACTGTTGCGGTATTTGACCTGGGTGGCGGCACCTTTGATATTTCCATCATCGAAATTGCCGACGTAGACGGTGAAAAGCAGTTCGAAGTACTGGCTACCAACGGTGATACGTTCCTGGGTGGTGAAGACTTCGATATGAAGCTCATCGAATACCTGGCGGACCAGTTCAAGAAAGATTCCGGCATCGACCTGCGGGGCGACTCACTGGCCATGCAGCGTCTGAAAGAAGCGGCAGAGAAAGCCAAGATTGAGCTTTCCACCAGCCAGCAGACTGACGTGAACCTGCCTTACGTTACTGCCGACCAGAATGGCCCCAAGCACCTGAACGTGAAGGTGACCCGTGCCAAGCTGGAATCCCTGGTGGAAGACCTGATCCGTCGCAGCATGGAGCCGGTCAAGACCTGTGTGGCTGACTCCGGTGTTAAAGTGGGTGATATTGACGAGGTCATTCTTGTAGGTGGCCAGACCCGTATGCCCAAGGTGCAGGAAGCGGTTAAGGCCTACTTCGGCAAAGACCCCCGCAAAGACGTCAACCCGGACGAAGCGGTTGCCATGGGTGCTGCACTGCAGGGCTCCGTGCTCTCCGGTGACGTAAAAGACGTGCTGCTGCTCGACGTTACCCCCCTGACCCTGGGTATTGAAACCATGGGTGGTGTGGCGACACCGGTGATCGAGAAGAACACCACTATCCCCACCAAGAAGTCCCAGACCTTCTCTACCGCTGAAGATAACCAGACTGCGGTGACCATTCACGTGGTCCAGGGTGAGCGTAAGCAGGCGGTGCAGAACAAGTCACTGGGCCGTTTCGACCTGGCGGATATTCCCCCCGCACCCCGTGGCGTACCCCAGGTAGAGGTGACTTTTGACATCGACGCCAACGGTATCCTGAACGTGTCTGCCAAAGACAAGGCCACCGGTAAAGAGCAGTCCATTGTCATCAAGGCTTCTTCTGGTCTGAGCGAAGAAGAAGTGGAACAGATGGTCAAGGACGCGGAAGCCTATGCGGAAGAAGACAAGAAGTTCGAGCAACTGGTTCAGGCCCGTAACCAGGCGGACGGCATGATTCACGCTGTACGCAAGACCCTGGAAGAGGCTGGCGATAAGGCCACCGAAGAAGACAAGACTGCCATCGAGACGGCGATCAGCGATCTGGAAGCGGTCCTTAAGACTGACAACCAGGAAGACATCGACGCCAAAACAGCAGCCCTGACAGAAGCGTCTTCTAACCTGGCGCAGAAGATGTACAGTGAGCAGGGCGGCGAGGGTGCTGAAGGTGCCGAAGCCGCTCAACAGGCTGAGAGCAGCCAGAGCGATGACGCAGTTGATGCGGAATTCGAGGAAGTGAAGGACGATGACAAGCGGTAATCAGCCAGTGGCGGTTATACGTTGACGTGCTCAGGCGCGGGAGGCTAGCCTTCCGCGTCTTTGTCGTTGTAAAGCAAAAAGACGTTATACATTAAATCGGTGGCGCCACTGGCGTTGCCCAAAACAGGTTGATGGTGTTCCATGGCCAAGCGTGATTTTTACGAAATTCTGGGTGTGTCCCGGTCTGCTGATAACAAGGAAATCAAGCAGGCTTACCGTAAGCTGGCAATGAAATTTCACCCGGACCGCAATCCGGATGACGAAAGCGCGGAAGACAAGTTCAAAGAGGCCAGTGAGGCCTATGAAATCCTCTCTGATGCCCAGAAGCGGTCAGCCTATGACCAGTTTGGCCATGCCGGCGTAGACGGAAATGGCGGCGGCGGTGGTGGATTTGGCGCCGGCGGTGGCGGTAGCTTCTCGGACATCTTTGGTGATGTTTTTGGGGATATCTTTGGCGGCGGTGGCCGCGGCGGTCGTTCCGGCCGTGGTGCTGACCTGCGCTACACCCTGCAGCTTGATCTGGAAGAGGCGGTGAAAGGCACTACCGTCAAGATTCGCATCCCCAGCCATGAAGAGTGTGGCAGCTGTGAAGGCTCCGGCGCTGAGCCCGGCACCCGCCCGGAAACCTGCCCTACCTGCCGTGGCATGGGCCAGGTGCGCATGCAACAGGGCTTCTTTGCGGTGCAGCAGACTTGCCCCACCTGTCGCGGGTCTGGAAGCATTATCAAGCACCCCTGTAAAGCCTGTAATGGCCAGGGCCGGGTAGAAGAAGAGAAGACCCTGTCTGTGAAAGTACCCCCGGGGGTTGATACCGGTGACCGTATCCGTCTCAGTGGCGAAGGGGAACCGGGGATTCAGGGGGCGCCTTCCGGTGACCTCTATGTGCAGGTGGCCGTGAATGATCACCACCTGTTTGAGCGGGACGGTCGCAACCTTTACTGTGATGTGCCCATCAGCATTGTTGATGCGGCCCTGGGTGGTGAGCTGGAAGTGCCCACCCTGAACGGCCGGGTCAAGCTCAAGATCCCTCCGGAAACCCAGAGCGGCAAGCTGTTTCGCTTGCGGGGCAAAGGCGTGGCACCGGTACGTGGTGGCCCGGCCGGGGATCTGCTGTGCCGGGTCAACGTAGAAACCCCGGTCAAGCTGACCAAGAAGCAGAAGGACCTGTTGCGGGAGCTGGATAGCACCATGAACAGTGGTGACTCCGGTGAGCAGCATGGCCCGAAAAAGAGCTCCTGGTTTGAAGGGGTTAAAAGCTTCTTCGAAGACATGAAGTTTTAGGGAAACAGCCAATGACGCGTATCGCTATTGCCGGCGCCGCCGGCCGTATGGGCAAGGTCCTGATCGAGGCCATCAGCGTGACGGAAGGGGTCAGTCTGGGGGCGGCTACAGCACGGCCTGCCAGCACCCTGATCGGAGTGGATGCCGGTGAAATGGCCGGGGTCGGCCACTGCGGCGTTGCCATTGCGGACAACCTGACAGATGTGCTGGGGGATTTTGATGTCCTGGTGGACTTTACCTTTCCAGACCTGACCCTGGAAAACCTGGCTTTGTGCAATGAAGCCGGCAAATCCATGGTCATCGGTACCACCGGCCTGACTGATAGCGAGAAGCAGCAATTGCAGCAGCTCGCCACCAAGGTGCCGGTGGTGTTTGCCCCCAACATGAGTGTTGGCGTCAACCTGATGCTGCAGCTGCTGCAGACCGCGGCCCGGGTGCTGGGGGAGGATTCCGATATTGAGATTATCGAAGCTCACCACCGGCACAAAAAAGACGCCCCCTCCGGTACCGCATTGCGCATGGGTGAAGTGGTTGCCGAAACCCTGGGTCGCGATCTTAGTCAGTGTGCCGTGTATGGCCGTGAAGGCTTTACCGGTGAGCGACCCAAGGATGTGATTGGTTTCGAGACTATCCGTGCCGGTGACATTGTTGGTGAGCACACGGTGATGTTTGCCGGACTGGGTGAGCGGGTGGAAATCACCCATAAAGCCAGCAGCCGTATGACCTTCGCCCGGGGCGCCCTGCGGGCAGCCCTATGGTTGCAGGACCGCCCAGCGGGGGTTTATGACATGCAGGATGTGCTGGGGCTTACCCCTGAATAGAAGGTTAAACAGATAGTAATGGTCTGTTACCGGTTCAAGCCAGGTTGTCCCGGGCTTACCGGGGCAGGCCGTTTCTGGCTGCTGAATTGGTTGCATAACGGGTAAGGCAATGGACATTGGCCGCCAGTATTTTTACAATACGGCAGTTTGACTGCACAGAGCGCAGTGTCCGGTTGGCCGCGCCCGCATTCCGGTAGTTCACAGCATCAGGTTCAGGACCGCATCTGCGAGACAAGGCCAACGCCTTTGTCTCACTTTTTTGCACCTGAAATTTACACCTGACAACTGCCCGTCCGCCAGCGCGCCGCCGACCCAAACGCCCCACTCGTAGAGACGTTAGACAGAGGACATGGCTTTGACACAACCAGCAATTCTCGCCCTTGCCGACGGTAGTATCTTCCGTGGCTACAGCATCGGAGCCGAGGGCAGCAGCAGCGGCGAAGTGGTGTTCAACACCGCCATGACCGGCTACCAGGAGATCCTTACGGATCCGTCCTACAGCCGCCAGATCGTCACCCTCACGTACCCCCACATCGGCAATACCGGTGTGAATCCGGAAGACGTGGAGTCAGACCGGGTGCAGGCCGCGGGTCTGGTTATCCGGGACCTGCCGCTGCTGGCCAGTAACTGGCGCAGCACCCAGCCCCTGGATCACTACCTGCGGGAAAACAACGTGGTGGCCATTGCCGGCATCGATACCCGCCGCCTGACCCGGATTCTCCGGGACAAAGGCGCCCAGGGCGGCGCCATCGTGGCTGGCGACAATGTCACAGAAGAGCAGGCTCTGGAAGCCGCCATGGCTTTCCCCGGCATTAAGGGCATGGACCTGGCCCGTGAAGCCGGCCGCCGTGACATCGGCACCTGGACCCAGAGCGACTGGACCCTGGACAACGGCTACAGCGAAGCTCCCCCGGTGCGTTACAAAGTGGTGGCCTATGATTTTGGGGTGAAATTCAACATCCTGCGGCTGCTGGTCGCCCGGGGCTGCGAGCTGACCATAGTGCCCCCGCAAACCCCGTTTGAAGAAGTGCTGGCCATGGAACCGGACGGGGTTTTTCTGTCCAACGGACCTGGCGACCCGGAACCTTGCGACTACGCCATAACTGCGATCCAGGGCCTGCTGGAGAAGAAAGTACCGGTGTTTGGCATCTGCCTGGGCCACCAGTTACTGGGCCTGGCCGCCGGTGCCCGCTCGGTGAAAATGAAATTCGGCCACCACGGCGCCAACCACCCGGTGCAGACCCTGGCGGACGGCACCGTGATGATCACCAGCCAGAACCACGGCTTTGCCATCGAAGAAGACAGCCTGCCGGCCAACGTAGAGGTGACCCACAAGTCCCTGTTCGACGGCTCCCTGCAGGGCATACGCCTGACGGACGCCCCGGCGTTCAGCTTCCAGGGCCACCCGGAAGCCAGTCCGGGCCCCCTGGATGTGCAGCCGCTGTTTGACCAGTTTACCCATCTGATGGACGAATACCGGAACCGTTAAAATGCCAAAGCGTAGTGATATTAAAAGCATCCTGATTCTCGGCGCCGGTCCCATCGTGATCGGTCAGGCCTGTGAGTTTGACTATTCCGGCGCCCAGGCCTGTAAAGCCCTGCGGGAAGAGGGTTTCCGGGTCATTCTGGTGAACTCCAACCCGGCCACCATCATGACCGATCCCGCCATGGCGGATGCCACCTATATCGAGCCGATTACCTGGGCCACGGTGGAGAAGATCATTGAGCAGGAAAAGCCCGAGGCCCTGCTGCCCACCATGGGTGGCCAGACGGCCCTTAACTGTGCCCTGGACCTGGAGCGCCACGGGGTTCTGGCCAAGCACGGGGTCGAGATGATCGGCGCCAACGCCGATACCATCGACAAGGCAGAAGACCGCCACCGGTTTGATCAGGCCATGAAGGCCATCAACCTGGAAACCCCCCGTGCCTCCATGGCCCACAGCATGGAAGAGGCCTGGCAGGTACTGGACGGCATCGGCTACCCCTGCATTATCCGCCCCTCCTTTACCATGGGTGGCTCCGGTGGCGGCATCGCCTATAACCGCGACGAGTTCGACGAGATCTGTACCCGCGGCCTGGCCCTGTCCCCCACCAATGAACTGCTGATCGACGAGTCCCTGATCGGCTGGAAAGAATATGAAATGGAAGTGGTGCGGGACAAGAACGACAACTGCATCATTATCTGCACCATCGAGAACTTCGACGCCATGGGCGTGCACACCGGTGACTCCATTACCGTGGCACCGGCACAGACCCTGACGGACAAGGAATACCAGATCATGCGGGACGCCTCACTGGCTGTTCTGCGTGAAATCGGCGTGGAAACCGGTGGCTCCAACGTGCAGTTTGGTATTAACCCGGCGGATGGCCGCATGGTGGTCATTGAGATGAACCCCCGTGTATCCCGCTCTTCCGCCCTGGCCTCCAAAGCGACCGGCTTCCCCATTGCCAAGGTAGCCGCCAAGCTGGCAGTGGGTTACACCCTGGATGAGCTGCAGAACGAGATTACCGGTGGTGTCACCCCGGCCTCTTTCGAGCCGTCCATTGACTACGTGGTCACCAAGATCCCCCGCTTCACCTTTGAGAAATTCCCCCAGGCTGACGCCCGCCTGACCACCCAGATGAAATCCGTGGGTGAAGTCATGGCCATAGGCCGCAACTTCCAGGAATCCCTGCAGAAAGCCCTGCGTGGCCTGGAAGTGGGGGCCGACGGCCTCAACAGCGCCCTGGATGTGGATGCGGCGGATATTCAGGATACCCTGCTGAAAGAAATGCAGGTGCCCGGTGCCGAGCGTATCTGGTACATCGGTGACGCCTTCCGCCATGGCATGAGCCTGGAACAGATCCACGAATACACTCACGTGGACCCCTGGTATCTGGTGCAGATTGAAGACCTGATCAAGGAAGAAGCTGCCATTCAGAAGCTGGGCATGGCGGACCTGGATTACGACACCATTCTGCGTCTCAAGCGCAAAGGCTTCTCTGATACCCGTCTGTCGTTCCTGCTGGGGGTCTCTGAAGTGAGTTTCCGCAAGCTGCGCCATGAGAAGGGCGTACGCCCGGTGTTCAAGCGGGTGGATACCTGTGCGGCAGAGTTTGCCTCATCCACCGCCTACATGTATTCCAGCTACGATGAAGAATGCGAGTCCAACCCCACGGACCGGCGGAAAATCGTCGTCATCGGCGGCGGTCCCAACCGCATCGGCCAGGGCATTGAGTTCGACTACTGCTGTGTCCATGCGGTACTGGCCCTGCGGGAAGATGGCTATGAAACCATCATGATCAACTGCAACCCGGAGACCGTGTCTACGGATTACGACACCTCCGACCGCCTGTACTTCGAGTCCATTACCCTGGAAGACGTACTGGAAATCATCCACATTGAAAAGCCCGAAGGGGTGATCGTGCAGTACGGCGGTCAGACCCCCCTGAAGCTGGCCCGTGGCCTGGAAGCCGCCGGTGTGCCCATTATCGGCACCAGCCCTGACGCCATTGACCGGGCGGAAGACCGGGAACGGTTCCAGCAGATGATCAACCGCCTGGGTCTCAAGCAGCCCCCCAATGCCACCGTGCGTAGCCTGGAAGAGGGCATTCTGGTGGCCCGGGATATCGGCTACCCCCTGGTGGTTCGCCCCTCCTATGTGTTGGGTGGCCGGGCCATGGAAATTGTCTTCAGCGAAGACGAACTCAAGCAGTACATGCGTAACGCCGTGCTGGTATCCAACGACAGCCCGGTACTGCTGGATCACTTCCTCAATGCCGCCATTGAAGTGGACATTGATGCGGTCTGTGACGGGGAAATCGCCGTGATTGGCGGCATTATGCAGCACATTGAACAGGCCGGGGTGCACTCTGGTGACTCTGCCTGTTCACTGCCCCCCTACACCCTGCCCGCCGAGGTGCAGGATGAAATGCGGGAAGTGGTGCGGCGCATGGCCCTGGAGCTGAACGTGGTAGGCTTGATGAACGTGCAGCTGGCCTGGCAGGACGGGGAGATTTACGTCATCGAGGTGAATCCCCGGGCTTCCCGTACCGTGCCTTTCGTCTCCAAGGCCGTGGGTGTGTCCCTGGCCAAGGTGGCAGCCCGTTGCATGGCCGGCACCTCCCTCACCGAGCAGGGCTTCACCAAAGAGGTGATACCCAATTATTATTCGGTGAAGGAATCTGTCTTCCCCTTCAACAAGTTCCCCAGCGTCGATCCGATTCTGGGCCCGGAAATGAAGTCTACCGGTGAAGTTATGGGCATTGGCGACAGCTTCGATGAAGCCTTTGCCAAGGCCGCCCTGGCTGCCGGGGAGCAACTGCCGGAAGGGGGTACTGCCTTTATCAGTGTGCGTGATGCGGATAAGCCCGGGGTGGCGCAGCTGGCCAAAGACTATGTGGCCATCGGCTTCAAACTGATCGCCACCGGCGGCACCGCTGCGGTGCTGACCGAGGCAGGAATTCCCGTTGAGAAGATCAACAAGGTCCGGGAAGGGCGGCCACACATTGTGGATGCCATCAAAAATGGCAAAGTCGACCTGATCATCAACACCACCGAAGGCCGCAAAGCCGTGGCCGATTCTGCCCAGATCCGCCAGTCCGCTTTGCAGCGCAAAGTGACTTACACCACTACATTGACCGGAGGCGAAGCGTTCTGCCGGGCCATTAAATTTGGCTCAGAGCGCAACGTGCGCCGCCTTCAGGATCTGCATGCAGGGATAACCAAGCCATGAATAACCGCGTACCCATGACCATCGAGGGCGAAAAAGCCCTGCGGGACGAACTGCGTCAGCTTAAATCCGTTGAACGCCCCAAGGTCATCGAGGCCATTGCCGAGGCCCGTGAACACGGTGACCTGAAAGAAAATGCGGAATATCACGCAGCCCGTGAGCAGCAAAGCTTTATTGAGGGGCGGATTCAGGACATTGAGGGGAAACTCTCCGGTGCCCAGATCATCGACGTGACCAAGATGGAGAAAACCGGCAAAGTGGTGTTTGGCACCACGGTGCGCCTGGTCAATACAGAAACGGAAGAAGAAACCCGCTACAAAATCGTGGGTGAAGATGAAGCGGACATCAAGAAAGGCAAGCTGTCAGTGTCATCCCCCATTGCCCGTGCCCTGGTGGGCAAAGAGGAGGGGGATGTGGTACTGATCAAGATTCCCTCCGGTACCGTAGAATTTGATATCGAAGAGGTTCAGTACATCTGATTCAGACGCTGCGGCGCAGGTTAGACAACTTGGGGTTGGGTTGTTTGGCCCGGCGCAGCAGTACAGCCACTTTACCAATGGTTTGCACCAGTTCTGCGCCGGTGCGCTGACACAGATCGCTGATGGCGGCCTGGCGGTCATCCCGGTCGGTACTGCTGAGTTTGATCTTTACCAGTTCATGGTCGTTCAGGGCCCGCTCCAGTTCCGCCACCATGCCGTCTGTGGGGCCTTCGTCGCTGACGGTGACCAGCGGTTTGAGATTGTGAGCGATGGAACGGTACTGCCGGCGCTGTTCGCTGGATAATGCCATGAGGGATTGGTTGCCTGTGCCTGATAGTATGAAGTGATGATTCTACCAGTCACGGTGGGGCGGGGGAATCCGCTAAATAAAGCAATGCGTATATAAGCCGAGTGATTTGTCATGGCACGGACCAAAAGCAGTGACGCCTGGATGCGGGAGCACAATAAAGATCCTTACGTGCTGAAGTCGCGCCAGGACGGTTACCGCACCAGAGCCAGCTATAAGTTGCTGGAACTGGACAAGAAAGACCGGATTTTCCGCCCCGGGCAGACAGTAATTGATTTGGGGGCGGCACCGGGGGGCTGGTCACAGGTGGCCATTGAGCGGGTCGGCATGAACGGTACCGTGATTGCCAGTGATATTCTGCCCATGGACCACATTGGCGGTGTCACCTTTCTTCAGGGAGACTTTACTGAAGAGTCGGTGCTGCAGGAATTGCTGAGGTTACTGGATGGTCAGCCGGTTGATCTTGTTATTTCAGATATGGCCCCCAATATGAGTGGAGTGGCTGCCGTTGATCTGCCCAAGGCCATGCATCTGGTAGAGCTGGCCCTGGATCTGGCGGCACAAGTGCTGCGCCCGGGGGGCGGATTCGTCAGTAAAGTGTTTCAGGGTGAAGGCTTTCAGGATGTAATGGCTATAATGAAAGCAGATTTCGAGCGTGTAGTGACCCGTAAACCGGACGCCTCCAGGGGCCGTTCACGGGAGCAATATCAGGTCTGTACCGGTTTTCGCGGACACTGACAGCTGCCTGGCCCTGCTGGTCGGGAACAACGCATTTGGTGTAAGGTTGATACATTCGCCGCCTGCAACGGCGCACCACTAAACAGGTGAAGTACCTTGAACGATATGGCTAAAAATCTGGTTCTCTGGTTAATAATCGCGGCCGTGCTGCTGATGGTCTTTCAAAACTTCAGCCCCGAAACCACGGAACGGAAAATCAACTATTCCCAGTTTGTGGAAATGGTCCAGAGTGGCCAGGTCCGGCAAGTGGAAATTGATGGTGTCCACATTGAAGGTGTTACCCAGGACAACACCCGGTTTGAAACCGTGCGTCCCCAGGTGCCTGACAATCAGTTGATGGGGGACCTGTTCTCCAACAATGTGGAGGTCATCGGAAGTGAGCCCAGCACCCAGAGCCTGTGGACACAGCTGTTGGTGGCCTCTTTCCCGATCCTGATTATTATTGCCCTGTTTATTTTCTTCATGCGGCAAATGCAGGGTGGCGCCGGTGGCGGCGGTAAAGGTCCCATGTCCTTCGGCAAGAGCAAAGCCAAGCTCATGAGCGAAGACCAGATCAAAACCACCTTCAATGATGTGGCCGGCGTCGACGAAGCCAAAGAAGACGTGAAAGAACTGGTGGATTTCCTCCGGGACCCCAGCAAATTCCAGCGCCTGGGTGGTCATATTCCTAAAGGTGTACTGATGGTGGGCCCACCCGGTACCGGTAAAACCCTTCTGGCCAAGGCCATCGCCGGTGAAGCCAAAGTGCCGTTCTTCTCCATTTCCGGCTCTGACTTCGTGGAAATGTTCGTG
>REBR01000221.1 GCA_007692645.1 Halomonadaceae bacterium | reverse complement strand
CCCCCCCCCCCCCCCCCCCCCCCCCCCCCGCCCCGGCGGGAATACGCTGGGACACCGGTAGGGGCTGGTCAGCCTGAAAGTCCGTAAAGCGGATGGCATAACCGTCCACGGCGCTGTTATCTGACGGGGGCACGGTGACATCGGCGGTTACCGGTTGCGCCAGTATCCGCCCCAGTGCCTGGCCGGTGGCGAGGCTTTCCTGGTCCACCGGCGGGGGTGCCAGGGCCAGCAGTTGCGCCAATGCATCGTCCGGGTTCATTAACTCACTCATGGCGCGGGCTTCCTGTATCCAGTGGGGCTATTGCCCGGCTGCCAGGGCATCCAGGGGGACCTCTCGGCTCAGCAGCGCTACCGGCTTGGCCGGTTTGCGCCCCAGTAAGCCGGCAAAGTTGCAGGGCCGGTGGCGGCTGTCCAGTTGATCCCGGATAATACCTTCCCAGCCGGTGCGGCAGGCCCCGGTAGAGCCGGGCAGGCAGAACACCACCGTGTGGTTGGCCATACCCGCCATCGCCCGGGACTGTATGGTGGAGTTGCCGATTTCCAGGTAGGAGAGGGCACGGAATTGCTCACCAAAGCCATCCACGATTTTATCAAACAGGGGCAGCAGAGCCTCCGGCGTGCTGTCCCGTTCATGAAAGCCGGTGCCGCCGGTAATAATCACCGCCTGCACCTCCTGGTGCGCAATCCAGCCCGACACCAGGGCTCGCATCAGGTAAGGGTCGTCGGGCAACAGGCGGCGGCTGACGATCTGGTGTCCCGCTTCCCGGGCCTGATCCACCAGGTACTGCCCGGAACTGTCCTGCTCCGGCCCCCGGGAGTCGGAAATGGTGAGTATGGCCAGTTTCATGGGAATAAAGTGGGAATCAGCGGGCATGGACTTCTCCGGGATGTGACGGGGTTTTTGACAGGCCCCTGTGAGCTTGTATGATAGTGATTGTGCCGTAGGCTGGTATTCTTCAGCAAGGTTGCTATAATCACGCTATTGCATGACTATCCGTATGCAGTAACGTTCGGCGCCCGCCGTTCGAATCGAGTCCTTAAGACTTCCGTCCGACTGAACACTGACTCCGGCATTATTAATTTCGAACGCGTTTCTGTGGCACCTGAACCAGCTAGATCCTAACCCCATTCCAATTCAATCCCGTTGACAATTATCACTGTTGTTAACCCTGTCCAGGCTACATTCAGACAATCTATGAATCTGACCGAACTCAAACAAAAGACCGTCCCCGCCCTGTTGGATATTGCCAACGAGATGGGACTTGATAACCTGGCCCGCTCCCGCAAGCAGGATGTGATCTTCAGTATTCTGAAGAAGCACGCCAAGGGTGGCGAAGACATTCACGGTGACGGTGTGCTGGAGATTCTGCAGGACGGCTTCGGCTTCCTGCGTTCGGCAGATGCCTCGTACCTGGCGGGCCCGGATGACATTTATGTCTCCCCCAGCCAGATACGCCGCTTTAACCTGCGTACCGGTGATTCCATTGCGGGCAAGATCCGGCCGCCGAAAGACGGCGAACGCTATTTCGCCCTGTTGAAAGTCAATGACATCAACTTCGGCCGCCCGGATAACGCCCGCCATAAAATCCTCTTCGAGAACCTCACGCCCCTGTTTCCCCAGGAGCGGTTCCGGCTGGAAGCGGGTAATGGCAGCACTGAAGATCTGTCTTCCCGCATCATGGATATGGTCTGCCCCATTGGTAAAGGCCAGCGGGGCCTGATCGTTTCCCCGCCAAAGGCGGGTAAAACCCTGCTGATGCAGACCATCGCCCAGTCCATCGCCCGCAACAGCCCCGACACCCATCTGATGGTGCTGCTGATTGATGAGCGCCCGGAAGAAGTGACGGAAATGCAGCGTACCGTGCGCGGTGAAGTGGTTGCCTCCACCTTCGATGAGCCACCGGCCCGTCACGTGCAGGTGGCAGAAATGGTGATCGAGAAGGCCAAGCGCCTGGTAGAGCACAAGAAAGACGTGGTCATCCTGCTCGACTCCATTACCCGCCTGGCCCGTGCCTACAACACCGTGATTCCTTCCTCCGGTAAAGTACTCACCGGTGGTGTCGATGCCCACGCCCTGGAGAAGCCCAAGCGCTTCTTCGGTGCGGCCCGTAATGTGGAAGAGGGCGGCAGCCTGACCATCATTGCCACTGCACTGGTGGATACCGGCTCCAAAATGGACGAAGTCATCTACGAGGAGTTCAAGGGCACCGGTAACATGGAAGTGCACCTGGACCGTCGTATCGCAGAGCGCCGTACCTACCCCGCCATCAACATCCGTCGCTCCGGCACCCGCCGGGAAGACCTGCTGATCGGGGAAGAGGAGCTGCAACGTATCTGGATTCTGCGCAAGCTGCTGCACTCCATGGATGACGATGTGGGCGCCATCGAGTTCCTGCTCGACAAGCTCAAAGACACCAAGACCAACGATGAATTCTTCCAGTCCATGAAGAAGCGTTAGTATTGGTGAGCAGGGGGGGCTTGGGGCCCCCTGACTGCTGCAGTACCTCTGCTTTACCTGCTGAGTGTCCCGGACGGGACACTTACATCACCTCCGGTAATCCCTCCGCAGCCGCCGGTCGTACATTCTGGCCATCAACCATGTCGGGGACCCCATGAAATACAAAGACCTGAGAGACTTTATTGCCCAACTGGAAGCCCAGGGGGAGCTCAAGCGTATTACGGTGGAAGTGGACCCGTACCTGGAAATGACCGAAATCTGTGACCGCACCCTGCGCCAGGGCGGTCCGGCGCTGCTGTTTGAGCGCCCCAAGGGCTACGACATGCCGGTACTGGGTAACCTGTTTGGGACCCCTAAGCGGGTGGCCATGGGCATGGGCCGGGATGATGTGAGTGCCCTGCGGGAAATCGGTGAGCTGCTGGCCTTTCTCAAGGAACCGGAGCCCCCCAAAGGTTTCCGGGATGCCTTCGATAAACTGCCGATCTTCCGTCAGGTAATGAAAATGGGTCCCAAGGTGGTGCGCAGTGCCCCCTGCCAGGCCATTGTGCAGGAAAAGGATGAGGTGGACCTGTACCGGCTGCCGATCCAGACCTGCTGGCCCGACGACGCCGGCCCCCTGGTTACCTGGCCCCTGGTGATGACCAAGGGCCCGGAAAAAGACCGGCAGAATACCGGGATTTACCGCCAGCAGCTGATCGGCAAGAACCGCCTGATCATGCGCTGGCTGTCCCACCGGGGCGGGGCACTGGATTTCCGGGACTGGCAGAAGGCCCACCCCGGTGAGCCGTTCCCGGTGGCGGTGGCCCTGGGGGCCGACCCGGCGACCATTCTGGCGGCGGTGACCCCGGTGCCGGACAGCCTGTCAGAGATTGCCTTTGCGGGTCTGCTGCGGGGCTCCCGCACTGAGCTGGTGAAGGCACACCTGAGCGATATGCTGATTCCTGCCAGTGCCGAGATCATTCTGGAGGGCTATATTTACCCGGACGATACCGCGCCGGAAGGGCCTTTCGGTGACCACACGGGTTATTACAACGAAGTGGACCACTTCCCGGTGTTTACTGTGGAGCGCATCACCCGCCGTAAAGACGCCATCTACCACAGCACCTACACCGGCCGGCCACCGGATGAGCCAGCCATTCTCGGGCTGGCCCTGAACGAGGTGTTCGTACCGATTCTGCGCAAGCAGTTCCCGGAAATCACCGATTTCTACCTGCCCCCGGAAGGCTGCTCCTACCGTATGGCGGTGGTGACCATGAAGAAGCAATACCCGGGGCATGCCAAGCGGGTGATGATGGGGGTCTGGTCGTTCCTGCGACAGTTCATGTACACCAAGTTTGTAATCGTGCTGGATGACGATATCAATGCCCGTGACTGGCAGGATGTGATCTGGGCAATGACCACCCGCATGGACCCGGCCCGTGATACCGTATTAATAGAAAACACCCCCATTGATTATCTGGACTTTGCTTCTCCTGTTAGTGGTCTGGGTTCTAAAATGGGTATGGATGCCACGGATAAATGGCCCGGTGAGACCAACCGGGAATGGGGTAGGCCGATTGTCATGAACGATGAAGTGCGTCAGCGGGTCGATGACCTGTGGCCTTCACTGGGTATTGATCAATGAACGGTACAGCATCAGTAAGTGACAGCAATTTTACCCCGGCAAAGACCGACTGCCAGGTTCATGAAGTGACTCTGATGGGGCAGGACGTTTACCGGGTTCGGCTGGCGCCACTGGAAGGGGATCTGCCGGCGTTTGCGGCGGGTCAGTACCTGGCCCTGGAGTTGCCCGGTGCTGAACCGTCCTGGTTTTCCATTGCCAGTGCCCCTGGAGATCCTCAGCTGACCCTGCATATTCAGGTGATGAGTGAAGGGGATTCCGCCTCAGAGATCATTTCCCATTTGCGCAGTGTTGGCCAGATCAGGGTGAATATGCCTTTTGGTGAGGCCTGCTTCCGGGAAGCCCCGGCAGCGCCGTTGCTGTTGGTTGTGGCAGGAACCGGGTTTGCCCAGGCAAAATCCGTGGTGGAATTTCTCATGGACCAGCGGAATCCGGCGCCGATCTTTCTTTACTGGGGGGTGCGCCACCATGAAGACATGTATTTGCGCTCCCTGGCCCAGCAGTGGGAACAGGCCTGGCCAGGGTTTCACTTTCGCCCGGTGGTAGGGGACGATGACGATCATGGCTGGACCGGACACCATGATCAGTTAGTCAGGGCTCTGCGTGCTGATGGCCACCGCCTGGCAGAGACCCAGGTATTGGCCAGCGGCTCCCCTGCCATGGTGTATAGCGTCATGGACAACCTGGTGGAAGCCGGGTTGCCAGTCAGTCACTTCCGTTCTGACGTGTTGCAGTACGCTCCCAGGGGGTAGGTGTCCCGGGGGAATACTCCCTTAGCTTTTCTCCAGCCGGGGTTTGGGCATCGGCATCTCAGGCAGGCCGTTCTCGTCCAAAGCCCCTTGTTTGAGTAGTTGCACACTCTTTTCCAGATCCCCCAGATGGGCACAGAGCCGGCAGAGTTCTGCCAGGGTTTCCTGTTTGCGTTGCAGCTTCAGGCTGGCTTCAAAGTATTCCCGGGCCTTGCCCCATAGGCTGTTACGCAGGCTCAGGCGTCCCAGTGCCAGCATCAGCTCGGCGCTGCTGGGGCGCTCCTTGAGCCAGCGTTCGGCTACCAGCAGTTGTTCATCAGGCTTGGGTCCCGCCACCCGGCCGTACAGATTGATCAGCCGGTCGCTCCAGCTATGGCGCAACACCTTACGCAGCAGGGTTTCTGCCCGGGTCTCTTCCCCCATTGCGGCCAGATAACTGGCATAGGAGTAAACCACCGCTTCGTCTTTGCGCCGGGGTGCGGGTAGCTCATCCCAGATACGGTCCAGATGATCCATATTGCGCCGTTCCGGCGCCTGGCGTTGCACCTGCTCTGCCGCCTTGTCCATGACCTTGAGCCAGACCTGCTGTTCCAGGTCATTCAGTTCAGCATCTGGTAATACCCCCTGGCGGCGCAGGTCTGGCAGCAGCTGGCTTAACTCCCGCCAGTCTTCCACCGCCTGATAGGCGTTCATCAGCTGTTTCAGCACGTAGGGGTGCTGTGGCGCCTTTCGCCGCAGCCGTAACAGGGTGGCCAGGGCCTGTTCCGGGCGGTTGGCCTCCATTTGCAGCCTGGCGTGGGTCAGGCCTACGGCCAGATCAGCCCCGGGGGTGGTTTTATGGGCCTGGCGCAGCAACTCTTCTGCCTCATTGTGGTCCCCCAGCTGGTGAGCCGCTTCCGCCGCCCCCAGGTGGTTGATCAGTGGCGTGTCCGCATGGGGGGCGGCGGCTACCAGCAGCTTCCGTGCTCGCCCCCAGTTACCTTCCGCCAGTTGCAGCAGACCCTGGGTGGTGCGCCGCCGGGCCCGCTTGGCGGCCCCTTCCCGCACCCAGCGGGCCATGGCTTTGGGGCTTAAGCGCAGGTGAGCGGTGATGGCTATCAGCCAGTGCAGGGCCAGGGCAAGGGCCAGTACCAGGGCCAGACCGACCCAGGCATTGGTTTCCACCAGGTAATGGCCAAAACTGACCCGCACATAGCCGGTGTCATAGGCGATACCCAGGCTGAGCAGAAGGCCCAGGCCCAGAGCCAGCAACAGGATCAGCAGCAGTTGCCTCATGAGTCAGACTCCTGTGCATCGCCGCTGTCATCCACGGTGTCTTCCAGGGTTTCCTCCAGCTCATCCCGGGTCTCTTCGGTTCTCTCCAGGCGTCCGGCAATACGGCTTTTCAGCAGTTCCAGGGATTGACTGATATCCGGCAGTGGCGGATCAATCTGTTTCTGCGCCAGTTCATCCAGGGTGTTCTGCAGTGCGCGCACCTGTGGGCTGTCGGCCTCATACCACTGTTGCAGCCATTGTTCTGCCCGGGCCAGGGAGCGCTCATATACGGTCTGATTGCGGCGCAGCACGGCGATGCCCGCCTCTTCCAGCATCAGCCGTAAATGCAGCCGTGCCTGGGTGCTTTGCTGGGGTGAGGGCAGGGCAGTCACCGGTTGGTCCATGCGGCGGATAACAACAATTTCCCGCAGTGTGTCCACAATCCGGGCCCAGGGGTTGTCGGCGTTTTCCTGATCCTCCTGGGCCGCCGGGTCAGTGATGCCCCGGTAGCCGGTCAGGGTCTGGTCCGTGAGTTGCTCGAGCTGGTCAATGGCGGCATCCAGGCGCAGGTAGAGCCCGGCCTGGTCCACCGGGTCAATGGCGCGCAGTGCCAGCACTTCCCGGGCCAGGGCCTGGCGCACCGGGTAGGCGCCCACATCATCGGTTTCTGCCAGTACCTGGTCGGCACTCTTCAGCATCGCCAGGGCGCCGCTGAAATCCCCTTCAAAGAACAGCCGCTGGTTGGCCAGGCGCATCAGGTACTCCGCCTCTGCCAGCAGCCAGTCGGTGCGGGTACGCTGGCCCAGCCCAAGCAGGGCCTGGGCGTTGTGTTCGATCTGGCGGCGCATCTCAGACTGCTGGTCCCGTGTGCCTTCGATCCGGCTGGCCAGACGGTTCAGACGCTGTTCCCGGGAGTCCCGTTCGGCCCGCAGGTCGTCCCGCAGTTCCTTGTTGCCGCCTTCCAGCCCGGCCAGGCGCTCCTGCCACTGGCTTTGTGACTGCTGTAGCTGCTGTTGCTGCTGCCACTGGTGCCATTGCATCAGGCCCAGGCCCAGGGCGGCGATCAGCAATAGCACCATGAGTAACCACAGGGGCCATACCTTGCTCTGTTTGAGGGGGGTGGTTTTACCCTGACTGGGAACCGGCAGTTGCTTGTTTTCAGAGTCACTCACGGGAATCGCTATCCTTGTTCAGTGAAGGCGGTAGTGCCGCCTGGGCAATACAGGCGGCAATGGCATCCGCGGTCAGACCGGAGGGTACGTGAACATTGGTAAAGCCCGCCTGGCGGGCGTCATCGGCGACCCGGGCCACGGGAACAATCAGCTGCCGGTGCAGCAGTGTCTGATCCGTATTCTGTACTACCCGAATCAGGTTGTTCAATGTTTCCCCAGACAGTGTGATCAGACATTGCGGGTTGAAGTCCCCCAATAGCCGGTTAAGGTGTTCCTTACTGTACTCCGGGCATTGCCTTCGGTACAGGATCAGGCTGTCCAGTTGCCGGGCCCGTTGTTGCAGGGTTTCTGCCAGTAGGCCCCGGCCCCCTTCGCCGCCGACAATCAGCACCCGGCTGTCAGTCAGGGCAGCGGCTGACAGGGCCGGCTCCGCCAACAGGGCTTCGCTGTTATGGCCGCTCACCGGGCTGGCGCAATCGAGATCCGCCTGGCGCAGGGTTTTGGCGGTGCCACTACCAACCCCCCACCAGCGGATACCCACCGGCCACTGGGGCCACCATTCATCCATGGCCGCCAGCAACTGGTCCGCGGCACTGGGACTGACGCAGATCACGTGCTGGTAATGGTCCAGGTTGAGCAGGCGGCTGCGGGTTTCTCCGGTTACCGGTAGCGGGGCAATCTCCAGCATCGGCAGCGGCCGGGCATCGGCCCCATAGGCCGCAAGCTCCCGGCACAGCCAGTCGGCCCGTGGCTGGGGCCGGCACACCAGTAGCCGGTGACCACTCAGGTCCGCCCTGGCGGGGGCGTCAGACCGGGGTATGGCCATAGACTTCCGCCAGTATGGCGCCGGCCCCCTGGGCCAGCAGGTCTTCCGCCAGGCGGATGCCCAGGGCCTCGGCTTCACTGCGGTGGGCCCGCCCTTGGGTATGAATCAGACGGCTGCCGTCCGGTGAGCCCACCAGGCCCCGCAGGAAGAGCTGGTCCCCTTCCAGCACCGCATAGGCACCGATGGGCACCTGACAGCCCCCTTCCAGACGGGTATTCAGGGCCCGTTCTGCCAGTACCCGGTCCTGGGAGTCTGCATGGATCAGCGGCCTGAGCATGGCGATCATTTCGGCATCATCCAGGCGGCATTCCAGCCCCAGGGCACCCTGGCCCACGGCGGGCAGGCAGATGGTATCCGGGATTTCATAGCGAATGCGCTCTTCAAAGCCCAGCCGGCGCAGGCCGGAGGTGGCCAGTACAATGGCGTCGTATTCGTCGTTATCGAGTTTTGCCAGGCGGGTGTTGACGTTGCCCCGCAGGGTGCGGATGCGCAGATCCGGACGGTAGGCCTGCAGCTGGGCCTGGCGGCGCAGACTGGAGGTGCCCACCACGGCGTTTTCCGGCAGGGCGTCCACCGTGGCGTGGTGGTTGCTGACAAAGGCATCCGTGGGGTCACCCCGTTCGCAAATAGCCACCAGGCCCAGGTTATCCGGGAAGGTCATGGGAACGTCTTTCATGGAGTGCACTGCCAGATCTGCCCGACCGTCCAGCATGGCTTCTTCCAGCTCTTTAACGAACAGGGCCTTGCCGCCGATCTTGGCCAGGGGCACATCGAGGATTTTATCCCCCCGGGTTTTGATGCCCACCAGTTCCACGGCAAGGCCCGGGTGCAGTTGCTGTAACTGGGCCTTGATATGTTCTGCCTGCCACAGGGCCAGGGCGCTGCGGCGGGTGGCGATGCGGATGCTGTTTCGGGTCATACGGGACTACCTTGCAATGGGCGTTTTCAGGGGCTTCAAGCATACCTTGTTCAGCGTCCCTGATCGAGCCACTGACGGACGCTGGTCAGGTGGCGGCGGCTAACCGCCAGGCAGGTACCGGCGCTGTCCCCCAGACGTATCTGCTGCTGGCCACCGGGACCGCGGATCAGGCCCCGCACATGGCGGCGATTGACCAGGGTCTGGCGGTGGATGCGCAGCAGCAGGTGGCCGTGGTCCGCTTCCAGTTCCTTCAGGGTGTGGTCGCACAGGGTGCTGCCCTGGCGGTGCACCAGGGTGACGTATTTGCTGTCTGCCATGCAGTAGTAAAGCTCTGCCAGATCAATCAGCTCCATGCCCCGGTGGCTACGCACGCTGATCTGCTCCAGTGGCTGTGCCTGGCGGTTTGCCAGTACCTCCTGCTGCAGCCGGTTGGTGCGCTCAGCAGCGGCCAGGGCGTCTTCCAGAGCCGACTGGCGCACTGGCTTGAGCAAATAGGCGGCGGCCTGGTGGCCGATGGCTTCCATGGCATAGTTGTCATAGGCGCTGCAGAAGATCAGTGCCGGTGGTGCGGCCAGGGCGTTGAAGTGGGCGGCGGCGTCCATGCCGTCCAGCCCTGGCATGCGGATATCCAGCAGAACGATATCCGGCTCGCAACGGGCCGCTGCGGTCAGGGCGCTCTCACCGTTGTCCGCTTCGCCACAGACCCGGTAGCCGGGTATGGCATCGATCAGGCGCCGCAGCCGTTGCCGGGCCAGGGCTTCATCATCAGCAATCAATATGCGGCGTTCAGTCATGGGCGTTTCCCTTCGTGGGAGGACGGCAGTCGTGGCAGGATCAGGGTGGCTTCAAAGAGCCCGTTCTGGTGACGGGTTCTGAGTTGCGCCGAGGGGTTAAAGGCACTTGCCAGTCGGGCGCGGATATTGGCCAGGGCCATTTGGTGGCCCTGATGCTCCTGTGAGACGGTGGCGGGCAAGGGATTGCTCACCAGAACATGGGTATGGCTGCGGTCCTGCCAGGAGACTACCCGGATGGTGCCGCCGTCAGGGCGTGGCTGTATGCCGTGGTAAATGGCGTTTTCCAGTAATGGCTGCAAGGTCAGTGGGGGGATCAGCTGTTGCTGGCAGTTATCATCCAGCTGCCAGTCCAGTTGCAGCCGTTTACCCAGCCGCAGGCGCTCCAGATCCAGGTAATTCCGGCACAGGGTGATTTCTTCCTCCAGGGGCACCAGCTGACCTTCACTGCCCCGCAGGCTGGCCCGGAACAGGGCACACAGGTCCAGCACCGCCTCTTCCGCTTTGGCCGGGTCTGAGGCGATCAGGCTGGCGATGCTGTTCATGCTGTTAAACAGAAAGTGGGGCTGTATGCGCGCCTGCAGGGCCGCCAGGCTGGCGTCCATCTGGGCCTGTCTCTGTTGTTGCCAGCGGCATTGCAGGTAAAAATAGCGCAGGGTCATCAGGGTGATAACGGTGGCAATCACCAGGTTGCGGGACAGGGGCAGCCACTGGGGCTTAAGCCCCGGCGTGGCCGCCTGGAGCAGGGCCTGGCCGAGCAGGGTGAAGCCGGTGACCACCACCAGCACCAGCAGCAGCACTGTCACTGTGGTCACCGCCACCGGCTGACGGTCCAGCCAGCGGCGCAGCAGGCAGATCAGAGCGGCGCTGGAGAGCACCGTCCACTGGGCAAACAGGGACACCAGTCCCAGGTAATCCCAGTCAATCCATTGCTGGCTGCCACGGATCAGGGCAAACAGAATCACCACCAGCTGGGTGCTGATCAGCAGGATCAGAATTGCCTGCACCCGGCACAGATCCGGGACAAAAGCCCGGCCGCCGTGACTGGGCCCGGTGGTTGCGGATGGGCTCATGGGCTGAGGGTTATCCGGTGGTGTGGCTTGGGTGTTATACTGCTGCGCAACCTTACATACCTCTTATCAATATTCGCCATCTTTTTAGCCGACTGCAGGAAAGCATAGACCATGAGTGATGATCCCCGCGCTGCCGACAAACTCTGGGGCGGCCGCTTCAGTGAACCCACGGATGCCTTTGTGGAACGTTTTACCGCTTCTGTGGGTTTCGATCAGCGCCTGTATCGCCATGATATTCAGGGCTCCATTGCCCACGCCACCATGCTGGCCAGTGTCGGCGTATTAACGGATGCGGAGCGGGACCAGATCATTACCGGTCTGGAAGCCATCGCTGAGGACATCACCGCGGGCCGGTTTAACTGGTCGGTGAGTCTGGAAGATGTGCACATGAATATCGAGGCTGCCCTGACGGAGCGCATCGGCCTGACCGGTAAAAAGTTGCACACCGGGCGCTCCCGTAACGACCAGGTGGCCACGGATATCCGCCTGTATCTGCGGGAAGAGATTGACCATGTGACGGCAGAGTTGCGGCGCCTGCAGCAGGGTCTGCTGAACCTGGCAGAGCGGGAGTATGCCACCATTATGCCCGGCTTCACCCACCTGCAAAGCGCCCAGCCGGTGACCTTTGGCCACCATATGCTGGCCTGGTTCGAGATGCTGGAGCGGGATTATGGCCGTCTGCAGGACTGCCGCAAGCGGGTGAATGTGCTGCCCCTGGGTGCTGCGGCCCTGGCGGGCACCAGTTATCCCATTGACCGGCACTATACCGCCCAGCTGCTGGGTTTTGACGGGCCTACGGAAAACTCCCTGGACTCCGTCAGCGACCGGGACTTTGCCATTGAGTTTGTCAGCTGCGCTGCGCTGTTGATGACCCACCTGTCCCGTTGCAGTGAAGAGCTGGTGCTGTGGACCTCCGCCCAGTTCGATTTTATCGATCTGCCGGACCGTTTCTGCACCGGTTCTTCCATCATGCCCCAGAAGAAAAACCC
>REBR01000129.1 GCA_007692645.1 Halomonadaceae bacterium | reverse complement strand
GGGCATGGCTGTCAATAATGCCGGTCAATGGGGACTCAAGGGCTGCCACTGCACGGAGCGCGGGTTCCGCTGCCAGCCTCTCAGCCGACACCGGCGTCAGGGACACATGGTTAGCCGCAGCATTATCCTGTAGCTCCTGTAACCGGGGCAACTGTTCCGGCTCCGTCGCCACCAGCCACTTGCCACACTGGCGCACCGGAATTGGGCGCTGCTCACAATAGCGGTACAACGCCTCTCGCCCCTGGCGGCACATGACGGCCTTACGGGAACCCGGGGGGTAATACAGCCCTGCGTGAATCACCTCGCTGTTACGGGAGGAGATCCCTTCCCCCTCACGGTCACCAGCTTCCAGTAACATCACCTCACGCCCGGTCATAGCCAATGCCCTGGCAACCGCCAAACCGATAACCCCAGCGCCAATCACCACCGCCTGAGTGTGAAGTGTATCCATTATTTAGCATCTCCTGGTGACCGGTGCTGTCAAACCTCCCAGGGGCCAGTATACTGAAGTGGTTACGTCTGTCAGCAGTGAGCACAGACACCTGATGCCCAGGAGAGGGATCATCAGTCTGAGACAAGGAATACGGAACATGTCCGACAGCAGGCAGTTTTTCATGGTAATGGTCGTTGCCACCCTTTTTGCCACATGGCTGGGTTGGCGCGGAGTTACTGTGATCAGTCTGAACAATGCCATACAGGCCGAGGAACAACTCGCCAGTTATCCCTACCCCTTCCGGGTTCTGCGGGTGGAAAGGCAGACCGCGGTAATGACCACCCTGCGCTCTTCCCGGGTGACCACGGCAGAAGCACTCACCGCCCTGTTCCCAAGCCTTGCGGGCATGCCACCCCAAAGCCGTGAGTTACAGCGTGTAGAAAGGGAGTTTGCCCGACTCCAGGCCAAGGCCAGCGAAATAATTCTGGCCAGGCCCGGTATAGAGCGGGTGCGCTGGGAACTGGACGAAAACTGGTATTACCTGAATGGCATGGCCTTAAGGGAACAACCGGTCAGGCGCCACCATGCCGCCGCTCCCCCGGCCTACCGCCCGGACTGGTCTCTGGCCTCCCCCTAAGCCGCAGTTACCGTGTTATCATGCGCGTCTTATTGTCATCAGTATGAGCGCATAGCGAACCATGGCAGACCAGCAAGGACATCCCTATCAATTTCTCACTCCGGACCTGGTACTGGATGCCGTGGAATCCGCTGGCTTCACTGTCAATGGCCGCCTGTTCCCCCTCAATAGTTATGAAAACCGGGTGTACCAGGTAGGCATTGAAGACGCTAGCCCACTGATTGCGAAATTCTACCGCCCCCACCGCTGGACCCCACTACAGCTGGAAGAGGAACACCGCTTCGTTGCTGAACTGGAGGCTGGCGAAGTGCCCGCTGTGGCGGCCAGGAAGCTGGCTGATGGGGGCTACCTGGGACACTGGCAGGGTTTTACCTTTGCCCTCTACCCGCAACGGGGTGGCCAGGCGCCGGACATCAGCATGCCAGACACCCTCTATCGCCTTGGCCAGTGGCTGGGGCGTTTGCACCGGATCGGCGCCGTAACCCCCTTCGAGCATCGCCCTACCCTGGATATTCTTGGAGGCATTCGCGAGAATCAGGAACTGCTGCTTAACTCCGGTTTTATTCCCCAGGACCTGCGTTTACCCTATACCAGCCTGATGGATGATCTGATTCCACGGGTGGCGCAGCGTATTGCTGACGCAGGGGACCTCACCAGCCTGCGCCTGCATGGGGATTTTCACCTGGGTAATATCCTGATGCGGGAAGAGCGCATTCTGCTGGTTGATTTTGATGATACCCGCCAGGGCCCAGCGATGCAGGACATCTGGTTATTGCTGAGCGGCGATCTTCAGGAGCAGCAGTTACAGTTTGCAGAAATCATTGAAGGCTATGAACAGTTCCATGAATTCAATAACCGGGAGCGTTTTCTGATTGAACCCCTGCGTACCTACCGGGTGGTCAGCCAGGCCGCCTGGTTGGCCCGGCGCTGGGACGACCCCACCTTCCCCCAGCATTTCCCCTGGTTTGCCCATGCCCGCTATTGGTCAGATCATATTTTAATGCTACGGGAGCAACTGGCCAATCTGGACAGCCCGCCGTTGCAGCTGCCCGGCCAGTAATTGCAGTAAAGGACGCCTGATTATGGCTGACCAGCCACCCCCCAGCACATTACCTGACCAGCTTTACCGGGATGATAACGCCCCCTCTGCCAGCTTTCGTTTTGACGATGCGGTGGCCCGGGTGTTCCCGGATATGATCCGCCGCTCCGTACCGGGTTACAGCAGCATTATTGCCATGATCGGCATTCTCACCGGTCGCTATATGCAGCCAGGCAGCAATGCCTATGACCTGGGTTGCTCCCTGGGGGCAGCTACCCTGGCCATGCGCCACGGTATTCAGGGACCGGACTGCCGCCTGGTGGCGGTGGACAACTCCCCCGCCATGATTGAACGCTGCCGCCACCACCTGGCCCTTGACGACCACCCGGTCCCAGTGGAGCTGCACTGCGCTGATATCCGCCAACTGCCCCTGGATAATGCTTCGGTAGTGACTCTCAATTTCACCCTGCAGTTTATTCCGCCCCAGGAACGGCTGCTGTTATTGCAACGCATCCGGAAGAGCCTGCGCCCCGGAGGCATTCTGATTCTGTCCGAAAAGATCGCTTTTACTGATCCCGTTGAACAGCAGTTACAGACCGACCTACACCATGATTTCAAGCGGGCCAATGGCTATTCTGACCTGGAGATCAGCCGCAAGCGCTCCGCCCTGGAAGATGTGCTGATACCGGAAACCCTGGACATACACCGTCAACGGCTGCAGCAGGCAGGCTTTGCCCATGTCAGCTGCTGGCAGCAGTGCTTCAATTTCGTCTCCCTGATTGCCCTCACGGAGGCACCGTGACAGCCCCCCTTGACTGGCAACGCACCTACCGTGACTGCCTTGGCTGGCTGGAGCAACAGGGCAAGGGTCAATGGGTGGAAGACCTGCGCAAGCAGCTTGAACACCGCTTTATAACAGCACCCCATGGTGATCTGGAGCGCTGGCTGACCGCGCTGCGGTCATTGCCTGCTGTACCAGGCATTACCGCCACTCTTGACCAGAACACTGTCAACCTCGACAGCACCGCCGCACTGACCAACCAGCAACAGCAGCAGGCACGTCAGGCCCTGCAGGCACTCAGCCCCTGGCGCAAAGGTCCGTTTCAGCTGTTCGGCACTGAGATTGATACCGAATGGCGCTCAGACTGGAAATGGCAGCGTATTGCCCCTCACCTTTCCTCTCTGCAAGACCGCACCGTACTGGATGTGGGCTGCGGTTCCGGTTACCACTGCTGGCGCATGCTGGGGGCAGGTGCCCGGCGGGTGCTGGGGATCGACCCCAGCCCATTATTTCTGATGCAGTTCCTGTCCCTGAAAGGCTACCTTGAAACGGCACCCGTAGACCTGCTGCCCCTGACCATGGAAGCCCTTCCGGCCCGGCTGGAACTGTTCGATACGGTATTCTCCATGGGTGTGCTGTATCACCGGCGATCACCGCTGGATCATCTGCTGGAACTAAAAGGCGCCCTGCGCCCCGGGGGTGAATTGGTACTGGAAACACTGGTCATTGAAGGCGAGGAAGGCCAGGCATTAATGCCCGAAGACCGTTATGGCCGTATGCGCAATGTCTGGTTTATTCCTACTGTGGCCACCCTGGAGCGGTGGCTGCAACGCACCGGCTTTACCGCAATACGCTGTGTCGATACTGCCTGGACCACGCCACAGGAACAACGGGCAACACAGTGGATGACTTACCAATCACTGAAGGATTTTCTTGATCCCCAGGATTCCAGTAAAACCATTGAAGGCTACTCCGCCCCCCTGCGCGCCACGCTGATTGCCCGGCGCCCCCTTTGAATGCCCCATAAAAAACGCCCGCTCACCTTGCGGTGGCGGGCGCTAACAGTTAACCCGAAAGTTTAACGACGGCCTGACCGACGCAGCGCAGCAGGTGTGTAATCACCTGAAGTGCGGCTAATGTTAAACCGGTAGGCGTTGTTAACCTCATTGGTCAGACCCAGTGCCAGATAACGGCCAGACAGCAGGTCATACAGGACTTCAATACCCAGAGTTTGGAGCTTCTGATCATATACCTGGAAGGTGTGGCCTTCCGCTACACGCCACAGATCACCACGGCCATCGTAATGGTCGATCAGTGCAGCACCCCAGGAATCTTCATCAAAGTAAAAGTCACGCTTGCCATACACGTGGCGCTCACCGTCTTTCAGGGTGGCGGTCACGTGCCATACCCGGTGCAGCTCATAGCGGGTATGTTCCTGGTTGATATGACCGGCCTTGACAATATCATCGTAGGACAACTCAGGGCTCATCAGGCGGTAAGAGTTGTAAGGAATATACATCTCTTTCTTGCCATGGAGTTCCCAGTTGTAACGGTCAGGAGCACCGTTGAACATGTCAAAATTATCAGTGGTACGCATGCCGTCGGCAGCAGTACCCGGTCCATCATAGGCTACCTGGGGTGCACGACGAACACGGCGCTGGCCGGCGTTGTAAACCCAGGCCCGGCGTTGTTCTGCCACCTGATCAATGGTTTCATGAACCAGCAACACGTTACCGGCAAGACGGGACGGAGCTGTGATTTCCTGACGGAAATAGAACAGCACGTTGGAGTCTTCACCCGGCTCGTAGTCCCGCAAAGAGGTACGTAAGGTGATTTCGTCTTCAAACTGCACGACGCTGTAATCGCCGTTGGTCTGGGGCGTTACCTGGCCAACGTTACGTTGAACCGCACCACCGCGATATCGGGTGATGTGGTTCCATACCACCTGAAGACCATTTTCCGCAAAGGGGAATGGCACGCTGGTATCAAAATCAGCCATGCCGTTGCCACCCTCAATCAGGGTGGTGTTGGTGGCGTTTCTGGCAGCAGCTTCATAGATGCTGTCAGGATAGGCTGCGGTGCGGCGAGTCTCATAAACCGGAATAACATAGTCGTCATAACGGTTGATCATGGCGACCTGCCCCGGGCTCAAACGCTCTTTATGCTCCTCCACATTGGAGCGGTCGATGGTATAGAGCACTTCATCCCCGGGAAACGGGTCTACATAAGCCCCGCCCGGAGTAAAGTTCTCCGGTGGGGTCGTGAGACCCCCGGTCCATTCTGGAATACGGCCACCGTTACCGGCCCGTTCAGCACCAATAGGCGTCAGGTCATTACCCAGGCGCCGGGCTTCTTCCTCTGAAACCTTGGCGAACGCTGAACCGCTGGCCATTAATGACAGAGCGATGATGCTGCTTGTCAGGAGCGTCTTGTTAAATTGCATATCTTATCCACCTCGTAAGAGTTTATTGTTGTCATTAGTTCAATACGACAGGTCATCCTAGAAGGCGTAAGAAACACTGGCGGTAACGTGGTCACGGTCAACAAGTTCGTTATATTTGCCGCCAAAGAAGTTGGTATAGCCAATTCTCGCTTCATAGTTGTTCTGATAAGAAGCGGTCAGACTAAGGCCAATTGCCTTGCGGCCTTCCTGGAAATTACCACCGGGCTCTGGCGCGTACCCTTTCACGTCATGGGAGAAAGAGAGGGCTGGAGACAGGTTTGCACCCATGAAAGCATTCGGGTAGTCAAACACGAAAGCGGTGCGGTAGCCCCAGGAGAAGCTGGTAACAAAGCCATCATTGGTGCAGTTGCTGGGGTTGATGTTGGACTCTGCACAAGTGTCTTCCACGTTACCGTCTTCATCCAACACCGTATAATCGCCAATACCAAAAGTACCTGAACGACCGAAGCGCGCCTCATCCAAGCTAGGCAGACCGTGCACATAATTGGCACCGACTTCACTGATAAAGGTCATGCGACTGGCGCCCATAATGCGATCAAAGAAACGGATAAAGGTCGCTTGTGCCTGAGACACCTTAAAGCGGTCAAAGCCTTCAGCTGTCTCGCCTGCCTGTGCAGCAACCAAATCAGGGTCGCCACCGTTGGTGCGGTCCAGGAACAATTTGGAAGCGGGGTCCTGCAGTCCGCCCAGAATCTGTTCAAAGGCGTTCCATTGCAGAGGCATATTTTCACGGAAGCTGTATTCAGCACCCATGGACCAGCCCCCCGGCAAATTGGTGTTCATGCTGGCGCCGTAGAGCTTTATATCTTCCGCATACTCAATATAGTAGGTGGGCAGATTTTGTCCGACGGCGGGATTAGCCACCCGCCCGCTGACGTAAGGCAGCCGGCTGTGATAACGCACATGGTAGAGACCAAATTCAGTTTCACCCAGGTGGGATGCGTAGTAAGTCAGACCGACACCAAATTGATCTTTGCCACTGGGACGCCTGTCAGCCTCACGCTCAATCACCAGACCCTGGTCTAAGGCTGTGGACTCAGGAATCGAGCCATCAGCAATAACAGGACCACAACCATCAGCAACAAAGTCATTGGTGGAGAAGAAGGTGCCACAATCGTCCGTACGCACCGGCGACCAGTCAAACTGCACATAACCCATAGCCGTCAGGTTGTCCGTCAGGCCCGCAGAAATAGACAGGGCTTCAATTGGCAGCAGCGCTTCACGCAGCTCAGAGCCCGGAGAGCGAATGGCCCCCACATCGATTGGGTTGGTGGTGTTGATACCACCCTGGATAAAGGTGCTTTCACCCCAGTTAAATACCTGTCGGCCGTAACGAATGCTCAGGGGTATATCGTTCACGGTCCAGTCGGTCCAGACATAGGCGTCCAGTAGTTCGCCACCGGCAGCATTGGAGCGGGCATCCGAATTCAGGGTGCGTCTCTGCCCCACGTCGTCACGGGCCATATCACGGTCTTTTAACTGGTAATCGTAGTAGTAACGACCACGGGCGAAACCACCCACCCGGTTAAGGGCGCCGCCATAAAAATCTTTATTTAAATACAACTCACTGGAACCACGAATAATCCGGGAGTAAGTGTCACCCCGGTTGAAATTCAGGTTGCCGTCGTCGTAGTTACTGGTAGACGCGCCTTGATTGGTGCCAGCAAATTCTGGCCCCAGGTTACCCTGGGCAATATGATCCTTGTGCTGGCTCTTTGTCCGCCAGCCTACTGCCGCTGTAATACGGGTATCGAAAGCACCGTCGATGTCACCAATATTGAAGTTGAATGCGCTGACTGGCGATGCCAGACCCGCAGCGATAGCGGCTACCAGTGGCACTTGAACCCACTTCTGCCACTGCTGTTTTCTTTTTATCATTGAACGCTACTCCATCATTATTATTTGAGTCGCTGCTCTGTTTTTGTTGGGGAGGTAGTCTACAACCAGCCGTAGCTGACACCGCTCCACTCCGAATCGGCAACCCCCCGGAGACAACGCAACCGATCATGTCGGGTCCGTAATTGAAACTCACTATAGACCCAAAATCCACAATCAACCAATTTTCTCTGCAAGAATATCTACCTTTTCTCACCAGCAGGAAAAACTTGCCTGGCAAGGACAGGGTAGCCTTTATTAGGATACTCACTAATCAGTTAAGCTTATGACTTTATTAACAAGCAACCCCTTACCCCGAGGAGCTATAACCATGCCACAAGATTCCGTTGTTATCGTCAGTGGGGTGCGCACACCCATGGGTGGATTTCAGGGCAGCCTTTCATCAGTCAGTGCTACCGGATTGGGGGCCGTCAGTATTGCAGAAGCGGTTCGCCGGGCCGGCATTTCTCCGGATCAGGTGCAAGAGGTGATCATGGGCAATGTACTTCCCGCAGGACTGGGCCAGGGACCAGCCCGGCAGGCGGCCCGGGGTGGTGGGTTACCCGATGGCACTGGTGCCACCACCATTAACAAACTGTGTGGTTCAGGCATGAAAGCCACTATGTTTGCCCATGACCTGATTCTTGCCGGCAGCGCTGACACCGTGGTGGCCGGCGGCATGGAAAGCATGAGCAACGCCCCTTACCTGCTGACCGGTGCCCGGGGTGGCTATCGCATGGGTCACGGCGATAAGCCCCGGGATCACATGTTTACCGATGGCCTGGAAGATGCGGAAACTGGCCGCCTGATGGGCGCTTTTGCCCAGGAAATGGCAGACCGCAAGGGTTACAGCCGAGAAGCCATGGACGCCTTCGCCATTCGCTCCCTGGAACGGGCCAGGACCGCCATGGACAACGGTTGGCTAAAAGCAGAAATCCTGCCAGTCACCGTCACCGGCCGTAAGCAGGAAGTGCTGGTCAGTGATGACGAACAACCCCATAACGCCAGCATTGAGAAAATCCCCCAGCTGCGCCCGGCATTCAGTAAGGACGGGACTGTCACTGCAGCTAACGCTTCTTCCATTTCCGACGGCGCCTCTGCCCTGGTTCTGATGCGGGAATCCCGTGCCCGGGAACTGGGCCTGACTCCCATGGCCCGCATCTGCGCCCATGCCACCCAGTCACTGCATCCCTCTGAATTTACCCTGGCACCGGTGGGGGCCATCAGCCGGGCACTGGATAAGGCGGGCTGGCGGCAGCAGGATGTGGACCTGTTTGAAATCAATGAAGCCTTTGCCATGGTGGCCATGCTGCCTATTGATGAGCTGGGGCTGGACCCGGAACGAGTCAATGTCCATGGCGGTGCCTGTGCCCAGGGGCACCCTATCGGCTCCACCGGCTCACGGCTGCTGGTGACATTGATGCATGCCTTGCGCCACCGGGGTCAGCAGACCGGGGTGGCCTCCCTGTGCATCGGCGGAGGTGAGGCCACCGCCATGGCCATAGAGATGCTCTAGGGCTTGTGAGGGAGCTCCAGGTACTCCTGTGATTGCATCTCCAGCAGACGGGATTCAGTGCGCTCAAATTCAAAGCTCAGGCGACCGCCCCGGTACAACGCGTGTATCGGGGCCGCGGCGGACATAATGACCTTCACGTGGCGATCATAGAATTCGTCGATCATATTCACGAAACGCCGGGCCCGGTCATCACTGTCTGCATCCATCACCGGTACATTACTGATGATAATTGCATGGTATTCCCGGGCCAGCTCAATGTAGTCGTTCTGACTGCGGGGCCCGTCGCACAGCTCACGGAAATCAAACCAAACCACATCGTCGGCATGGCGTAACGCATTCAGGGTGCGACCGTTCACCTCCAGCTTCAGGCTGTGATTCCCCGCCTCTACCGCCAACCGCTCATAACTGCCGGCCAGGCTTTCATCGGCAGTGTCGTCCAGGGGGCAGTGATACAGCTCCGCCTGCTCCAGGGTGCGTAGCCGGTAATCGGTACCCCCATCCACATTCACCACCTGGGTATGGCGGTTAAGCAAGGCGATGGCAGGCAGGAACCGGGCCCGCTGCAACCCGTCTTTGTATAACCCGTCTGGCACAATATTGGAGGTACACACCAGGGTTACACCCCGGCTGAAGAGCCCTTCCAACAGTGTGGCCAGAATCATGGCGTCGCCAATATCTGTGACGAAAAATTCATCAAAACAGATTACCGCAGCTTCTTCTGCGAACTGGGCGGCAATCAGCTCCAGTGGGTTTTTGTTACCTTTTAACCGGGTCAGTTCCCGATGTACCCGTTGCATAAAACGGTGAAAGTGCACCCGCATTTTTCGTTCAAAAGGTAGCTCCTCATAGAATGTGTCCATCAGGTAGGTTTTACCGCGACCGACGCCGCCCCAGAAATAGAGCCCTTTAACCGGTTCTATCGGGCTGCCTTTCTTGAGCCTGCGACTCAGGCGCACTAAGGGCTTCTGGCGCTTTGACTCCACTTTGACAAGCCGTTCAAACAGACCCTGTAAATGTTCCACCGCCTGCTCCTGAGCGGCATCACGCTCAAAACCCGGGGACTGCAGATCGCGCTGGTAGCGTTCGCGGGGGCTCATAAGGCAGGTGTCTCCAAGGTCTTTGAATAAGGCAGGGCCCCACAGATCGGGGGTCGGTGAACGGGGCTACTGAGACGGTTCATGAATGTCCCACTTCGGCTTTGCATCCACGGGCGCATCCCTTAGTATGGAGTGCATCGTGTCATGCTCGAATAAAAGGAAGATCCTATGGATTCCCCATTAATAATTGGACTTATCGCACTGGCCGCAGGCTTGGTTATTGGCTGGGTAGCCAGCCGTTTCGGTGCCAACAAGGGCATACGGCAGCGTCGCCTGGCCCAGCAGCTGGATCAGATGCAGACTGAGCATACCCGGTACCAGGCGGAAGTTAACCAGCACTTTATGGAAACCGCCGACCTGATCCGCCGCCTCAATGACAGCTATCGGGACGTCAACGAGCACCTGGCCAAAGGTGCCAGCAAACTGTGCAGTGAAAACGATATTCGCCATGAACTGGAACAGGCAAGAACCGGCTCCAGACTGACCCATAAACCTGCTCAGGAAGCTGCTGAGCCGCCCCGGGACTATGCCCCCAAAGATGACAAGCGGGCCAAGGGCACCTTGGCTGAAGATTACGGATTGAATGCTACTGAAAGTACCGATAGCCGCACTTCACAACAGGCCTGACTCGCTCCTGCCCCTACCCGGTCCGGGGGCATTTCACATTTCGTTAATCACCAGGGGTAAGGCATCCAGCAAGCTGATGTTTTGCTCCGGCGTGCCAACAGTAATGCGCAGATACTGATCGATGCGCGGCTTGTTAAAATGCCGCACGATGACTCCCCGCTGACGAAGCCCCTGTACCAGCCCTGCGCCGTCATGTTCCGGGTGCCGGACAAACAGGAAATTGGCAGCAGAAGGCAACACGTTAAAGCCCAGGGCCTGAAGGCCCAGCTCCAGCTTCTCCCGCTCAGCAATGACCGCGTTCCGCGTATATTGAAAGTATTCCCCGTCAGCAAAGGCAGCCTCTGCCCCCGCTAGTGCCAGTCGGTCAAGGGGATAAGAGTTGAAGCTGTTCTTGACCCGCTCGAGCCCGGCAATCAGATCCTCATGACCCACTGCAAAGCCAACCCGCAACCCTGCAAGGGAACGGGATTTAGACAGGGTCTGCGTGACCAGCAGGTTGTCATAACGGTCGACCAGGGCAATGGCAGATTCACCGCCAAAATCCACATAGGCTTCATCCACCACCACCACCCGGTGCGGGTTAGCCTGAAGAATCTCTTCCACCTGGGCCAATGGCAACAGGCAACCGGTAGGGGCGTTAGGATTGGGGAAAATAACCCCCCCGTTAGCCTGCCTGAAGCCTGCCGGGTCAATGCGAAAACCCTCATCCAGGGGAACGGTCACTGCTTCCAGCCCATAAAGCCCGCAGTAAACCGGATAAAAGCTGTAGGTAATGTCAGGGAACAACACCGGCTGACCGGTCTGGAACAGGCCCTGGAAAATGTGTGCCAGCACCTCGTCTGAACCGTTACCGAGAAAGACCTGTTGCGGCGTCACCTGATACCAGTCGGCGATGGCCCGGCGCAGGCTTTGGCCATCCGGGTCGGGATACAGACGTAGCCCCTCATCCAATACCCCTTTTATGGCCGCAATCACCTGTGGGGAAGGACCAAAGGGGTTCTCATTGGTATTGAGCTTGACCAGATTTTCAAGTTTGGGCTGCTCCCCCGGGGTATAGGGGGTCAGTCCACGCACGCGGTCATTCCAGAATCGACTCATGGGGTACCTCAAGGAGTAATGCGGTATTCCGCAGAACGGGCGTGGGCGGTCAGCCCCTCACCACGAGCCAGTACTGAGGCGATACGACCGGCACTGGCGGCACCTTCCGCCGAGAAGCGGATAATAGAGGAGCGCTTCTGGAAGTCATAGACCCCAAGTGGCGAGGAGAATCGCGCTGTGCCCCCGGTAGGCAGCACATGGTTGGGCCCCGCACAATAATCCCCCAGGGCCTCTGCAGTGTAACGCCCCATAAAAATGGCACCCGCGTGGCGAATCAGTGGCAGCAGTGCATCAGGGTCTTCAACCGACAGTTCCAGGTGCTCGGGGGCAATCAGGTTGCTCACTTCTGCTGCCTGTGTCAGGTCACTGACGCACACCAGCAAGCCCCGGTCCTGCAACGACTTGGCTATGATCTCCTTCCGCTCCATGGTAGGCAGCAGCTTGGCGATACTGGCCTCTACCCGGTCCAGGTAGCCCGCATCCGGGCACACCAGTATCGACTGGGCCTGTTCGTCGTGTTCAGCCTGAGAGAACAGGTCCATGGCAATCCAGTCAGGATCCGTATCACCATCACAGATCACCAGGATTTCCGAAGGCCCGGCGACCATATCAATACCTACTGTGCCAAAGACTTCCCGCTTGGCTGCAGCGACAAAAATATTGCCGGGGCCAACGATCTTATCCACCGGCGGAATGGTTTCAGTGCCATAGGCCAATGCCGCCACCGCCTGGGCGCCACCCACAGTAAATACCCGGTCAACGCCGGCCACCGCAGCAGCCGCCAGCACCAGCTCATTGAGCACCCCCTTGGGGGTCGGCACAACCATAATGACTTCTGCCACCCCCGCCACCTTGGCAGGAACCGCGTTCATCAACACTGACGATGGGTAGGCGGCTTTGCCGCCAGGTACATAGAGCCCGGCCCTGTCTACCGGTGTCAGACGCTGACCCAGCAGGGTGCCGTCCGCTTCCGTATAGTCCCAGGACTCACCCTTCTGGCGCTCATGGTAATCCCGGATACGACCTGCCGCCTGTTCCAGGGCCTGGCGCTGTTCAGCACTGATGGTATTCAGCGCCTGCTGCAGGCGTGCCTGGGGGATTTCCAGCTCAGCCACCGTGGCCACATTTACCCCATCAAAATGCGCGGTGTATTCCAGCACCGCCGCATCCCCCCGGTGGCGCACAGCTGCCAGGATGTCACGAACGGAATCCTGTACCTGCTTATCGACGCTGTCTTCCCAGGCTACCCGGCGACGCAGGGCCTGGGTAAAACCCGGGTCATTGGCATCCAGTCGCATGACGGACAAGTGGCTCATAGTGCGTTACTCCGGAAATACAGTTGCTATCAGAACCTTCAGGCGGGCTGGCCCATTCCCCGGGCCACCGCCTGGCGCAATTCTTCCACCAGGGGCTCAATGCGCTGGTGCTTCATTTTCATGGAGGCCCGATTAACGATCAGCCGTGAACTGATATCACAGATCGTCTCACGGGCTTCCAGGCCATTGGCACGGAGGGTATTACCCGTGTCCACAATGTCCACAATCTCATCAGACAGACCCAGCAGAGGGGCCAGCTCCATGGCACCATACAGTTTGATTATATCCGCCTGCTTGCCCTGGGAGGCATAGTATTCCCGGGCCAGACGAACAAATTTGGTGGCCACCCGCACCCGTCCGCTGGGCACCGGAGCCCCTGCCACACCGGCTGTCATCAGACGACAACGGGCAATGTGCAGATCCAGGGGTTCGTAGAGCCCTTCACCACCATGTTCCATCAGTACGTCTTTACCGGTGACCCCCAGATCCGCCCCGCCGTGCTGCACATAGGTGGGTACGTCTGTGGCCCGGATTATCAACAGCCGGACCCGTGGGTCGGTGGTGGCGAATACCAGTTTACGGGTACGTTGCAAATCATCTACCGGCTCAATGCCCGCTTGGGCCAACAGCGGCAGCGTCTCATCCAGAATCCGCCCTTTGGAGAGGGCGATGGTGATTTGTTGTGACTCAGTGACAGGTTCAGACATGGAGCTCACACTCGTGTTGGGTAACAGCACCGCCCCGGTAACGGGGCTGGCTGCTGAGTTCTGGCTGGGTGGAACAGCTATCAGGCCGGGATGCGACGGATAGTTGCCCCAAGCAGCTGCAATTTCTCTTCAATACACTCATAGCCACGATCAATGTGGTAAATACGATCCACTATGGTTTCCCCATCGGCCACCAGACCGGCAATAACCAGGCTGGCGGAGGCCCGCAAGTCCGTGGCCATAACCGGTGCCCCGGTGAGGCGGTTAACCCCGGTAACAATGGCGGTGTTGCCTTCCAGGGCAATTTTGGCACCCATGCGCATCAATTCCTGTACGTGCATAAAACGGTTTTCAAACACCGTTTCCGTTACCGAGCCAACCCCCACCGCTACTGCATTCATGGCCACAAACTGGGCCTGCATATCCGTGGGGAAAGCAGGATAAGGTGCCGTGCGCAGATTCACCGCTTTCGGTCGCTCTCCCCGCATATCCAGGCTGATCCAGTCCGGACCGGTATCGATATGGGCGCCGGCTTCCTGCAACTTCAGCAATACCGCTTCCAGAATATCTTCCCGGGTGTCTTTCAGCAGCACCCGGCCGCGACTGGCAGCAGCGGCACACAGATAGGTGCCGGTTTCTACCCGGTCTGGCATGACCTGGTAATGACAGCCATGGAGATGTTTTACCCCGTGAATTTCAATGGTGGAGGTTCCAGCCCCCCGCACATCGCCACCCATGGCGTTGATAAAGTTCGCCAGATCCAGCACCTCCGGTTCACGGGCTGCGTTTTCCAGCACGGTTTTACCCTCCGCCAAGGAGGCCGCCATCATCAGGTTCTCAGTGCCGGTCACGGTGACCGTATCCAGGAAGATATGCGCACCTTTCAGACCATTAGGGGCATAGGCATGAATATAGCCCTGCTCCACGGTGATATCCGCCCCCATCTGCTCCAGCCCCTGCACATGCAGGTTCACCGGACGACTACCAATGGCACAACCACCTGGCAGTGACACATGGGCTTCACCAAAGTGAGCCACCATGGGCCCCAGCACCAGAATCGAGGCCCGCATGGTTTTCACCAGGTCATAAGGGGCGGTCAGCTCTTTGATGGTGTTGGCATCCACCTCGACGCTCATCTTCTCGTCGATCAGCAGCTCCACCCCCATACGGCCCAGCAGCTCAATCATGGTGGTCACATCATTCAGATGTGGCAGGTTGCCCACATTGACCCGCTCGTCCGCCAGCAGGGTTGCTGCCAGAATGGGCAGCGCCGAGTTCTTGGCGCCGGAAATACGAATCTCACCACTGAGCGGCTTACCGCCTTTGATCAGGAGTTTATCCACAACTGGGGTCCCGCCTGTAGTTGCTGCATTGAATGAGTAAAAAATAATTTAAGAGCGGGATTGCCACTCGGCCGGGGTAAATGCCTTGATGGTCAGGGCATGAATACTGCCATCAGCCAGGGCATCTTCCAGGTAGCCATAGATCAGTTGCTGTTTTTTTACCCGGCTCATGCCCGCAAAACGTTCGCCGATAGCCACTACCAGAAAATGGTTGCCATCGTTTTCCACTTGAATATCGCAATCCGTCAGCGCACTGGCCAAACGTTCACGTACCATTTCTGCATCCATAATAACCGTCCGGTCAAACTGTAAAGGTGGGCAATTGTACCCAATAAAGGCAAGACGCTAAAGCAGAGGGTCAGCAGCGTAAGAAGATGGCCGGCAAAAGGAACGGGGGAACGGCGCGACAGAGAAAAAATAAACCCGGCCAAAGGGTGCCGGGTAAGCTGATTTAGCGCATCAGCAGGCTCAATATTTGCGCCTGCCAATAACGCCAGGGTTACAGACTAATCCCCTACCGCACCTTCAAGACCATCCAGATCCGCCACATCAGCGGACCAATTATTGATGACATCTGCCAGGTCGCCGTTGCTTTGCATTTCCTGCTCGAAACGGTCACGGAACGCCAGACCAATATTGATGCCCTCAACAATGATATTTTCTACCTGCCAGTCGGTCTGCTCAGAGCGGAACATGGAATAGGCCACAGCATATCGGCTGCCCCCCTCTGTGGTTACCCGCAGATTGACAGTGGCACGCTGGTCATTGCGGGGGTTGATCTCTGCTTCCCGCACTTCCAACTTGAAATCCCCGGTATCCACCATGGCGCCGCCATAGGCATCGTACAGGCTACGCTTGAACTGGCGGACAAATTCATTACGCTGCTCCGGGCTGGCTTCCCGGGCATAGCGGCCCATGACCCGGGCAGCAATGCGGCGAAACGCGACAAAATCTTCCAGGGCGGCATCCATGTTGTTGTAGAAGGCCTCACGATCTTTTTCAAAGCCCCCCTGAATCTGCTCCAGCTGATCCACCAGCTTCAGGGTGTTTTCTTCCACATAGGTCTTCAGCCGCTGGGCTTCTTCGCTGCTTGCCTGCACCTGTAATGGCAGCAGCAGCATTAAGCCCACCATCAATAACGACAGCTTTACACTCCGTTTCATACCCTGTTCCTCTTGTCTCGATCACTGCCCTGCCATTGGCCGGATACTGAATCTGATCATTAAAATGGGCTATCGCCTCAGAAGACCTACCAATATACGCTGTCAGGCCAGCCCTGTCTCACCCGGAAGATGACCTTGCCGGGGGTTAGCGCCACCCAGCTACAAAACGGCCAATAAACTGCTCCAGATGCAAGGCCGACTGAGTTTCGTAAAAATAGTCTCCCTCTGCCATGGAATCCGGATCACCCCCGGGGGAAATATCCACATAACGCTCGCCCACAAGCCCTGCAGTGCGAATGATCGCCATGCTGTCCATGGCAATGTGATCAATGTCCCGGGCGATTTCCAGGGTCACTGTGGCACGGTAACGGCCGCTATCAAGGGCTACATCCGTTACTTTTCCCACCGTGACCCCGGACAGGGACACCCTTGCCCCCGCCTGCAGTCCGCCCACATCATGAAACTCAGCATACACCTGGTAATAGGTCTGACCGGAGTTCAGCTGAAAATAACTGGCTCTGGCAAGGGTAAAGGCCAGCACCGCAACAGCCAGCAAAAGCAGCAATAACGCCCACACCCACAGGATGCTGCCACGGCCATGCACTGTCTTCATTCTGCTGCTGCTCCCCTGACGTTACGTAAAGCCTATGATGGCCACGCTGCCATGCTAAACTCAACCACCTTTTTTAACGACTGACTGGAGTTTGCTGTCATCGGCCTTTTATTGCCCCTTGTTGCGGTTATTGCCGGACTGGCACTGCTGGTATGGAGTGCAGACCACTTTATTGAGGGAGCCATTGCACTGGCCCGCCGCTACGCCATTCCCCCGGTGGTCATTGGCTTGACCCTGGTCGCCTTTGGCACCTCCGCGCCGGAAATCGGTGTCTCCCTGGTGGCGGCCCTTACCGGCTCTGGCAGTCTGGCCCTTGGTAACGTACTGGGGTCTAATATTGCCAATTTTGGCCTGATTCTTGGCATTACTGCCCTGGTTTGTGCCATGCCCATTGCCCGTGGCACTCTGCGAGTAGAACTACCTCTGCTGCTAATGGCTTCCCTGCTGGTCTGGCCACTGCTAATGGATGGCCACCTGGGCATTATTGATGGCCTGTTGCTCTGCCTGCTGATGGCCATTACGTTTTTTCTGCTGATCCGTTTTGGCAGTGCCAAAGATACTCTGGTGGCTGAAGCCCAGGCCGCCCCTGCCCTCAGCCGGTTACGAACGGCTGCGTACCTGGTGGCAGGACTTATTCTGCTGGTAATCAGCTCACGCATGCTGGTGTGGGGAGCGGTGGAACTGGCCACAGCGGCGGGCCTCAGTGAACTGGTGATTGGCCTGACCCTGGTTGCCGTTGGCACCAGCCTGCCGGAGTTGAGCGCCTCTCTGGCCAGCGCCCTCAAGGGTCAGTCCGGCATGGCCCTGGGCAACATCGTCGGTTCCAACCTGTTTAACCTGCTGCTTGTGCTGGCAATTCCTGCACTCATTGGCGGGGTTACCGTAGAGAGCCTGACCCTTACCCGGGATTATGGCAGCATGGCGCTGTTAACGGTGATACTGCTGCTGTTTGCCTGGTTCGGCAGGCTGCACCACCATCTCAGTCGGTTAGAGGGTGGTATACTGCTGTTACTGTATATCGGCTACTCTGTGCTGATTGTCCTGACAACCCGCCTGGGGGCCTGAGTCGCCGCCCCGGCAACCCGGATAACGTTATGCAACCACAAGTGCCCCTGATCGAGTCGGCCCGCCGCACCATTACCCTGGAGCGGGATGCCATCAGTGACCTGATAGATCGCATTGACAACACCTTTGTACTGGCCTGCCAGCTGATTCTGGACTGCCGTGGCCGGGTGGTGGTAACCGGCATGGGAAAATCCGGTCATATCGGCAATAAACTGGCGGCCACTCTGGCCAGCACTGGCACCCCGGCTTTTTTTGTTCACCCCGGGGAAGCCAGCCACGGGGATTTGGGGATGATTACCGGTGACGATGTGGTGATTGCCATTTCCAACTCCGGCAATACCGAAGAACTGCTGACGATTTTGCCCCTGATCAAGCGCAAGGGCGCCCCCCTGATCAGCATGACCGGCAATACCGACTCCACACTGGCGCGACAGGCAGCCGCCAACCTGGACATCAGCGTGTCCGTTGAAGCCTGCCCCATGAACCTGGCCCCCACCTCCAGCACCACCGCCACCCTGGTAATGGGTGATGCCCTGGCAGTGGCGCTGCTTGAGGCCCGGGGTTTCAGCGCCGAGGATTTCGCCTATTCACACCCCGGGGGCACCCTGGGACGGCGTCTGTTGTTGCGGGTCAGCGACCTGATGCATAGCGGCGAACGCCTGCCGAGAGTCAGCCGAAGCACACTGATGGGAGAAGCGTTACTGGAAATCTCCCGTAAAGGCCTGGGGATGACGGCCATCGTTGATCAGGAGGACCGGGTTATCGGCATCTTCACTGATGGGGATCTGCGCCGCACCCTGGACCAGCAACTGAATATTCAGACCACCCCCATTGGTGATGTTATGACCACCGGCGGGCGTACGGTATTACCGGATATTCTGGCAGCGGAGGCGCTGAAAGTGATGGAGAAGAACAAGATCAACGGCCTGATGGTAACGGACAGGGATAACCACCTGGTGGGCGCCCTGAACATGCACGACCTGCTGCGGGCGGGGGTGGTATGAACGTACTGCAGAACGTGCCTGAGGAGGTGATTACCCGGGCAAAAGGCGTACGCTTACTCGCCATGGATGTAGACGGCGTGCTGTCTGACGGGCGGCTGTATTTCTCCGCTAACGGGGATGAACTCAAGGCCTTTAATATCCTCGACGGCCTGGGCATCAAGCTGCTGCAGCGCGCCGGCATTCTCACGGCCCTTATCACCGGCCGGCACTCCCCCCTTACCGCCCGGCGCGCCGGGGATCTGGGCATCATCCACCTCTATCAGGGCCGGGATGACAAACTACAGGCACTGCAGGAACTTGCCAGTGACTTGCACCTCACCCTGGCTGAATGCGCGTATATCGGCGATGACCTGCCGGATCTGGGCGCCATCCGTGCTGCCGGCCTGGGAGTCACCGTGCCCAATGGCTACTGGCAGGTACGCCAGGCCGCCCACTGGTGCACCAGCACCGGGGGCGGCCAAGGCGCTGTGCGCGAACTGAGCGACCTGATACTGGCCGCCCAGGGCCAACTGCAACCCATACTGCGGAGCTTCGAGCAGGAGCCTGACTGACCATGGAGCTGCTCAACGACCTGAAAGACCGCTCACTGTTTCGCTACGGCGCCATTGCCCTGGCACTGCTGGGGCTGGCCCTGGTACTCATGAGCACTGAGCGGGCACCCCGGGACAACCAGGACCAGGCCTTACGGGGTGAAGGCAAACCTGACGGTTTTATTGAAGGGGGCACCTATCGCACCTTTGATGAGGAAGGCCTGCTCAGCAGCCGCATTCACAGCCAGCGGGCTGATCAGTACACGGACGCAGGCTTTATATTGATGCAGTCCCCCACCGGGGTGCTGTTCGAGCAGAGCACCCGCTTGCCCTGGGAAATTACGGCCAAGACCGGCCGCTATCTGCTGGACAACGAAAACCTGGAACTCAGCGGTAACGTGACGGTTGAGCGCCAGGCCGGAGAGGGCCGCACCAGCCGCATGGAGACCGAGCGACTGACGCTGGATAACCGGCAACGACTTGTGCACACTGATGCGCCTGTGACCCTGCACGACAGCTTCGGCCAAACCGATGCCATCGGCCTGCGGGGCCAGATTGACGAACGGGTGGTGGAGTTTGATCAGCGGGTGCGGGGCAGTTACCGCCTCAAATGAACGCCCATCCCCAGACACCGGCACCGCCGGATTACTGACGAGGAACGCCCATGGCTGTCAGGCACCCTGTTCCAGGCCCCCTACTCTCCCGGCGTGGGCTGGCACTGATGCTGTCTCTGGCGCTGCTATCCGCCCAGGCACTGGCCTTTGACCCGGAGTCAGACGACCCGATAAATGTGGCCGCTGACAGCGCCCGCCTGGATGAGCGCGCTGGCCAGGCCACCTACCGGGGCAATGTGGTGGTCACCCAGGGGGAAACCCGCCTGGAAGCAGACACCCTGATACTGACCCGTAGCGATGGCGTACTCAGCCGCATGGAGGCCCTGGGGGAACCCGCCCGTTACCACCAGCCCCCCCGTGCCGGAGAACCCGCCATGGACGCTGAGGCTCAGCAGATTCTCTATATTCGCACCGACAACCGCATCAGCTTTCGCCGCCAGGCCCAGATCCGCCAGGACGGTGACAGCTTCCGGGGCAATGTGATCGATTACGATATTAGCGACCAGGTGGTCACGGCCAGCGGCGGCGATGAAGACAGTCCCGGCCGGGTCGAGATGACCATTCAGCCCCGCCGTGAAGGCACTCGCGAGTAATCTCTGCGCAAGGACTACCAATGGCGATTCTCAAGGCCAGTAACCTGGCTAAAAGTTACAAGAAAAAACGGGTGGTGCTCGACGTGTCACTGACCATTGAAAGTGGTCAGATCGTCGGTCTGCTGGGCCCCAACGGCGCCGGCAAGACCACCTGCTTTTACATGATTGTGGGCCTGGTGCCCCTGGATAATGGGCGGGTCACCATTGATGACCAGGATATTACCCCCCTGCCCATGCACGGCCGGGCAAGGGCCGGTATTGGCTATTTACCCCAGGAAGCCTCGGTGTTTCGCAGCATGACCGTGACGGACAATATCCTGTCGATACTGCAGACCCGCAAGAATCTGGGCAAGGTGGAACGGGAAGAAAAGCTGCAACAGTTGCTCGAGGAGTTTCATATCACCCACATCCGTGACAGCCTGGGTATGAGCCTGTCCGGTGGTGAGCGGCGACGGGTAGAGATTGCCCGGGCCCTGGCGGTAGAACCCAAATTCATTCTGCTGGACGAACCCTTTGCCGGTGTAGACCCCATATCCGTTAGTGATATCAAACAAATCATTCGCCACGTACGCAATAAGGGTATTGGGGTGCTGATCACCGACCACAATGTGCGAGACACACTGGATATTTGTGAGAATGCCTATATTGTAGGCGGCGGTCACATTATCGCTTCCGGCAGCTCCAGTGACATCCTGGCGAACCAGCAGGTGAAAGATGTCTACCTGGGTGACGACTTCCGGCTGTAATGACCCGGGGGGCCTTTCCATCAGGCGTGGTCACCTTGTAGACTCAACATGTCGCTGAAAGTGACAAGCAAGAAGTCTGCCGTAGAGCGCAAAGCGCTTTCAGGCATCAGGCGCTACATGGCATTGAAGCCAGTTCTCAAGCCAGCATGCCAGTGGCATGCAGATTAACAGGTGGGCAGAGTCCTCAACATGGTAATGAAGGCATCACTACAGCTTAAGATGGGTGCACAGCTGACCATGACGCCTCAGCTGCAGCAGGCTATTCGCCTTTTGCAATTGTCCACCCTGGACCTGCAACAGGAAATCCAGCAAGCCCTGGAGTCCAACCCCATGCTGGAGATTTCTGAAGACCAGGAATCCGGCACAGACAGCGATCAAAATGTTAACAGCCAGAGCAGTGACGGCCTCAAAGTCGATGCTGAAACGGCAGACAATGCTGGCAACGACGACAGTGGCACTGGCAGCGAAGAGCACGCCGCCCCAGAGCCCTGGGAAAACGAAGACTGGCAGAATAACAGCGAAATACCGGACAACCTGCCAGTGGATACCGCCTGGGAAGATGTCTACCAGTCAGCCCCCGCAAGCTCCGCACCCCGCTCTGAAGATGACGATGAAAGCGACTTTGAGACCCGCAACTCAGTGGAGGAAACCCTGCAGGATCACCTGCTGTGGCAGCTAAACCTGACCCCCCTCTCTGACCGTGACCGGGCCATTGCCCACACCATCATCGACGCCATCGACAATACCGGCTACCTGGTGCAGAGCCTGGAAGAAATCCACCAGGCCCTGGCGGAGGCGGATGATGAAGACCCCCTGGAAGAAGACGAAGTGGAAGCCGTACTGCACCGCATCCAGTTTTTCGACCCACCGGGAGTGGGGGCCCGGGATCTGCAGGAATGCCTGCTGATTCAGCTTAACCAGATGCCTGAAGACACCCCGCTGCTGGGCCAGGCCCGGCGACTGATCAAGCACTTTATCAAGCTGCTGGGGAGCCGTGACTACAAACAGCTGATGCGCCGCAGCCGGCTGACTGAAGATCAGCTGAAAGAGGTTCTGACCCTGATTCAGAGCCTGCAGCCACGCCCGGGGGACGCCATCAACAGCGGCCCTTCCGAGTATGTAGTACCGGATGTGATCGTCACTAAACACCAGGACCGCTGGCGGGTGGAGCTGAACCCGGAAATCGCCCCCCGCATCCGGGTGAATGCCATGTATGCCTCTTACATCAAGCGTGCAGACTCCAGCGCTGATAACACCTACATGCGCGACCAGCTGCAGGAAGCCAAGTGGTTTATCAAAAGCCTGCAAAGCCGCAATGAAACCCTGCTTAAGGTAGCCACCCGCATTGTGGAGCATCAGATGGCCTTTCTGGAGGAAGGGGATGAGGCCATGAAGCCCCTGATCCTGTCAGAGATCGCCCAGGCGGTGGAAATGCATGAGTCCACTATTTCCCGGGTGACCACGCAAAAGTACATGCACACCCCCAGGGGCATTTTTGAACTGAAATATTTCTTCTCCAGCCATGTCAGTACTGATAGTGGCGGGGAATGTTCCTCCACGGCCATTCGGGCCATGATCCGCAAGCTGATTGCGGATGAAAGCGACCGGAAGCCGTTAAGTGACAATAAAATCGCAGCACTGCTAAGTGACCAGGGCATCAATGTGGCCCGGCGGACCGTGGCCAAGTACCGGGAAGCCATGCACATTCCACCTTCTAACGAGCGCAAGGGGCTATCCTGAACACCAAATTTAACGCGACACAAGTAGACAATCGCGACACAGCGGTTAGCCTGTTATAGTAACAGGCGCATCACCGACAACAGGAGCGGAATATGCAACTTAACATCTCGGGTCATCATGTTGATTTGACAGAAGCACTGAAAGAGTACGTCGGCACCAAAATGAACAAGCTGGAACGTCATTTTGATCAGATCAGCAACACCCAGGTCACCCTCTCGGTGGTGAAGTTACGACAAACGGCGGAAGCCACCCTGCATGTCACTGGCGGTGAAATCCATGGCAAGGCGCAACATGAAGACATGTACGCTGCCATAGACCAACTGATCGACAAGCTTGACCGGCAGATCCTGAAACACAAGGAAAAGCAGGTCGATCGCATGCACGGGGCTGATGCCCGCTGAACTCGGCGAACACAATCCATGCCTGCAACTGCAATCTCCATTGAGTCCATACTGGCTCCCGAGCTGACCCTTTGTGGGGTCACCGGGACCAGTAAAAAACGTGTTCTGGAAATTATTGCCGCCAAAGTGGCCCGGCAATACCCGGAACTGGATCAAAACCAGATTTTCAACAACCTGGTCGCCCGCGAGCGACTGGGAAGTACCGGTATTGGCCAAGGAATTGCTATTCCCCACTGCCGCCTGGAAAATTGTCAACGGGTAGTGGGGGCACTGATCACCCTGGATGAAAGCATCAGCTTTGATGCCATCGACGGTGAACCGGTGGACCTGCTATTTGTTCTGATTGTTCCTCAGCAAGCCACCAGCGAACATCTGGAACTATTGAGCCAGCTGGCAGAGAAGTTCAATGAACGCTCTTTTTGCGACCGCCTGCGGGCCTGCAACGATGCCGAGACCCTCTACCAACTGATTATCGCCAGCGAAACCCCCTAAGACATTACAGGCGAGCTCGCGACATCAGGCTCCCGGTGGCCAGGACTTCCCATAAGGCATTTTAATGAAACTGATCATAGTAAGCGGGCGCTCAGGCTCTGGTAAGAGTACAGCGCTGCATGTGCTGGAAGATCTGGGCTTTTACTGCATTGATAACATGCCCGTCGGCCTGCTGTCGCCGCTGACTGAAGAAGCCCTCAAGACCGAAGCCAGTAGTCAGCGCAATATTGCCGTGAGTATTGATGCCCGCAACCTGTCCCGGGATATTGCCAATTTCGAGCATCTTTACCATCAGCTCCGGCATCAGGATATGACGGTAGAAATCATCTATCTGGATGCCGCCAACCAGACACTGCTGCAACGCTTTCATGCCACCCGGCGCAAACATCCCCTAAGCAACGACCAGCGCTCCCTGGTGGAAGCCATCAGCGCCGAGAAAGCGCTACTGGAGCCCATTGCCCGCCTGGCACACCTGCACATTGATACCAGCAACCTGTCCATGTATGAGTTGCGGGATATCGTCAAGCAGCGCATCGCCGGACGCCGGGAGCAGGAGCTGGCAGTACTGGTGCAGTCCTTTGGCTTCAAACACGGTGTTCCGGTGGACTCTGACTTTGTGTTTGATGTGCGCTGCCTGGCCAATCCCTACTGGGACACCTCCCTGCGCAGCATGACCGGGCTGGACCAGCCGGTGCAGGCCTTTCTGGATGCAGAGGCTGATACCCAGGCCCTGTTCCAGGATCTGGACGGGTTACTGGAGCGCTGGTTACCCCGCTTTCTCCACAATAACCGCAGTTACATGACGGTTTCCATTGGCTGTACCGGCGGCCAGCACCGCTCTGTGTATATGGCAGAGCTGCTGGGGAACCAGCTGCGCCAGCATTACCCCAATGTGCAGGTGCGCCATACTGAATTGCTGCATCTGTTTCCCGACACTCTCCCCTCAGACTCTGGTCAGCCGAAAACACCATGATTCGTGAACCCATCACCATCATCAACCGCCTTGGCCTCCATGCCAGAGCCGCCGCCAAACTGGTGAGTACCGCCAGCCAGTTCACCAGCCAGATACGTCTCTGCAAAGAAGGCCGGGAGGTGGATGGCAAGAGCATCATCTCCGTAATGATGCTGGCAGCCAGTTGCGGCACCGAGATTGAAATGATTGTAGAGGGTGATGATGAAGCACCGGCCCGGGATGCCCTGGTCGCCCTGATTAACGACCGCTTTGGCGAGGAAGTCTGACCCATGATGTCAAAGGACCCACAGACACAACCGGAAACGGCTGAGCAGGACGAAGGCCCCAGCAAAACCCAGCTCAAACGGGAAATGCAGGCCCTGCAGGAAACCGGTGAGCGCCTGGCTAATCTCAAGCCGGAGCAGCGGGCTCAGCTGCCCATCAGTGATTCCCTGGCGGCGGCCCTGGAGGAACATGGTCGCCTGCGGCACCGGGAAGCCCGGCGACGGCATTTGCAGTATATCGGCAAACTGATCCGGGAAGAGGATACCGAGCGGCTGCAGCGTCAGCTGGACGGGTTTGCCTCTGGCAGCAGTGAGGACAATCGCCGGCAGCAGTTGGGTGAGCGTTGGCGGGACCAATTACTGGCCGATGACAGCAACCAGGCCCTGACTGCCTTTACCGGAGATTTCCCGGACTCTGACGTGCAGCACCTGCGCAATCTGTTACGCAATGTCCGCCGGGCCCAGGACAGTGACAAATACCCCGGAGCTAACCGCAAGCTTTACCGCTATCTCCGGGAACAGATCGATTTACAGGAAAATGCCGACTTATTGTAAGCATTTACTTACGTTAAATATCTGCAATTTCCTCTTTTTCTCATGCCCTATAAGCATAAACTGAAATGGCAGGGATGCAGACAGACGTAAGGAAACGCAAGACAGGGACGTTAGTCGCCTGAAGGACCAGGCAGAAGCGTATTACGGCGCTGGGGCGCAAGGGCGCAAAGGATTGCGCCCGCCTTGCCCTACCCCCTCCTCACCCTTTTCTCCCCCTGTACACCCCAATGACAATGACAACCCAAGGAAAGGAGCACTTTTATGCCCAAGGGATTACTGTGGCTAATAACAAGCTGGCAGCGGACTTTAATCAGCGCAGTGCTGCTGTGCGCGCTGGCCTGGCCAGTGCTGGCAGAAGAAGTACCGGCCAGCATTAACATCAATACCGCGGATGCCCAGACCCTGGCTCAGGCTCTGAGCGGTATTGGCCCCGCACGGGCACAAGCCATTGTGGACTTCCGGGAACAGGAGGGGAATTTCGTCACCGTGGATCATCTGGAGGAAGTGCCTGGCATTGGTATCGCCACTGTAGAGAACAACCGCCACCGCATCACCGTGGAGTAATCTCCCCCCTACCCCGCTCTTGCCGTTCAGGGCGGGGTTTTGCCAGCTACCACTCCAGCTACCATTGACGACGGTGCTCCCACACCGGCATTTCCCTGCGTACCCGCTCCAGTATCCCCATATCCATGTCAGCCAACACTACCTGAGGGCCATCTTCCGTGGCTTGCGCAACCACCTCCCCCCAGGGATTCACCACCATGGAATGGCCCCAGGTGCGGCGCCGGTGGTTATGCCAGCCCCCCTGATTCGTTGCCAGCACCCAACATTGATTTTCAATAGCCCTGGCCCGCAGTAACGCCTCCCAGTGTGCCTGTCCCGTCAGGTAGGTGAAAGCGGAAGGCACCAGCAGGCACTGAGCCCCCAACCCCCTCAACGCCTTATATAGCGCCGCAAAACGCAGGTCATAACAGATCGACAGGCCCAGGCGACCCACCGGGGAGTCCACCGTCACCGGATATTCCCCAGGCTCGAATAGCTCAGACTCCAGATACCGGGCTTGTTGATCCGCTATCGTGGCATCAAAAAGGTGCAGCTTGTCATAACGGGCCTGACACTGACCCTGGGCGTCATACACCAGGCAACTTGGCCTGACCCGCCCACCAGCCACGGGCTGGCCATCTGGCCGGTGTGCCAAGGGCAGTGACCCAGCCACCAGCCAGAGCTTGTGCTCACGGCTCTGTTGTGCCAGAAAAGCCTGTATCGGGCCGCCATCCGGAACGGATTCCGCCTCCCCCAGGGCGCGGGTCTGGCCCCCGCCATAATAGGCAAAATTCTCTGGCAGCAGCGCCAGGCCGGCCCCCTGCTCTGCCGCCTGTCGAACCAACCCGGCAGCCTGTTGCAGGTTACTCTCCAGGTCATTGGTGCTTACCATTTGCAGTAATGCGATCTGTTGTGTCGCCATTGTCACAGCCTCCTACTCTACCAATGACTGATTCAGCTCCGGCCGTTCATAACGGCGCAGGTCGGACTCCGTATCAAACAGGTTACGAAGCTGGGCGTCGGGCCTCTGCCAGGTGCCCTGCAGGCTGTAAGTGGCACTGGTAATGCGGCTCAGGCGACCCCCAAACAGCTGATCCACCAGATACAGGGCCGCCGCCACTGGCGCAGCCCCCACCAGCACTGCGGCCAGGGGCAGGTTCTGGGTCACCGGCAGCACCACCACCAGGCGCATATCCAGGGTTTCTTCCAGCAGGTTGGTTTCACCGCTCATGCGAAAGCCCCCGGAAGGCGCCCGGATCGTCAGATCCGGATCCAGTATCAGGCGCCCCTCGGTGATCAGCGCCTTGCCTTCCAGGGAGTCAAAAGCAATGCCCCCTTCCGACACATCTGAGAAATCCAGTCGCAAGCGTCGCCACAGGGTGTCGGTATTGAGTAAACCGAAAATACCAAAAATACGGGCAGTGTCACTATCCTCCAGTATCCGTCCATCTTCCAGCCAGAACCCCAGGGTCCCCTGCAAGTTTTCCAGACTGATGGCATCCGGCGCACCCAGCCAGCTCAGGTCAATGCCAACCCCCATGGCATTGCTGCGCAAGGGGACACCCTGAGGGAAAAAACGCTCCAGAGCGGCAATATTGCCCCCCAGCAACTGCCCCTTGAGCAGGCTCCGGGGTACCGTGCCCTGATGGGACCAGATCAGCTCACCATTGAACGCCAGATCATCAAAACTCACGTTCAATGCCTCCATAACCACCCGTTGCGGCTGCGACCGCAGATCAAACGCCCACTGACCCTGTTGTGTTCCCCCCAGGGTCAATTGCCCGATGCGCACATCAATGGCAGGGATATAGCTGCGTTGGCGGGCATTAAGCTGCCCGAGGCCTGGGGCCTCCAGGGGGGACTCCTCCTCAGGGTCTGTCACCAGGGCCAGGCGGTCCTCTTCTGGATTCAGTGTCGGGTCCAGGGCATCGGGTAGGCGTAAATGGGAAAGGTCCAGGCGAAAAGGCCCATCCGGGTGCAAAACCAACTCACCCTCAGCGCTGTCACCCTGAAGTGACAGCCGCCAAAGTTCATTGTCATCGGGCTCAGCCACCAGGGCCATAGGCCCCAGCTCCCGGTTCAGAAACGACAGGCGCTGGGTCGACAGGTTCAGTGAACGGAACCAGGGTGGCAGGGTATCCGGTTGCCAGCTACCCGTATCCGCTGCAGCTTCATCCCCCGGTGCTGTTGCATTCTGCCCCTGCTCTTCATCAGCCGCCGCCACCAACCAGGTTAAGGCTTCACGCCATTGATCAATATGGATAGAGGGTACAGCACCCAGCACATGCAGCCCCGGCGTCTCCGGTAAAGCCGTGGCGCCAGTACCCAAAGCCAGGCTGGCCCGCTCCATGGCACCATCCTGCCATCTCAGGCGGGCGGCCAGACGTTGCTGCCAGTTTCCCTGGATTTCCCACTGGCCCGGAGCGGGGGATGAGCCACTGACCTGCAGGGTTTCTCTTTCCCCGATCCGCTTATCCAGAGGCGCAGGCCAACGGGAGCCCAATGACTGCAGATCCGCCTCGAAGCGAAAACCGGGGGTCTGGGAAAGCATCAGGGCCAGGTGATAATCCAGGCTGCCAGCGATTCCCGGAAATGGCCATTCAAGCCAGCGGGAAAGACTGGCCAGGGGCATCCCCCCCCGCTGGTGGATTTCAGCCAGGCCTTCTTCACTTGGGGTCAGTTCCAGAGTGACCGGGGAGTCTTTGAAGCTGCCCTCCAGGCGGGATTCCTTAAACCCCCGCTCCACATCGTAATCCAGTGCACCCGTGAGCTGCTGCCAGACTAACCCGCTGGGTTTATGGCTCAGTTCTGCCTGATCCAGCTCTGCCTGGAAACGAATGCCAGGGGGCCGTTCCTGACCCAGGTAGATGTCCAGCTGTAAACCCAGATCCAGTCCTCCCGTCAGGGTCATGTCCTGCAGCCATTCACCGGTATACGTCATCAAGGGACTCTGTCTTAGCCATATCTCAGTCAACAGCTCCCCCTGCACCCGGGTTCCGGTGTCAATGGTGACTTTTGGCCCTGCCTCAGTGGGGATGACCTCTACCCGGCTTGGCTCCAGGGGGGTTGCGCCAACCTTGCCCCGAGCCAACTCAATGCGCGCATGGGCGTTATGCACCTGCACTTCCCCCCAGGCCTCTTCAAGGGGCGGCATCAGGTCCAGATAATCCAGCTGCCCCTGTTCAAACTGGTAAATCATGGAAGAGGTAAAAGCAGGGTGCTCCAGATCCGGCTCAAGGGTGCCGTGGCCGAAGTACCAGCCCCAGGGAATGGGGGTATCGACAATCTGCTGAGACAGGAAATCATAGAGTTCCCCGGGAATTACCCCTGCCGGCACAAAGTCTGCCAGCAGATCAGAGTGGCCATCCGCCACCCCCACCTGCAGAGACACCGTATTTTCATCATGGGGGTCCAGTCGCAGCAGAAAGCCCACGGAAAAACGCGCCCCGGTGGGGTGCCGGCCATACAGATCATGGCTGCCTACCAGAAACTGATCCCCCCGCCGCTGCCAGCTGACCCGGCCACTGACATGGTCAAATTGCCAGGGCCCAGCAAACAGCTGGGGGTAGTCCACCTTTACCGGGCCAGGGCGCAGCCTGACTTCACCGCCACTGGCACCCAGGCGCAGCAGACCGCTGAGCTCTTCAGCCCCAGGCGTGCCACCGTAAGGCAGGACGTTCACCTGATCCAGCTCTGCAGCAAAGCTCCAGGGTTTCTCATCCGGCAGTGTCAGGGCCAGGTTACGCACACGGCCACGGGGGTCCCGCTCAACCATTTCCTCGTCAGCCCGAACCGGCAACAGACCCGTCGCCGCCAACAGGCGCGATAACGGTCCCGCGTCCAGCTGATCTACGGCAATTTCAAGCCCTTCACCATCCCGGGTTACCAGACCCGATGCCGGCAGCATGGTCTGATCCTGCCAACGGTAATGCAGCTCATTAATACTGGCCTGCCAGCCATGACCCTGGCGCCGCCAGCCCAGGGTCATGCCCAGATCTTCCAGGGGGGACAGGGCCCCTCCCGGGGCGGAAACCGCCAGATACGGCAGATCCAGGGTGGCCACTGCCTCAACCGGCCGACCACCCTGAAACTGCAACCAGGCCTGGGCATCCACCTCCAGACCCTCTATGCCCAGGCGCTGCCACTGGTAGCGGCGCAACAGGGCATCAAACAGCCGTTCAGAAGACAACTGCACATAGGCCTGACCGTCAAATTCCCCGGCAAAGAAGTGTCGCCCCTCCAGGGCAAACAAGGCCAGGCGCTGATTGCCATCGCTGCGCTGTAAATGGCCGCTGGCCCGGAACAGGCCACGGCGAAAGGTCAGGTCAGCCTGGGGCAGAACGAAGTGCTCTTCTGGCTCGCCGGCCACCGCCAGGGTCAGGGTCAGGTTATTCACCTGCACTGAAGGCTCATGGAGTATCCGCCCCAGATCATTAAGCCAGCCTTGCACCCGGGCCTCCAGGGTGGCGGTAGGCACCTCCGGGAGCCCCTCCAGCAAAGGGGCAAGCTCCCGCTCAGGCATCCACAACCCTGACACCCCAATAAGACCCTCTTCCTGCTGTATTACCTTAAGGTCCGCATCAGTGACCGAGAACTGGCTAAACACCAGTCGCAGGCGCTGCAGGCTGACACGGCTGTCCAGGCGAAGGCTGATATCACCCAGGGTGGCGGCAACATCGGTCCCGTCCCGGCTGAGTATCTGTAAACCGGAAACCGACACCACAGGGTCAAGCCCCCGCCAACTGCCACTGAGCTGATCAATGGAGACGGGCCGGCCGATCTGGCTGGCAATGGTGTATTCCAGTTGTTCGGTATAATGGTGCAGGTTGGCCATCATTTGCCGGCCAAGGCCCACATACAGGGCCACCAGTAACAGTGCCAGCAGGGTCAGCCCCCACACCAGATTGGCCACCTGGCGTAACAGCCGCTGACCCCGACTCATGGTGATGGTGCGTTCGTTTGTCATGATTTAGTGTTGCCTACAACAGCACCACATCGTATTGCTCCTGACTGTAAACCAGCTCCACCTGAAAACGGACTGTCTTGCCGATAAAGCTTTCCAGATCAGCAACATTGTCAGACTCTTCGTCCACCAGGCGATCCACCACCACCTGTGACGCCATAACCAGGTAGCTTTCTGCCTCATAGGCCCGGTTCACCCGGAGAATTTCCCGGAAGATCTCATAACAGACCGTTTCCGGGGTTTTCAGAAAACCCCGGCCGTCGCACACCGGGCAGGACTCACAGAGTAACTGCCCAAGACTCTCTGTGGTGCGCTTGCGGGTCATTTCCACCAACCCCAGTTCAGACACCCCGGTAATGCGGGTGCGGGCATGGTCCCGCTCCACCATTTTCTCCAGCATGCGCAACACCTGGCGCTGGTGCTCAGCATCCTCCATATCGATAAAATCGATAATGATGATCCCCCCCAGATTACGCAGGCGCAGCTGACGGCTGATGGCTCTGGCCGCCTCCAGGTTGGTCTTGAAAATGGTCTCTTCCAGATTACGGTGACCTACAAAACCGCCGGTATTGATATCAATGGTGGTCATGGCTTCGGTCTGGTCAATAATTACGTAACCCCCGGACTTGAGCTGCACCTTGCGGCTCAGGGCTTTCTGGATTTCGTCCTCAACACTGTACAGATCAAACAGGGGACGCTCCCCCGGGTAGTACTCAATCTGATCCCGCAGACCAACCACAAACTGGTCGGCAAACTCCACCACCCGGGCAAAGCTCTCCCGGGAATCAATGCGGATTTTTTCTGTCTGTGGTCGCATCAGGTCCCGCACCGTACGAATAAACAGCGGCAGGTCTTCATAAATCACCCCCGGCGCAGAGACATTCTCTGAACGGGCCAGAATAGAACCGGATATGCGGTTCAGGTAAGCCATATCCTGAAGAATTTCCTCACTGCCGGCACCTTCCGCTGCAGTGCGAATGATATAACCGCCAGTATCCAGGCCATGCTCCGCCGCTGCAGCCTGAATCAAGCCCTTAAGACGCTCCCGCTCTGCCTCATCTTCAATCCGCTGGGATACCCCCACATGGCTGACAGCGGGCATGTACACCAGATAACGGGAGGGTATGGAGATCTGCGTGGTCAGCCGGGCACCTTTGCTGCCAATGGGGTCTTTGGTCACCTGCACCACAATGGACTGGCCTTCCCGCAACAGGGTACGGATATCCGGCACCGGGCGGGGCACCGCCTCCGGATCAGGACCCAGGCTGATGACATCTGAGGCATGGATAAAGGCAGCCCGCTCAAGCCCCACATCCACGAAGGCCGCTTCCATTCCTGGCAAAACCCGCACCACCCGGCCCTTATAAATATTGCCCACAATGCCCTTGCGGCCAGTGCGCTCAATATAGGCTTCCTGCAGCATGCCGTTTTCAATCAGTGCCACCCGGGTCTCTACCGGTGTCACGTTTATCAGGATTTCCTCACTCATGGGTCAACTCCCAATCCTGCCATGCAGGCTGACCGGCCTTGGCCAGTAGCCCGGCTGTTTCCTGTAAGGGTAACCCAACCACAGCACTATAGCTGCCGCTCAGGTGCTGTACGAAAATACCGCCCCGGCCCTGAATGGCGTAGGCACCGGCCTTGTCCCGGTGTTCACCGGTGGCCAGGTAGGCATGGATCTGGTCATCACTCAAAGGGCAAAACTGAACCTCAGTCACTACCAGACAGTCTTGCAGAAATCCCCCTGGCCCCGCCAGTGCCACTGCTGTCATCACCTGATGGCTGCGACCCGACAGTTGCTGCAGCATGGCTGCAGCCTGTTGGTCATTGTCCGGTTTACCGAGAATCTGTTGCTCCAGAATAACGCTGGTGTCGGCGGCAAGCACCAGGGCCTCGGTGGCCCGGGCCTGTGCTGCCTGGGCCTTTTCCAGGGCCATGCGCCGCACATAGTGCCGGGGCGCTTCCCCGGGCCGTGGCGTTTCATCCAGATCCACCGGCGCCACGGTAAAGGTCAGCCCCATCTGCTGCAACAACTCCCGTCGCCGTGGCGACCCGGAGGCCAGTAACAGCTTCATCATGACAGCTTCCGGTTAGTGCCATCCATCAGCACCAGAAACACTGGCCACACCAGAGCGCTGGTAAAGGCCGGAAAAAGGTAATCAAAACCGCCACGGGGCAGCCCCAGCAACTGGTGCAGAAAATGCACCAGCATCTGCCCAAGGCCAATAAAGAGGAAGATCACCAGGCATTGTTGCGGCAAGGGGTACATCTGCAGCCGCTGATGCGCAGTCATTACCAGTGCCGCAATCAGGGAAAGGGACATGGCGTGCACCCCAAGCATGCTGGCATTCAGCACATCCAGTAGCAGTCCCAGGGACCAGGCGGTAAGAATGCCAAACCGATGGGGCGCCCGCAGCACCCAGTAAATCACCAGCATGGCCAGCCATTGCGGGCGCCACATGACCCAGCTTTCAGGAAACAGGGAAATACTCGCTACCAGCGCCACCAGCACGGTCAGCAGGAATAGCGGATAATTGACGGCTCGCAGCACCATGCTCAGTTATCCTCCATACTGGCGTCAGCGGATGTTTCCCGCTGATCCTCTGGGCTGGCAAGGCGGCGGGATTCCGGCGTAAACACCACCAGCACCATGCGACTGCTATCCAGAGAGGCCATGGGCTGAGCCCGGACCCGGGCAAAAGGGGCGCCGGGGTTGTATTCGATACTACTGATAGTGGCTACCGGGTAGCCCTGGGGAAAGCGCCCGCCAAGGCCGGAACTCACCAGCAGATCCCCTTCCTGGATATCCATGGTGTCCGGTACATGGGCCAGTTCCAACACATTACGGTCTCCGGTTCCCAGCAACACCGCCCGGGCACCGCTACGATTCACCTCTACCGGCACCGCATGGCTGTTGTCAGAAATCAGCACCACCCGGGAAGAAAAAGCGCTGCTGTGCACCACTTGCCCCATCAGCCCACCCGCGTCCAGTATTGCCTGACCCGGGCGGACGCCGTCACGGCTGCCTTTATCGAGTATCACTTCATGGGTAAAGGGGTCAGGGGTAACACCGATGATATCCGCCACCATGACACTGTCATCCAGAGCGGCTGAGGAGCTGAGCAATTCCCGTAACCGGTTATTTTCTGCTGCCAATGAGGCATAACGCTGGGAGCGCCGCTCAAGCACCAGCATACGGGACTGCAGGGCGGCGTTTTCTTCAATCAGGTCTTCCCGGCTGGTGCTGATGGTGCTTAGCCAACCGCCGACCCGGGATGGGGTGTGCCCTAGCCAATAAACCGGCGCCAGCCCGTTAGTCAGCCAGCTACGCAAATGATCACCCACAGGGGAATAGCGGTCACCGGCCATCAGTGCTGCAGACAGCAGCACTGCCAGCAACACCCGTGTGCCCAGCACCGGGTCTTTGGAAAAGAGATTACTGATGAGACTCTCTCCGTCGTTTCAGTCACCCACGCCAGCCTGGGGTGTGGTCAGTACAGTCGGCGGGGAGCTTTAACGTTCAGCCTTCGTGGGTAAAGGTGCCGATGCCGCCTTTATCGATGCGCTCTATGGCTTTTCCGCCACCACGGGCCACACAGGTCAGTGGGTCTTCAGCCACCACCACGGGCAGGCCAGTCTCTTCACTGATCAGATAATCAAGACCCCGCAGCAAGGCACCACCGCCGGTAAGGACAATGCCCCGCTCGGCAATGTCAGAGGCCAGTTCCGGAGGGGACTGTTCCAGGGCACTTTTTACAGTTTGTACAATCTGCGCCAGGGATTCCTGCAAGGCTTCCAGGATCTCATTACTGTTGAGGGTAAACTGCCTGGGTACACCTTCCGCCAGATTACGACCACGGACGTCGATTTCACGCACCTCGAGGCCTTCATAGGCACAACCGATTTCGTGCTTGATGCGCTCTGCCGTGGAATCACCGATCAGGCTGCCATAATTGCGGCGCACGTAGGTCACAATGGCTTCATCAAACTTGTCGCCACCTACCCGAACGGATTCAGCATAGACGATGCCGTTCAGGGAAATAATGGCAATTTCAGTGGTACCGCCACCAATGTCCACAATCATGGAGCCGCTGGCCTCTTCCACCGGCAAGCCAGCGCCAATGGCTGCTGCCATGGGCTCTTCAATCAGGAACACCTCACGGGCACCGGCACCCAGCGCAGACTCCCGGATGGCTTTACGCTCAACCTGGGTCGATTTACTGGGCACACAGATCAGCACCCGGGGACTTGGGGTAATAAAGCTGTTCTCGTGCACCTTATGGATAAAGTGCTGGAGCATTTTCTCAGTGACCACAAAGTCAGCAATAACACCGTCCTTGAGGGGCCGGATAGCGGTGATATTACCCGGCGTACGACCGAGCATGCGCTTGGCTTCACCACCGACGGCAGCCACTTTTTTCTGTCCGTTATGGGTGCTGATAGCCACCACAGAGGGTTCGTCCAGGACTATGCCCCGGCCACGAACAAAAATCAGTGTGTTGGCAGTGCCCAGGTCAATGGAAAGGTCACTGGAGAAAAGGCCACGAATTTTCTTGATGAGCATGGGCGTCGTTTTAACCTGAACTGCGATAGCGGATGTGTCGGAGTCCGGCTTGCCAACCCTTCAAGGTAAGCGCATCAGGACGTCACGATGGTGCCGCAACTTTAGCAGTGGCCGGGTTTTCAGGCAAGGCGATACCACCTGCCCCTTTGACCCGCCAGCGCCCTATGGTCAAATAGTGCTCCCATATTCGCCCCCGGAAACTCACCATGTTGTCGTCATTATTACCCCAGAGATCTTCAAACCGACGTTTCATTGCCTTTATAGTCGCCGCCGTTGCCGCTCTGGCTGCACCGCTGCAGGCCCTGGCGGCTTTTTCCCCTGACCTGCGCATGGAGCCTCAGCCTTTCCGTCAGGACCAGGTCATTGACGGGCGGCGATTCGATTACAATGCAGAAAGTTTTATCCACCGGGCCAGCTTTGCCCCCCCAAGGGCCATTGCCGCCAGCGTTATACCCCAGGATGGTATCACCGGCACTGCCGGCAGCAGCCGCAGTGACGAGCTGTTTGTGGACATGGCCATTCAGACCACCCATGAGCTCGACCAGGGGGTGCATTTCCAGTACCGCTTCCGCCGCACAGAAGATTTTGACGGCACCTATGACCGCAATCTGGTGGGCATCGGCTATCAAGTGAATGAGCGTTTCAGCGCCCGCCTGATGGGGGATGTGATCCGCGACAAGTCCCGCATCGACCTGCAGCCGGAATTTACCTGGCAGTCCGGTGAGCGCCTGACGCTCCATGGCGCCCTGGTGTTCAGTGACCAGATGCTCAACGGCAAGCAGGATGAGGACCGTTTCAACACCGCCCCGATCACCCGCTACCTGGGGCTGCAGTGGCAACTGACAGACAGACAGGGCCTGCGCGCTTACGGCAACCACACCCCCACCACAGCGCTGGAACAGGGAGCCACTGGTACCCGCTTCCGTGACCGCCACAGCCGCGCCGGTGTGGCCTGGGACTGGCACCCCAACAGCCATGAACACTGGCAATGGCTGGCAGAGGGGGAAACCACCGACCGGGCCAGCCGCCTGGAGGAGCAAACGGCGCTTAACGAAATGACCCGCCGCTTCTGGCGCAGCCGGGTACAGTACCGGCAGCAGGGTCACGATGTAGAGCGCCTGCGCCTGGGGGGACAGTTCCTGTTCTTGCGTGAAGAGGGTGACTTTATCGGCAATCAGCAGGAACACACAGATCGCCGGGAAGTAATGCTGTTCGCTGGCACCGGCTGGCGGCTGTCTTCCGCATGGCGCTTTGAACCCACGGTATTTGTGGCCCACGTGGAGGGCAACTCCTTCGAGCAGGATGAACCGCAAGAGGTGTCTGATGATTTAAACGGCACCTACGCCAAGATCACCCTGCCCTTTAACTGGCAGCCCGGCGGCCCTGAAGGGGCAACAATCAGCCTTAACCCCACCTTTCGCCTGCACCGGGCAGCCTTTGGCGGTGGTAACCTGAGCCTGAGTATTCCCCTGTGAGCTCTCCCGCCCCGGGTTTAATCTGTTAACATAGCGACCCTTACTCAATTGCGATCCGGAGGCGAGATGGCCATCTCCCGTGAGGACATAGAAAACGCTGCCATTTTGGCGCGCATTCATCTGGATGACGACGCCAAGACCGGGCTGGAAAAAGACCTGTCAAACATTCTGCAGCTGGTGGACCAGCTGCAGAGCGCCGACACCGACAACGTCACCGCCATGGCCCACCCCCTGGACGCGGTGCAGCGGCTGCGCCCGGATGAGGTGACCGAGACCGTGCAACGGGAGCGCTACCAGCAGCTGGCGGCGAAAACCCAGGACGGCCTGTACCTGGTGCCCCGCGTCGTTGAATAAATAGAAAGGACCCCGATATGCTCCAGAAAACCGTTGCCGAACTGTCCCGGGCCCTGGCCAGTGGCGAAACCAGCAGCCGCGAACTGACCATGCTGTTTCTGGACCGGATCAAGGCCCAGAACCCGCGCCTGAACAGCTTTATTACCATCACCGAAGCCCAGGCCCTGGCGGATGCGGATGCGGCGGATGCCCGCATTGCCGCCGGTAACGCTGGCCCCTGGACCGGTATCCCGTTTGCCCACAAGGATATTTTCTGCACTGAAGGGGTACGCACCACCTGCGGCTCGCGCATGCTGGAAAACTTTATCCCTCCTTACGACGCCACCGTCACCCGGCTGTTGAAAGAAGCTGGGGCGGTATGTCTGGGCAAGACCAATATGGACGAGTTCGCCATGGGCTCCTCCAATGAAACCAGTTACTACGGCCCGGTGACCAACCCCTGGG
>REBR01000170.1 GCA_007692645.1 Halomonadaceae bacterium | reverse complement strand
TGTGCCTCAAGAGAGAGCGCATTCTACAGCTTTCCCTCCAAGGGTCAACGGTTTTGTAACACTTACTGCAAATGCACCCGGGCAATCTTCTTTTTGCCCGCCTGAATAATATGGGAGCCCCCCACCGGCAGCTCAACCCGATCCCCCAGGGGCTCCCCGTCGATAAACACCGCACCCTGCTTCACCATATCCTTGGCCGCCTTACCGGACTGCGCCAACCCAGCCTCCTTAAGGATGGTAAAGATGAACAGACTACTCTCGCCGCCGGCATCCAGGGTCACCTCTGGCACATCATCGGGAATTTCACCGGGGGCCATGCGGTTACCCGCTGACTTATGGGCATTGGCAGCCGCTTCTTCATTATGGAAGCGGGCAATCAACTCCCGGGCAAGCCGCTGCTTTGGCTCCTGGGGGTTACCACCGGAAGCCACCTGCTCTCGCATGGCATTCACCTCAGCCATAGGCAAAAAGCTCAGCAATTCGTAGTAACGCCATGTGAGATCATCCGGTACCGACAGTATCTTGGTATACATCTCACCCGGGGAGTCTGTCACACCGATATAGTTGCCCAGGGATTTGGACATTTTCTGCACACCATCCAACCCTTCAAGCAGTGGCATGGTCAACACCACCTGGGCAGACTGCTGATAACGGCCCTGCAGAGTGCGCCCCATGAGCAGGTTGAACTTCTGATCCGTACCGCCCAGCTCCACATCTGCTTCCAGCGCTACGGAATCGTACCCCTGTATCAGCGGATAGAGGAATTCATGAATGGCAATGGCGCGGTTACCGGTATAACGCTTGTGGAAATCATCCCGCTCCAGCATCCGCGCCACGGTAGATTGCCCAGCCAGCTTGATCATGTCCGCAGCAGACATCTGCCCCATCCACTGGGAGTTAAACACCACTGTGGTCTTTTCCGGGTCCAGAATGCGGAACACCTGTTCTTTATAGGTCTCAGCATTACGGGCAACGTCCTCAGCACTCAGGGGCGGCCGGGTCACGTTTTTACCACTGGGGTCACCAATCATTCCGGTAAAATCGCCGATCAGAAAAATCACCTCATGACCGAGATCCTGAAACTGTCGCAGCTTGTTGATCAGCACGGTGTGACCAAAATGCAGATCTGGCGCTGTGGGGTCGAAGCCCGCCTTTATCTTCAGCCGACGGCCTGATTTCAGCTTCTGGATCAGCTCGTCTTCTGAAATTAGCTCGTCTATGCCACGTTTAATCAGGGCCAGAGCATCGTCGATTGAAGTCATTAAGGGGTTCCCGGTACCAAGATACAGATGATGACAAAATCCTAATTCGCCTTACAGGAGCTCAGGCTCTGGGGTAAACACCGCACCAGCACTGGCCTTGCAGGACCGCGGATTATAGCAGGGATAGCGAACAGGTGAACATTTCCGGGATTTTGGCCTGCATTTCGTTTTTGCCATAACCACACCTTGGATTATACTTCACCTACTTTATGAATTAGTCTTGCAACCTGCCAATTCAACTACAAAAACGGGCTCCCCCTGTGGTCACACATTTTCCCAAACTTCACATGGCGGTCATCGCCGGCGTTACCACAGTCTTCGGGCTGGTTCTGACGCTAAGCCCGGGTAGCGATGTCGAAGCGCAGCGTATCTCTTCGCAGCTGGATCTTGATAGTGGCGAACTCCGGCCCGCCCTGTCTGCTCTGGCCGTAGAAGCCATGGCCGCTGAAGAGCAGGAGCAGGCAACCCCCCTGTTTACTGTGGAAGAACAGCAGCGTGCAGCACGCATTGCCGCTGCAGCGCCTTCCAGAGCGAATATTGCTGACCAGCAACTGGTTACAGATAACCAGCAGCAGAAGCCTCCCGTTGAAGAGGTCACCGCTCCCCCGGAACCCCAGTTAACCGAGAAAACCTTTGAAGTTAAGGCCGGGGATACCCTGTCACGGCTGTTTTCCCGGGCAGGACTCAACGACAGTGCCATGTACCAGGTGCTGCGGGGCGAAGGTCTGTCAGACCAACTGGGCCGCCTGCGCCAGGGGCAGCAGATCGATTTTGTCTTAAATGAAGAGGGGCAGCTACAACAGCTGACCCTGCACCAGAACCGCACAAAAAAGTTGCAGGCCAATCTCGGTGAAGAGGGCTTCAAAACCACGGAAGTCAGCCGTGAGCCTGATATTATTCTGGCTTTTGCCGGTGGTGAAATCGAGTCATCCTTTGCCCTGTCAGCCCGCCGTGCCGGCCTTAACAATCGCTTAAGCTCTAACCTGGCCAGCATATTCGGCTGGCAGATTGACTTTGGTCGCGACCTGCGACGTGGTGACCGCTTCTCAGTCTTGTATGAAGAGCTTCATGTTGATGGTGAGAAAGTGGGTTATGGCCGCATTCTGTCGGCAAACTTTCACAACCGCGGCAAGAACCTTACTGCGATTCTGTTTACCAACAGTGAAGGCCACAGCGAGTATTTCGCCCCTGACGGCACCAGCCTGCGCAAAGCCTTTATCCGAACGCCCCTGGAGTACAGTCGCATATCCTCCCGTTTTGACCCGCAACGGCGCCACCCCATCCTCAACCGTGTACGCCCTCACCAGGGCACTGACTTTGCCGCTCCCACGGGCACACCAGTGCGCGCCGCCGGTGATGGCCGGGTACGCCATGCCCGGCGTGATGGAGGTTATGGCAGAACTATCCGTATCCAGCACGGTAACGGGGTAGAAACTGTCTATGCCCACCTGAACGGTTACGCCAGCGGTATTCAGGAAGGGGGCCGGGTACGGCAAGGCCAGGTTATTGGCTATGTGGGCATGTCTGGCATGGCTACCGGTCCTCACCTGCATTACGAATACCGTCAGCATGGCCAGCCCCGGGACCCTATGCGGGTAGCACTGCCCGATGCTGACCCGGTACCCAAAGAGCAGATGACCGCTTTCCAGACCCAGTCCCAGCCGTTGATGGCCCAGCTGGCGACCCGTGATGAGTCTTTCCAGGTGGCAATGGCAGAAGAATGAGGGCTGAACGATAATGCCATCCCAGCCGCCCTCAACTCTTTATATTGGCCTTATGTCAGGCACCAGCATGGACGGCACTGATGCCGTTCTGGTGGACCTGAACACTCAGCCACCCCAGACACTGTCCCACTTTCACGCCCCCTACCCCCCAGCTACCCTGGCACTTCTGGAACAGTTAGTGAACAACTGCGGCACTCCCCATGATATTGGTGAAACCGATACCCGGGTCGGGGAGCACTTCGCAAACTGTGTGCTGGCATTACTGGCGCAGCACCAGCTCCCGGCCACAGCAGTCAGAGCCATCGGCAGCCACGGCCAGACTATTCGCCACGAACCTGAATCCCACACCAGCTTTACCCTGCAGTTGGGTGACCCGAACGTGATTGCGGAAAAGACCAGCATCGATGTGATTGCGGACTTTCGCCGCCGGGATATGGCAGCGGGAGGACAGGGGGCGCCACTGGCCCCAGCCTTTCACCACTGGTGCTTTAACCATTCGGGTGAGGACCGGGCCATTGTCAATATCGGCGGCATGGCCAATCTGACCTGGCTGCCTGCCGAGGGGGATGTTCTCGGGTGTGATACCGGACCGGGTAACCGTCTGATGGATCTCTGGTGCCAACTGCATCAGGGTCAGCCCTATGACGGGAATGGCGACTGGGCCGCCAGCGGACAGGTGATTCCCGAGCTGTTACAGGCCATGCTGGCAGATAACTTCTTTCAGCGCTGCGGGCCCCGCAGTACCGGCAGGGAATATTTCAATGAACAGTGGCTGACGGCACATCTGCGGCAGCTACCCTCTCTGGCTGTGGAGGATGTTCAGCGCACTTTGCTGGCTTTAACCGCTACGACCATTGCCCAAAGTCTGTCCCAGGCTGGCAAACCGCAAGCCCTGTATATCTGCGGTGGCGGGGCTTATAACCTGGCGCTAATGCGTGAACTGGAAACCCTGGTATCACCCTGCGTTGTGCTTTCCACGGAAAGTCTGGGGCTGGGCCCGCAAGCGGTTGAAGGGGCTGCTTTTGCCTGGCTGGCTATGCGCCATCTGCAGCAGCTGCCCGGCAACCTACCGGCGGTGACTGGGGCCCGGGGCTATCGGGTACTGGGTGGGCTTTATCCCGGAAAGACCACAGACACCTGAAAGATAATCAATCAGATGGAAAAGGAGGAACCACAGCCGCAGGTGGTGCTGGCATTAGGGTTCTGAATCAGAAACTGAGCCCCTTGCAGCCCCTCCTGATAATCTACTGTGGCGCCTACCAGATACTGATAACTCATGGGATCTACCAGCAAGGTAACCCCATCTTTTTCCACGGCAGTATCGTCCTCTGCCTGGTCTTCATCGAAGGTGAAGCCATACTGAAAACCTGAGCAACCGCCGCCGGTGACAAAAACCCGCAGCTTGAGTTCTGGATTACCCTCTTCCTCTACCAGGGACCGCACCTTGTTGACGGCGGAGTCAGTAAAAAAGACCGGTGTGGCGGCCTGCGCCTGCACTACACTCATTGAGAACCTCGTTTCGCGGTGTATCACCACACTATTGTGGCTTTACCCGAGCAAAACAATCAAGTATTACCCGGTTCTGTTTCTAAATCCGCTCTGCCGGTGGTACCTCTTCATCGGACTGGTCGGCATCAGCGCTGGTCTGCTCCGCACCCTGATCATAATGCCCTGTTAGACGAGCCTGGGGCTTGGGGACTTCCTGGTTACCCTTGCGATGCAACAGGCTGCCGTTAACGGCGGCACCCATGGCCATTTCAATCAGGTTGTAATACACATTGCCATTAATGGCTGCCTTGGAAGCCAGCTCCAGATGCTCGGTGGCATAGACGTTGCCGTGAACAGTGCCATTGATAACAATGCGCGGGGCATGAACATCCCCTTCCACTTCACCCACCTCACTGATGCGCAGAACGGCATCACTGCCCTCTTCCGCGCGAACGGAACCCTCAATACGGCCATCAATGTGCAAACCGCCGGAGAAGCTCACATCCCCCTGAAGGGAGGTCTTGCTGGAAATCAGTGTATCGAAATGCCCCGAGGACGCTTTCACTTTTGTCTTATTGCTGCCAAACATGCTGTTATTCTCCCGGTTATTTATAAGTCCTGAGACTTAACTACACTCAACTTTTGATTTGATGACCATTCCCTGTCAGTGGATAACCCTATTCCTGCCAGTCGAATACCCGCTCAACCTTTTCTGCACGGGCTCCTTCCGGATTTGCAGAGACCACAATCTCCAGGGGCGTAAAACCTGGGGGCAGCTTTAGCACCCCCTGAACACGCTGGAAGTAGCGGAAACGAAACCGTATCTCGTTAGCATCAACGTCTTGCGACAAGGTCTCCAGCGGCAAGGACTTGCGTTCACCCTCCTGCTCCCCCAGCAGCATAACGGTCACATTGCCGCTTTGGAAACGGGTATTGTCACCGATCTGGGTCAATACCAGATTAAAACGCCAACGATCTTCGATGCGGGTGGGTGTCAGCTGAAACCGCTGTATCTGCAGCCCGGTCTCTGATTCTTCCGGAGCCACAATGGTCCGAAACAGGGCCAACTCATTACGCTCTGACTGCAACTGCTCTTGTAGGCCGCTGATTTCCCGCTGAGCCTCCTGCAGGGCCTGCTGATCGATGGCCTGCCCACGTTCCGCTACAGCCAGCTGCTGCTTAAGCTGTTCATTTTCCTGTCCCAACAACTGCAGTTGCTGAGACAGGGTCAAATCCTTGTTCAAACCGACTCCAAGCCCCTGGGTCTGCTGCCAGGCCCCCAACTGATAGAACCCGGCACTAAATAGCGCAATCAGCAGCAGAAAAATCCCCAGTATGCGCAAGCGGTAGCCGGGCCGACGGTAAACGATTTCCATGGTGTCTTGTTGTTGTGTTTTCTTTGCCACCAGCAATGCTCTTGTTAGATAAAAGGGTATCCGTGACTTACCGGCCCCACTGCCTCAAGGCAGCAAAGCCGGGCTCTTAAGGCCCTGGGTTTCAGGCAGCCCGCACATGATATTCAGGTTCTGAATGGCCTGACCTGCAGCACCCTTGACCAGATTGTCGATCACCGATGTCACTATGATCTGGGACTGGCCTGGCTGGCGGTGCAGCGCCATCCGGCAGGTATTACCGCCCCTTACGCTGCGGGTTTCCGGGTGTGAACCCCAGGGCATGACATCCACAAAGGGCTCATCAGCAAAACGGGATTCAAACAACGCCTGCAGATCCTGACTGTCGTCGGTCAAACGGGCATACAGGGTCGCTTCAATGCCCCGCACCATGGGCACCAGATGGGGCACAAACGTAACAGTGGCAGGTTTGCCCTGCATGGCGGCCAGCCCCTGCTCAATCTCAGGCCCGTGGCGGTGGCCGGAAGCCCCATAGGCTTTGAAGCTCTCCCCAACTTCCCCCATCAGGGTGCCCACCTTGGCGGCGCGGCCAGCGCCGCTGGCGCCGGATTTACCATCGGCGATCAGCCAGCTGGTATCCACCAGGCCCTGCTCAACCAGAGGCAGGAAGCCCAACTGAATGGCGGTGGCATAACAGCCCGGATTCGCTACCAGCCGGGCACCGGCAATCTTTTCACGGAACATTTCCGGCAGCCCGTAGACCGCCGCTGGCACCAGCTCAGGGGCCAGATGCTGTTCACCGTACCATTTTTCCCAGACTCCCAGGTCCTGCAGGCGGAAATCCGCAGACAGGTCAATAATCCGTGCACCTTTTGCCATTAATGCCGGAATACGACGCATGGCAACGCCATTGGGAGTGGCGAAAAACACCACATCACAGGCGGCCAGACTTTCATCGGAGGCATCGGTAAACGCCAAGTCATAGTAACCGCGTAAACTGGGGAACATTTCATCCACCCGGGTACCGGCTTCAGAGCGGGAGGTGATGGCCACCACCTCGACCTGATCATGATCCGCTAACAGGCGCAACAACTCGACTCCGGTGTAACCGGTACCCCCGACAATACCTACTTTGATCACTGCGCCTGTCTCCTAAGTGCTATGGGTGCCGACCTGCCGTCTGGCACTGAAAAGAATAAACCCCCATCATAGCATGTGATAATGGGTAGGCTGGCCATAACCCCATGTAAACCCACTGTTGGTCAACGCTAGTGGGGTGCCCCTGGTCTGCGGAGCTGGTCATAACGGGTCCGGGTGTTATCCCGAGCCTTATATTAACTTTTTTTAAAAAAGAGGTAGTCCTGTGCTCTGGATTAAAGCAATACACCTGATGGCCATGGTCGCCTGGTTTGCCGGCCTGTTTTATCTGCCAAGGCTGTTTGTTTACCATGCCATGGCGGAAGACACTACCGGCCGTGAGCGTTTCAAAGTAATGGAGCGCAAACTGTACCGGGGGATCACCAACCCGGCCATGGTGGTAACAATGATTTTTGGTATCTGGTTGATCCTGCTTAATCCTGGCTTCTATCTCAGTCAGGGATGGATGCAGGCCAAACTGGTGCTGATTGCCATACTGGTTGCCTATCACTTGTATTGCGGGCATCTGCTGCGCCAGTTCAGGGATGATCGCAATCAGCGCGGCCATGTGTTTTATCGCTTTTTCAATGAGTTTCCGGTGCTGCTATTAATCGGCATTATTATTCTCGCGGTTGTGAGGCCCTTTTAACCATGTTACATGAACGCCCCCAAGTCCTGGTCATTGCCGGTCTCGACCCCTCCGGTGGCGCCGGCATCCAGGCAGACATTCAGGCCATTACTGCAATGGGATGCCACCCGCTGCCAGTAATCAGTTGCCTGACTGTTCAGGACACCGTCAACGTTCTCGGCAGTGAGGCGGTAGATGCCCAGCTGATTCGCCGGCAATTACAGGCCCTGAAGGCCGACTGCCCGATCCATGCCATCAAGACCGGCGCCCTGGGTAATGCCGCCGTCGTCCAGGTGCTGGCAGAATTTCTGGCGCAAATGCCCGGCGTGCCACTGGTGCTGGACCCGGTTATCAAAGCCGCAGGGGGCGGTGAACTGGCAGATGAATCCCTCTGGTGCACCATGCGTGACCACCTGTTTCCCCTTGCAGATCTGCTGACCCCCAATGGCCCGGAGTTATGTCAGCTGGGTGACAGCGACAACACCGAAGGGGCTGTGGCCCGACTGATGCAAACCGGCTGTGGCGCCATTCTGGCCACCGGTGGCCATGGTAAAGAAGCCTTGATCAGCAACCGTCTCTATCAGCCGGGCCAACCGGTGCAGACCTGGCAGCTGCCCCGTGTGGGAGGTGAGTACCATGGCAGCGGCTGCACCCTCGCCGCCGCCATCAGCGCGGGGATGGCCAAGGGCCAGTCTTTGCCCGCTGCCATCGAAGCCGCCCAGACCTTTGTGGCCGGGAGCATTGAACATGCACTGCAGGTGGGTCGGGGCCAGCCGGTCCCGGACCGGGTGGCCCGATGAACCCTCTGCCCCGCCGCGGACTTTACGCCATTACCGACCCTTTCTTGTTGCCGGGTGAGCGTCTGCTGTCAGGGGTTGCCGCTGCCCTGAAAGGGGGGGCCGTGATGGTGCAGTACCGGGACAAACACTGCAGTGGACGGGAAGCCCGCCAACGGGGCGCGCAACTGCTTGAGCTATGCCGTGAGTATGGTGTGCCGCTGATTATTAACGACAACCCTGACCTGGCCCATGAACTGGGGGCAGACGGGGTGCACCTGGGCCGCAGTGACCCGGATCTGGCGGGCAGCCGCCAGCGCCTTGGCAGCAACGCCATTATCGGTGCCAGCTGTCAGGGGGATGTTGAACATGCCGCATTGGTGGCTGGCAATCCGGCGGATTACGTGGCGTTTGGCCGGTTTTTTACCTCCAACACCAAAAGCGGTGCGGGTCGAGCACCCTTACATGTGCTGGAACAGGCACGCAGCCTCGGGGTTCCCCGGGTAGCCATTGGCGGCATCACACTGGATAATGCGCCTCCGGTGATTGCCGCCGGCGCTGACCTGCTGGCGGTAGTGCAGGGTCTGTTTGGCGCCGAAGACATTGAAGCCCGCGCCAGGGCCTTCAGCCAACTGTTTGAACCATTTGTTAATGAATAATCCCACTGCTTCACGGAGCCCCCTATGAGCCAGTCCGAAATCCTGTTTGAAAATGCACAGCGCTATATTCCCGGTGGTGTGAACTCCCCGGTGAGGGCCTTTAAGGGGGTCGGAGGGACGCCGCTGTTTTTCAAAAAGGCTCAGGGCCCCTATCTGTATGACGAGGATGACCGGCGCTATATCGATTACGTGGGTTCCTGGGGGCCGATGATTCTGGGCCATGCCTACCCACCGGTGCTGGAGGCCATCGCTACACAACTGCAGGAAGGGACCGGTTACGGGGCACCCACCGCCATTGAAACCGCCATGGCAAAAAAAGTCTGCGAACTAATGCCCTCCATTGAGCGGGTCCGCATGACCAGCTCTGGCACCGAAGCCACCATGACCGCTATTCGGCTGGCCAGGGGCTTTACCGGCCGGGACAAAATCCTCAAATTTGCCGGCAACTACCACGGCCATGTGGACTCCCTGCTGGTAAAGGCCGGCTCTGGCGCCCTGACCCTGGGGCAGCCCAACTCCCCGGGCATTCCCGCAGCCCTGGCTGAGCTGACCCTGACGGCGGATTACAACGACCCGCAACAGGTACGCCAGATCTTTGAACAGTATGGCGACCAGATTGCCTGCATTATCATGGAGCCGGTGTGCGGCAATATGAACTGCGTACTGCCTGCTGAGGGTTTTCTGCAAACCCTGCGGGAAATCTGCGATGAACACGGCAGCCTGCTGATTTTTGATGAGGTGATGTGCGGTTTCCGGGTCGCCCTGGGGGGTGCTCAGGCCCGTTACGGAGTAACACCGGACCTCACCTGCCTGGGCAAAATCATTGGCGGCGGCCTGCCTGTGGGTGCCCTGGGTGGCAGGCAGGATATCATGGAGTACCTGTCCCCCATGGGCCCGGTGTACCAGGCAGGCACTCTCTCCGGCAACCCACTGGCCATGCGCGCCGGCCTGGCCACCCTGAACGGGCTGTCTGCTCCGGGCTTCCACGAGCAGCTGGAGGCGCGCATGCAGCAGCTGATCGAGGGCATGCAAACCCGGGCAGAAGCAGCTGGCATTCCTTTCCTGGCCCAGGGCGCCGGGGGCATGTTTGGCTTCTTTTTTACCGATCAACCGGAAGTCACCCGCTTCGACCATGTGATGGCCTGTGACACTGAGCGCTTCAGCCGCTTCTTCCACGCCATGCTGGCTCAAGGAATTTATCTGGCACCTTCCGCTTTCGAGGCGGGGTTTATTTCCTCAGCCCACAGGGAAGAAGATATTGAGGCCACCCTGACAGCCGCGGAAAAGGTCTTCGCCCAGCTCACCTGAGACCGCCGCTCTAAGTGCTGGCGGCAGGGCTGGCTGTCACTGGGAATTAGTGGCGGCATGTCGAATGCCCGCCAGTAATTCTGCACCCTGGCGCTCCAGCTTTTCCCGGTTACCTGCCAGGGCCAGACCCCGGCGGGCGAACTGTTCCGCCCGGTCGTACTCCTGGCGGGCCTGATGGGCCTGGGCAAAATGGTAATAGACTTCCGCCGCATTCGGGGAAATCCCATGGGCACGCTGAATCAGGCTCAGTGCCCGGTCTGGCTGCCCCCCCTGCAAGAACCCCCTGGCGGATGCCAGCAGGCTGGCAGCTGCCGGGGACAAGGCATCGCCACTGCGCCGCTCATGGGGTGCAGGCTCATCCGGGACTGTTACTACTGGCGCTTCCTGCTCCCTGGGCGCCTCTCGCTGCTCTGGGGTTTCTGCCAGCTCAATGGCGCAACCCGCCAGCAACACCAATGCCAGCAACCCTACTAACCCTTTACCCATTTCCCAGCATCCTTTTGTCATCAGAATAAGCGCTCAAACCACCGTTGTACCCGGCCACCCATGGTATCGCCACAGGGCCTGGTCTGGGTGGGTGCAGAGCCGGCAATAAAGGGAATTCGACGGGCATCCCGGCAATTTTCCGCCGTCAGCAGGCCGCTTTCCGTATCAATCCAGTGGTAATCCACGTTACCCGGCACCACCGGCGCCAGGGACTGTTGTGGCAGATCTGCCATAACCCGGCCCCACACCCGCAGGGCCCCGGTACCCCCGGACAGCAGGGTGGGGACATTGTCGTCTGTGCCGACCCAGGTGACCCCCAGTGTGTTGCCGGTAAAACCGGCAAACCAGGTGTCCCGGCCGCCATCGGTAGTACCGGTTTTGCCCGCCACATGAATGGCATCCGGCAGGAAGCGATAGACCCCACGACCCGTCCCGTCACGCACCGTTTCCTGCATGGCATAGTGCAGCAGGTGCATGGGTCCGGGTTCCACCACCTGGCGAATTTCCAGATCATAGCGGGACAGGATTTCCCCGTCTGAGGTAGTCACCGCGGTAATACTGCGCAGGGGGACCTGGTATCCGGAGGCGGCCAGGGTCTGGTAAAGCTCGGTCACCTGCAGGGGCGACAGGTCCAGACTTCCCAGCAGCAATGCGGGGTAGGAGCCAGGCCGTCGCTCAAGCCCGAGGCGCTGGAGCATATCCCGCACCGGGTCGAGACCCACATCCAGCCCCAGCCGGACCGTTGCCTGGTTATAGGATTTCGACAGGGCCTGGTGCAGTGGCACCTCACCGTGGGACTTGCCGTCAAAATTCTTTGGCGACCACTCATCCCCGTTTCTGAATTCGATGCGGAATGGCTCATCCTTCAGCGGGCTGATCAGGGTATAGCGTGATGGCTGCTCCAGGGCACTGAGATAAATGGCCGGTTTGATCAGTGAGCCAATAGGCCGCCGGGCTGCCACTGCCCGGTTAAAACCCATGGCCCCGGACGCGCGGCTGCCTACTACGGCCTGCACTTCACCGCTATGTGGGCGGGTAATCACCATGGCCCCTTCCAGGGTGTCGTTACCCGGCCCGGCGGACAGCTCATCCAGGGTCTCGCTTAAACGCCGGGCGGCGGTGGTCTGAACCTGAGGGTCAAGGGTGGTAAAAATACGCAGCCCTGATGACTGCAAATCCTTATCGTCATAATCCCGCTTCAGGTGCTGGCGCACCAGATCCATAAACGCCGGGTACGGGTTGGCCTGAAAGCGGGGCTGCTCAATGACCCCCAGGGGAGCCCGGCGGGCATCTCTGGCGGCACCCGCTGACAGATTACCCTGCTCTTCCAGCAGCCCCAGCACCAGATTGCGCCTTTCAGTGGCACGCTGGGGGTGGCGACGGGGATTGTAATAGGTGGGTCCCCGTACCATGGCCACCAGCAGGGCAGACTCCTGCACCTCCAGCTCTGACAGGGGTTTACCAAAATAGAACTGACTGGCCAGACCAATACCGTGAATGGAGCGCTGCCCTGCCTGCCCCAGGTACACCTCATTGAGGTAAGCCGCAAAAATCTCCTCTTTGGGATAACGCAGCTCCAGCAACACCGCCATCATTGCCTCATTCAGCTTACGGCTGTAGGTGCGGTCAGCAGTGAGGTAGAAGTTTTTTACCAACTGCTGGGTCAGGGTACTGCCACCCTGCACCACCCGGCCGGCCCGCATATTGGCCAGCATAGCCCGGGCAATAGACACCGGTGCCAGGCCCCAGTGATCCGCAAAATCACGGTCTTCCGTCACAATCAGCGCCTCACGAAACAGTGGTGGCAACTGTTCCAGCCGGATCAGGATGCGGTCTTCATTGTGAGCCGGATAAATCCCGCCAATGGCTTGCGGCTCCAGACGCACCACCGGCTCTGGCTGCCCCTGCTCCACCCGCATCTGGCTGATAGTGCTGTTATCGAAACGCAATGACAGGGTACGCCCGGATTCCGGCCCACCGGGGAACTGAAAACCCCGGCTGCGCAAGCGCAACTGGTTGCCCTGGCGGTGCCAGGTGCCGGGCTGGCTCAGGGCGCCATCACGGCGATAACCCAGGGCGGCGAGTTCCGACTCCAGTGCATCAGGGCTCAGGCTGGCCCCTTCATAGAGCTCAAGGGCGCGGGCGAATACCCGTGAGGGGACTTCCCAGCGGTTACCTTCAAAACGGCTGGTGACCTGGTGATCCAGATACACCACCCAGACAGTGAGCAACAGGGCAGCTACCAGCAGCAGGCGCAGAAACAGGCCAGACCAGGAGCGGCGCTTTACCGGCGGGCTTTTTTTTCGGTTATTAGTCATGGCGCCATAGTATAGGGGGTGACAGGTAATCGCCGACAGACTTTTTTGCCGGTTGTGCGAAGGCACTTACCTTAACAAGGTCGCAGCCGGTATGATGATTACCAATTATTACCGTTGTCACGGTGCAGTGCCCAGATGGCACTCAGAACAACACCTTTGATTACCCGTTAAGGAGCTCAGCGTGAGTCGCGAACTGATCCAGGCCCTGCAGGACCCCGCCCGCCATGACCATGAGGTCAGTGACATTCAACTGCTGGAAACCCATATTTCCTGGGTGCTGCTCACCGGCAGCTATGCCTACAAGATCAAGAAGCCCATGGATTTTGGCTTTCTCGATTTCTCCACCCTGGAGCGGCGCAAAAATTTCTGTGGGGCGGAAGTGCGCCTGAACCAGCGCCTGGCACCGGAACTTTACCTGGACGTGATCCCCATCACCGGTAGCCCAGAGGCACCGGAACTGGGGGGCAGCGGTGAGGCCTTTGAATACGCCATTCGCATGCGCCAGTTCGACCAGGCCGGCATGTTCGTCTCCCTGGTGGAACAGGATGCCCTGGCACCGGAGCATATCGACCAGCTGGCCACCCAGGTGGCGGCCTTTCACCAGTCGGTTCCCCGGGTCAGCAAGGACAGCATGCTAGGTTCCGTCAGCGGGGTGGAAGCCCCCATGGTGCAGAATTTCGAGCAGATTCGCCCCATGATCAGCGAGCCCCAGCGTTTGCTGCAGCTGGATATGATTGAAGCCTGGTCCGAATCCACCCTGGAGCGGCTCAAACCGGTCATTGCTGCCCGCCACGAAAAGGGTTTTGTGCGGGAGTGCCACGGCGACCTTCACCTGGCCAACATCACTCTGCATAACGGTGAGGTCACGGTATTTGACTGTATTGAATTCAATGATGAATTCCGCTTTATTGATGTCTTCAATGACCTGGCTTTCCTGCTGATGGACCTGGAAGACCGGGGGCTGACCCACTACGCCAGCCGTTTGCTGGATCGTTACCTGGAGCACACCGGGGACTTTGACGCCCTGCCACTGCTGAGTTTCTATAAAGCCTACCGGGCCATGGTGCGGGCTAAAATTGCCCTGTTCACCATGGGTAACGACGGCCTGTCTGGGGAAGACAAAGAAGCCCTGTACCAGCGTTACTGCCAGTATGCAGACCTGGCTGAAAGTTATGCAGGCATTCCCGACCGCTACCTGATCCTGACCACTGGTTACTCCGGCAGCGGTAAGTCCCATGCGTCACTTCACCTGAGTGAAACCCTGGGGGCCGTGCGCATCCGCAGTGATGTGGAACGCAAACGCCTGTTTGGCCTGGCACCCAATGAGAGCAGCCGCGGCGCCCTGGATCAGGGCATTTATACCCCCGAGGCCACCAAGCGCACCTACCAGCGCCTGGCCGACCTGTCCCGGCAGATACTGCAGGCAGGGCTGGGGGTCATTGTGGACTCCGCCGCCCTGCGAGAGGCGGAGCGCAGCCTACTGATCGCGGTGGCTGAAGAACAGGGCGTACCTGCCATGATCCTGGTATGTGATGCCCCGGAAGCGTTACTGCGGGAACGGCTGCAACGCCGGGCGGCCAGTGGCAATGAGGTGTCAGAGGCGGATGAAGCGGTTCTGGACAAGCAGTTACAGGTGTCAGAGCCCCTAACCGACGACGAGCGCCGCCTGACCTTGCGCATCGGCTCGGAACAGTCTTCGCTGCTGACGGACCTGGCAAAGCGGATCAAGGCCCACTTCGGTCATCATTAATCTGTGGGGTCTGCGAACCCCAGGCTAACCCATGGCAGGATATTGACTATAATTCAATCAGACTGCCATTAATGAGGGTACCAATGAATCATTCCGAAGATGTCCGGGTCATCGATCACCCCCTGTACCAGGCTTTGCGCAACGAAAATATTCGCGCTTTTAATGAAGCACGGGGGAACGCGGGGGAACTGCCAAGCTTTGCCTACTGTGATTTACGGGGGCTCGATCTGCGGGGCCTGGATGCCCAGGGGCTGGATCTGCAACAGGCTTACTTTCGCGGCTCTGACCTGCGGGGCATTGATTTCCGGGACACCAACCTGGAAGGGGCCAGCATTGCCGGCGCCCAGATCTCCGGCTGCTATTTCCCCGCCTCACTGCAGGCGGATGAAATCGTCATGTCCCTCAACCACGGCACCCGCATGCGCTACCAACACAGTTAAGGGAATTTAACCCTCTTAACTCAGCACCACCGGCAACGATCGGGCGGGTCCCATTCCCTCTGGAGTAATAGCCAGCTGCCAGGCGTAGCATTCCACCCCTGCTGCCACCGCCTGGCGCAGCAATTGACCATACACCGGGTCAATGCCGTCAGCGGGCCTGACTTCACTGACCCCGGTATGGCTGACACAAAATAACAGCACCCCCCGGTCCCCCTGGGCTACGCAGGCCATCAGCTCCCGCAGGTGCTTTTGCCCACGCAGGGTAACCGCATCGGGAAAATAAGCGATCCCCGCCTCCCCCAAAGTGACATTTTTCACCTCCACCCAAGCCTGGGGGGCACTGTCATGACCGCTCAGCAACCAGTCGATGCGGCTTTTCTCACTGCCATAACGCACTTCCGCCTGCTGAACCCTATACCCCGCCAGGGTAGGCTCCAGCCCTGCCCGCAACAGGTCCCCCATTACGGCATTTGGGCGCCCGGTATGAATACAGGCCAACGCATCGTCGGCCACCTGTACCAGCTCCCAGGTGAATGCCAGCTTGCGCTTGGGATTGTTGGCCGGACTGAGCCATACCCTGCTGCCGGGGTCACAACAGGCCATCATGGAGCCGGTATTGGGGCAGTGAGCGATCACTGTGCTGCCGTCATCCAGGGTCACATCTGCCAGAAAGCGCTTGTAACGTCGAATTAGCGTGCCTGGAACCAGCGGGGGGCTGAATTGCATGGGGAATTCCCTACCATCAGAAGTTGACCGGGGTCAGGATAATATCCTGCCTGTGCACAGGACACTAGCTACCCCCCGCGGAATCTGCTACGTTTCGCAATCTTGCCCATAGGGGTATCCTTGTTCTATAAAGATACTATTGAGCAGTCACTGAACAGAATCCAGATTGCCGGCGTGGCCAACAGGCACCGGTAGCAGCATTATCAAGAGGCAGGACCGATGCCGAATACGCATACTAAAGCAAACGAAGAGCTCGCTGAATTCACCCCGTACCAGCCCGTCAAGGGCGAGGAGTACATGAATGAAGATCAGCGTGAACACTTCCGGCAAATCCTGCTCTCCTGGAAACAGGAACTGATGGAAGAGGTGGATCGCACCATGCACCACCTGCAGGAAGATGCTGCAAACTATGCTGACCCCAGCGACCGGGCAACCCAGGAAGAAGAATTCAGCCTGGAATTGCGCACCCGGGACCGGGAGCGCAAACTGATTCGCAAAATCGACAAGACCATCGATGCCATCGACAAAGACGATTATGGCTTCTGTGATCAGTGTGGCGTCGAGATCGGTATCCGCCGCCTGGAAGCACGCCCCACAGCTACCCTGTGTATCGACTGTAAGACCCTGTCTGAAATTCGCGAGAAACAGACCGGCGTCTGAGTAGCGGCCGATGACCTATTGCGGCCGCTTTGCTCCCTCCCCCACCGGACCTTTGCACCAGGGCTCCCTGGTTGCTGCACTGGCCAGTTACCTGGATGCCCGCCAGCATCAGGGTCGCTGGCTGCTGCGTATTGAGGATCTGGACCCCTTGCGGGAGTCGATCAGTGCCCGGGATGCCATTCTTAACAGTCTTGAAGCCCATGGCCTGCACTGGGACGGACCCGTTCACTATCAGTCCCAGCGCCATCAGGCTTATGAACAACTGCTGCACCAGTGGCAGCAACAGGGGCGTATATACCCCTGCCCCTGCAGCCGCAAAGAGCTGCAGGCAGCAGACGGCTACCACCCCCGCCACTGCCGGCAGCAGCCGGACTGGCAAAGCCCGGCTCCCCGGGCTTTGCGCTTTGCCTTAAGTGACACCGAGGGCCAGTGGCAGGACCGCCTGCTGGGTGCGCTCTCTTACCATCTGGTGGCAGAGCAGGACGATCCGGTGCTCAAACGCAAAGAAGGCTACTATGCCTATCACCTGGGGGTGGTCTGTGACGACATTGACCAGGGGGTCAACCAGATCGTCAGGGGCCAGGACCTGCTGGAATCCACCCCGATCCATCTGGCCTTGTACCAGGCCCTGGCACAGCCTGCCCCTGGGTATCTGCACATCCCCCTGCTGTGTAACGCCCAGGGGCAGAAACTGAGCAAGCAGACCCATGCTCCGGCACTGGATGACCGGCAGGCGGGTAATAACCTGTGGTGCGCCCTGCGCAGCCTGCACCAGTCTCCCCCGGCAGACTTGCAGCCAGCCCCGGTGACCGAGATACTGGCCTGGGCCCAACAACACTGGCGCGCAACTGCCCTGCCCGGCCCCGTAGCTGCCGGGGGTAGCTTAGCGGTACCCAGCTAATTGCCTAAAAAGAGCTTTAGTCACCCATGTATATCTATCGTCTGGTCTTTTTGCTGGTATTGGCCGTGTATATTTTCTCACCCACCATTATGGATTGGTGGATTGAAACCGACAGCGCCTGGTATCGCCCATTTATCATCTGGCTGGTACTGATCGGCCTGGCATTCTGGCTGGATATACGCAGAGACCCCAATGAATTTTAGCCTGACCCAGCTGCTGCTATTGAGCGCCGCTTACCTGTCGTTATTGTTTGCCATTGCCCAGGCTACCGAGCGGGGCCTGATCCCCCGTCACTGGGCCCGCCACCCGCTGATTTATATCTTAAGCCTCGGTGTCTATGCCGGCGCATGGGCGGTGTTTGGTGCCGTGTCCATGGCCAACGACTTTGGCTATGGTTATCTGGCCTATTATCTGGGCATCTGTGGTGCCTTTTTGCTGGCTCCGGTTCTGCTCCACCCCATATTGCGTATTGCCCGCTCCTACCAGCTTACCTCACTGGCAGACCTGTTCACTTTCCGTTACCGCAGCCAGTGGGCCGGTACCCTGGTGACCCTGTGCTCCACTGCAGCCATCATGTCGTTACTGGGGCTGCAGATTCAGGCAGTCTCCACCGCCCTGTCCATTCTGGCTCCGGAAGCCAATATTGTTCATCTGGCCCTGGTCTTCAGCGCCATGGTGATGATTTTTTCCGTACTGTTCGGGGCTCGCCATCACCATGGCGTCGAAAGCCATGAGGGCCTGGTCATGGCTATCGCCTTCGAAGCCCTGGTGAAACTGGTTGCCATGCTGGCCCTGGGCGCCATGCTGCTGTTTACCGTGTTTAATGGCCTGGGTGGTCTGGACGCCTGGCTGCAAGCACAGGAACCCCATATCAGTGGCCTTGAACGGCACATGGGGGATGGCAACTGGCGCGCCCTGCTGCTGGTTTCCTTTGCCGCGGTATTGGTTATGCCACACATGTTTCACATGACCTTTACCGAAAACCCCAGCCCCACCGCCCTGGCCCGGGCCAGCTGGGGCCTGCCCCTTTATCTGCTGCTGCTCGCCTTGCCGGTGCCGGTCATTCTGTGGGCGGGCATTTACCTTGAGATCCCCCTGACCCCGGATTATTTTGCCGTTGGCCTGGGTCTGGTGCTGGAATCCCCCACCATGACCCTGCTGGCTTATCTGGCCGGAATGTCTGCTGCCAGCGCCCTGATGATTGTACTGACCCTGGCATTGTCGGGCATGCTGCTTAACCACCTGGTGCTGCCCCTTTACCCGCCCCGGGAAAAACACAACATTTACACCTGGCTGCAGTGGACCAAACGGCTGCTGATTGCCGCCATCATTCTGGCGGCTCTGGCCTTCCATTATTTTATTGGCCAGGGCCTGGCACTATCGGTGTTGGGTTTTGTCGCCCTGGCAGGGGTGCTGCAGCTGTTACCGGGGGTTCTGGGGGTTATTTATTGGCCAGAGGGCAACAGTAAAGGGGTGATCGCCGGCCTGCTAACCGGTATTGGCCTGTGGTTACTGACCATGGTGCTACCCATGACCTTTGCCATTGACCTGATGAGCCTGATGGGCATGACCGTACCACCGCCCCAGGATCCGGATAACTGGCATATTTATACTTTCTTTTCGCTGACCCTGAACGTGATGGTGTTTGCGGCGGTTACCCTGCTCACCTCCACCAGCGCTGATGAGGTGAGTGCTGCACAGTCCTGCTCCATGGGCGCCCTGTCCCGGCCACACCGGCGGGAATTGCTGGCCAGCTCATCAGAAGATTTCAAGACCCAGCTGGCCGTGCCTTTAGGGGATATTGTGGCTCAGCGGGAAGTTAACCAGGCCCTGGTCCAGTTGGATCTGCCGCCGGTGGAATACCGCCCTTACCCACTGCGCCGGCTGCGTGATCAGCTGGAGGCCAACCTGTCTGGCCTGCTGGGCCCGGCCATGGCCAGCGATATTATTCGCCGCAACCTGGGCTTTAAACCCCTGGGAGGAGCCCGCCCCGGGCATGATATTCATTTTGTCGAAACCGCCCTGGAAGACTACCGCTCACGGCTGACTGGCCTGGCAGCGGAATTGGACAGCCTGCGGCGGCATTACCGGCAGATCCTCCAGGACCTGCCGGTAGCCGCCTGCTCCGTTGGCAATGACAACGAACTACTGATGTGGAACCAGGCCATGGAAACCCTCACCGGCATTGAAGCCCGGGAGATTATCGGCGCCAACCTCCACAGCCTGCCTGCCCCCTGGGGCCCCCTGCTGTGGGAGTTCAATGCCAGCGACACTGACCACCTGCCGAAACACCGGGTGGAGGTGGATGGTTTCCCCCATTGGTTTAACCTGCACCAGTCCGCCATCGGCGGTCCGGAACACCCGGAGGGGGGCACGGTGATTCTGGTGGAAGACCAAACCGAAGCCCGGCTACTGGAAGACGAACTGATTCACAGTGAACGTCTGGCCTCTGTTGGCCGGCTCGCCGCCGGCGTGGCCCATGAAGTGGGTAACCCGGTCACCGGCATAGCCTGCCTGGCCCAGAATCTGAAACTGGAAACCGATGACGTTAACGTGCTGGAAACCGCCGAACAGATACTGATTCAGACAAAACGCATTTCCAGCATTCAGCAATCACTGATGAACTTCGCCCGGGCCGGCAACCACAGCACCCACAACCCCCATGAACCGGTACCGGTGTTTCGCTGTGTGCAGGAGGCCATTAATCTGCTATCACTGGGTGACCGTGAGCGGGAAATCCGCTACCTCAACCAGTGCCCGCAAGACCTCTGGGTACTGGGGGATGAACAACGGCTGGTACAGGTGTTTATTAACCTGCTGGCCAACGCCCGTGACGCCTCACCGGATGGCAGCCACATCGACATCAGTGGCCACCGTGATGGCCACTCAGCTATTATTGCGGTCTGTGATCAGGGCCATGGTATTCCTGCCGATCAGCAGGATCATATCTTTGAGCCGTTTTACACAACCAAAGGCCCGGATCAGGGCACCGGCCTGGGCCTGTCCCTGGTTTACAGCATCATTGAAGAACACTATGGCAATGTGCAAGTGGACAGCCCCACGGATAAAACCCTGCAGCGGGGCACCTGTATTCGCCTGAAGCTGCCAGCAGCACCAACAGACCCGCTACAGGGACCACAGCCAGCCAATCAGGATCAGTCGGTATGAGTCGTATTCTTGTGGTGGAAGACGAAGTCGTGATTCGCACAGCCCTGAAAAAGCTGCTTGAACACAATCAATACCAGGTAGACACCGGGGAATCCGTAGGTGACGCCTGCGACCGGTTTGACCTCAACGAGTTTGACCTGGTGATCACCGATTTACGTCTGCCTGGCGCCCCTGGCACGGAGCTGATTCACCGTGCCGGTTCAGTGCCGGTATTGATCATGACCAGTTACGCCAGTCTGCGCTCCGCGGTGGACTCCATGAAACTGGGGGCCGTGGACTATATTGCCAAACCCTTTGACCACGATGAAATGCTGGCCACCATCCGCCAGATCCTGGCCCGCCACCCCATGCCCGCCCAGAGCGCGGACACCGGCGCTGGTGAAGAACAAGATGGCATTGCCGAAGGCGACCCCAGCCGCATTATGGTGGGTCAGTGTGAAGCGATGCAGAAAGTCTTCCGCCTGATCCGTAAAGTGGCCCCTACGGACACCACGGTCCTGATCATGGGAGAATCCGGCACCGGTAAGGAACTGGCAGCTCAGGCCCTGCACCTGCTTAATGCCAGGGCCAGCTATCCGATTATTTCCGTCAACTGTGCCGCCATTCCGGAAACCCTGATTGAATCGGAACTGTTTGGCCATGAAAAAGGCGCCTTTACCGGCGCCGCCTCTGCCCGTACCGGTCTGATAGAAGCGGCAGACGGCGGCACCCTGTTTCTGGATGAAATCGGCGAGTTGCCACCGGAAGCCCAGGCGCGACTGCTACGGGTATTACAGGAAGGGGAGATTCGCCGGGTCGGCTCCACCCAAAGCCGCAAAGTGGATGTGCGCATGGTGGCAGCGACCCACCGTAACCTGCGCGCCATGACCCGCACCGGTGAGTTCCGGGAAGATCTGTATTACCGGCTCAATGTTATGCAGGTGCGATTACCTCCCCTGCGTGACCGCAGTGAAGATATTCTGGAACTGGCTAAACGCTTTTTGCATACCATGGGGAACAAACTGGGCAAGAGCGACTTCTCTCTGTCACCAGAGGCCATGCGTCTGATCGAGACCTATCGCTGGCCGGGCAATGTGCGGGAGCTGGAGAACGCCATAGAGCGTGCCGTGATCATGTGCGATGGCGACCTGATTACCCCGGAATTACTGGATCTTGACCAGGAAGACGGCGTCCATATTCCGGCAGGACTGATAAACAGTGATGAACCCGAGGTTGCTGAAAGCGAGGAAGAACTCCCTAACGACTTGTCCCTGGAAGATTATTTCCAGCACTTTGTGTTAGAAAATCAAGACCGTATGAGTGAAACCGAACTTGCCCAGAAGCTCGGCATCAGCCGCAAGTCACTGTGGGAGCGGCGACAGCGCCTGGGCATTCCGAGAAAGAAAATCAGCCAAAGCTGACAGTGTAGTGCCTTGGGCAAGTAACGTTACCTAGTGTTACCCCAAGGAACAAAGAGGCCCAATCTGACCAGTTTAGGTAACAGTTCTCAGTGGCCCCCAAGGACCAGTCACAGATTTCATTTCCGTAACCTTCTGTTTTTCCTCGCTACATTTTTTCTGGCACGGCTTCTGCAATCTTAAGCAGTAACAAGAAGAAGATTGTCTGCCAGATAAAAACAATAACGGCAGCAACGTCAGCAGTACTAAAATAACAACAATAAGCTGCATTAAGCATCCAGCCATAAAAACAATAACAGGATGCCGGCGAACTGAGTGTTTTGAGAACAGGGCTTTTTAGCGGATCCAAACGAGTAACTGTGGTTTATCTTTCCAAGAACTGCCGCTAAGGCAGCTTAGATACACCATGAAGCAGTCGCTCAACGTTCTACCGCTCCCGGTCTTCAAAGCGCTCCGGCCGCCAAATCTCCCGCAAGGGGGTCGCCCTGAGGAGGGCTAAGCCAATAAGAACAAGACAGCAACCACCAAAAACAATAAAGCGTCTCGTGATTTTACGGGGCAGATCGTCTGACGGTCTGCCCCGTTTTCATTTCCAGACTTCCTGCCTTTATCGCCCCATAAACCCCGCCACTGTAGTCCGGTTCGCCATCGCCGGCGGAAACAGTTAAACTTGCCGGATTTATTGACTCAGGACAACCAACGAACTCATGTTAGCGAAGTTCATACACGGGCTCTCTGCCCTGCTGCAACAGGTCATCCAGATGGTACGCGGCGCCCAAGACACCCCCGAGACTACCCGTTACCAGGTGATCCCCAGGGACCATCACAGTATCTCTCGCCAGGGTATCAGCGAGCCGGCCAAAAAGGTTTTGCACCGCTTAAACAAAGCCGGCTTTGATGCCTATCTGGTGGGTGGCGGCGTGCGTGACCTGCTGCTGGGCCTGTCACCCAAAGACTATGACATTGCCACCAATGCGACACCGGAAGAGGTGCATGAGCTGTTTCGTAACTCACGCCTGATCGGTCGTCGTTTTCGCCTGGTGCACGTGTTGTTCGGCCGGGAGATGATTGAGGTCACCACTTTCAGGGGCAACCCGGAAGACGCCAAGCAGAAACAGAGCCACAGCGTGAACGATCAGGGCCGGCTGCTGCGGGATAACGTCTATGGCAACCAGGAAGAAGACGCTCTGCGCCGGGACTTCACCGTCAACGCGCTGTATTACGACATCCGCGACTTTACCGTGCATGATTACGCCCAGGGTGTGGCCGACCTGAAAGACCGGCAACTGCGCCTCATCGGCGACCCGGTCACCCGTTACCGGGAAGACCCGGTACGCATGCTGCGGGCCATTCGTTTTGCGGTAAAACTGGACTTTGAGATTGCTCCAGACACCGCCGCCCCCATCCATGAGCAGGCCCACCTGCTGAAAGATATCCCCCCCGCCCGGCTGTTTGAGGAAATCCTCAAACTGTTTACCGCCGGCCAGGGTGAAGCCACCTACCAGCTGCTGCAGGAATACGACCTGTTTGCCCCCCTGTTCCCGGATACCGACAGCGCCCTTGAAGAAGGCGAGTCTGACGAAGTGATTCGCCAGGCCCTGGCCAACACCGACCGCCGGGTACGGGAAAACAAACCCATTACCCCCTATTTCCTGTTCGCCGCACTGCTGTGGCCAGCCCTGCGGGTTAACTGGCGCCGCCACCTGGACCGGGGGGAGCCCAACTACCAGGCACTGCACCTGGCCGCTGGTGAAGTGCAGGCCCGCCAGAGTCAGTCCATTGCCATCCCGAAACGCTTTGCCGTGCCCATGAAGGAACTCTGGGAACTGCAGGTGCGCCTGCCCAAGCGCCAGGGCAACCGCGCCGACCTGTTACTGGAACACCCCCGCTTCCGGGCCGCCTATGACTTCCTGCTGGTGCGGGAAAATGCCGGGGAAGACTGCGACAATCTGGGGGACTGGTGGACCCGTTACCAGGACGCCGACGAAGAACAGCGCCGCCAGCTGATCAAGTCTATGGCCCCGGCCAGCAAGCCCCGTAAACGCCGCCGTCGCAGCCCGCGCACCACATGAACCCGGTGCGGGCCTACATCGGCCTGGGCAGCAACCAAGGGGACCCCCTGCTACAACTGCAGGATGCCCTCAGGGCTCTGGCGCAACTGCCCCAGAGCCAGTTGATTGCTGCCTCCCCGGTGTACCGCTCCCGCCCCCAGGGCCCCCAGGACCAACCGGATTTTCTGAATATGGCCGCAGCCCTGGACACCGGGCTTGAGCCACTGGATCTGCTGGACCAGTTGCAGCATATTGAGCAGGTCCAGGGCCGGCAACGGCTGCGCCACTGGGGCCCCCGCACCCTTGATCTGGACCTGATCCTGCTTGACCGGCAAGTCATTGACCTGCCCCGCCTGCAGGTGCCCCACCCGCAGCTGTCACAGCGGGATTTTGTGCTACAGCCCCTGCTGGATCTGGACCCCTCACTAACCCTGCCAGACGGTACAGCCCTGGCGGATTTACGGCAACGCTGCCCGGACTTCGGCCTTACCGTGCTTTCCCAGCTCTGAACGGGGATACTCATGGTTGCCAGCCCCCGCAGCTGCCTTTAACCTTGCCTAAAGCCCGACATTAAGGAGAGACCATGGCCGTCACCCTGCATACCCTGGCTGAGATGAAACAACGCCAGGAGAAATTCAGTTGCCTGACCGCCTACGACGCCACCTTTGCCCATACCGTCAGCAGCAGCGGCGTTGACGTCATCCTGGTAGGTGACTCACTGGGCATGGTGCTACAGGGCCAAAGCAGCACGGTACCGGTCAGCCTTGCGGACATGGTCTACCACACCCGCGGCGTTGCTGCTGGCAACCAGGGGGCGCTGCTGATGGTGGATATGCCCTTTATGAGTTACTCCACCCTGCCCCAGGCTCTGGAGAGCGCCGCCACACTCATGCGTGCCGGCGCCCAGATGGTCAAGCTGGAAGGGGATGAGTGGATGGCTGACAGCATTGCCGCACTGAGTGAGCGGGGCGTGCCCACCTGTGCCCACCTGGGGCTGACCCCTCAGTTTGTGCACAAGCTGGGGGGTTACAAGGTGCAGGGCCGGGACGAAGCCGCTGCAGAAAAAATGCTCCAGTCCGCCTGCGCCCTGGATCAGGCCGGTGCTGACGTGATTCTGCTGGAGTGTGTTCCAAGCTCCCTGGCGCAAAAAATCACCGCAGCGGTGAGGGCTCCGGTCATTGGTATCGGTGCCGGCCCAGATACTGATGGGCAAGTGCTGGTGTTACACGATATGCTGGGTATCACACCGGGGCGCAGGCCCCGCTTCGTCAAGGACTTCCTCCAGGAAGGAGGGTCCATTGCCGGCGCCATCGCCGCCTATGTAGCTGCTGTGAAAGCCGGTCATTTCCCCGCCCCAGAGCATGGATTCAAGGGATGAGAACCACACATACCATCAATGAACTGAAAGCCTATCTGCAGCACCACCGCAACCGGGGGCACCGCATTGCCCTGGTGCCCACCATGGGCAACCTGCACCAGGGTCACCTAGCCCTGGTAAAAGCCGCACGGCAACAGGCTGATGTTGTGGTAACCAGCATTTTTGTGAACCCGCTGCAGTTTGGTGCCAACGAAGATCTGGACAGCTACCCCCGCACCCTGGCGGAAGACCAGCGCCTGCTCAATGAAACCGGCAATGACCTGGTTTTTGCTCCCAGCCCCCGGGAAATGTACCCCAATGGCCTGGACCAACATACCCGGGTCACAGTGCCGGTGATCACCGAACTGCACTGCGGTGCGAACCGGCCGGGACACTTTACCGGTGTCGCCACCGTGGTCACCCTGCTATTCAATATCGTACAGCCGGATGTGGCGGTGTTCGGTGAAAAGGACTTTCAGCAACTGGCGGTGATTCGCAAGCTGGCCCAGGATCTGTGCCTGCCGGTGCATGTGGAAAGCATGCCCACCTACCGGGAAGCCGACGGCCTAGCCATGAGCTCCCGCAACCGTTACCTGAGCCCCCAGGAACGCAGCAAGGCGGTGCTCATCTACCAGATGCTGGAAGCCACCGCCGAGCATATCCGCAAGGGCCGGCGGGATTACACCGCCCTCACGGACCAGGCAGTTCGCAGCCTGGCCGAGCAGGGCTTTAAACCGGATTACTTCAACATCGTCAACAGTCAGACACTGGCCCCGGCGGAGTATACCGATCTACAGGTCACCCTGCTGGCCGCCGCCTGGCTGGGCAACACCCGCCTTATTGATAACATCAGCGTCGATCTCAAGGACGCTTCCAACCACTAACCGCAGGGAGAGCAGCCGTGGCTTATGAATCCTTACCGCCACTGACCGCCAACACGGAATGGCAGGCTTTAACGTCCCACGCCAGGGACATGGCCAACGTACATATGCGGGAACTGTTCCATCAGGACCCGGGCCGCTTCTCACGCTTCAGCCTCACCGCCGCCGGGCTGACCCTGGATTACTCCAAGAACCGGGTCAGGGATGACAGCCTGGCGCAGCTGTTTGCCCTGGCCCGAAGCCGCCAGCTACCCCAGCGGATTGAGTCCCTGTTTCTCGGGGAGCAGGTGAACACCACGGAGCAGCGCCCGGCGCTGCACTTTGCCCTGCGGGCCCCGGCCAATGCCAGCATTACTGTGGATGGGGAGAACATCATGCCCCAGGTGCAGGCGACCCTGGACCGGATGGAATCCTTCGTCTGGCGGGTTCGCAGCACCCAGTGGCGGGGCTTCTCCAACAAACCCTTTACGGATGTAGTCAGCATTGGCATCGGTGGCTCCTTTCTTGGCCCCAAACTGGTGTCTGCCTCCCTCAAACCCTATTGGCATGGCCGCCTGAACTGCCACTATGTGGCCAACATTGACGGCTCAGACATCACCGAGGTGCTGCGCCATATCGACCCGGAAACCACCCTGTTCCTGATCCAGTCAAAGTCCTTTGGCACCCAGGAAACCCTGGAAAACACCAAGGTGGCCAGGGAGTGGTTTCTCCACAATGGCGGCTGCGAGCAGACCATTGGCAAACACTTTGTCGCCGTCACCGCCAACGATGCAGCGGCCCGGGAGTTTGGCATTGAGGCGGACAACATCTTTCCCATGTGGGACTGGGTCGGGGGTCGCTATTCCCTGTGGTCCGCCATTGGCCTGCCCACTGCTCTGACCATCGGCATGGACAATTTCCGCGCCCTGCTGGCGGGGGCCCAGCACATGGACCGGCATTTCCGCACCGCGCCCCTGGAACAGAACATGCCGGTGATCCTGGGGCTGCTGGGGGTCTGGTATAGCAACTTCTTCGGGGCCGACACCCACGCCGTTCTGCCCTATGACCATTACCTGCGGGGTCTGCCTGCCCATATCCAGCAACTGGACATGGAAAGCAACGGCAAACGGGTACGCCTGGATGGCCAGGCAGTGGATTACCAGACCGGCCCCATTATCTGGGGCGGTGTCGGGGCTAACGGCCAACATGCCTATCATCAGTTGTTACACCAGGGCACCCGGCTGGCACCGGCGGATTTCATCATGCCCCTGAAAACCCACAACCCGGTGGGGGATCACCACCGTATCCTGTTTGCCAACGGCCTGAGCCAGACCCAGGCTCTGATGCACGGTAAAACCGAAGACGAAGCCCTTAAAGAAATGCTGGATGCCGGCGTGCCCCCTGCTGATGCCAAGGCCCTGGCTCCCCATAAGGCAATACCCGGTAACAAACCCAGCAATACCCTGCTGTTTGATAAGACCACCCCGGAGACCCTGGGGGCTCTGATTGCCCTTTATGAGCACAAGGTGTTTGTTCAGGGGGCGTTATGGGATCTGGATTCATTTGATCAGTGGGGGGTGGAGCTGGGCAAGCAACTGGGCAAGGACATCCTCAGCCAGCTGCAACCAGACCTCCCCAAGGCCGGCCGCATCAAGGCCCTGGACAGCTCCACCGCCGGTTTGATCGAGCTTTACCGGCGGCGGGATTCTGGCTGTCACGACCCTGACTGAGCAGCACACCCGACAGCAAGATGCTGCCGGGCCGGTCATGAACGGGGCGAAATCTGCCGCCCCTGCCAATGGAAAACTATAGGCTCCAGCTGCTGTGGCCGGTCATAGGCCTGCCACAGCTCGCCATAGTTACGGCCATCCACCGGGTGGCGCTGTTGCGGGGCAATTTCCGCCAGGGGGCGCAACACAAAGGCATTGGTCAGGATTTCACCCCGGGGTAACTCCACCCCTGCCGGGGTTCCAACCTGATCATCCACCGCCAGAATATCCACATCCAGGGTACGGGGACTGAAGCGGGGTACATCCCGACGGCGGCCATGGCGGTTCTCCAGGGCCTTGAGCCAGTCTGACAAGGCCGCCACCGACCAGTCCGTATCCAACCCTACCACCAGATTCAGAAATGAACGGCCGTTAAAGCCCACCGCCTCACTGTCATACACGGATGAAATGCTCAGGGGGGAAAACGCCGCCGCCAGTGCATCCAGCGCCACGGTCACATGCTGTTCCCGCTGCACATTACTGCCAATACTAAGATACACACGTGCCATCAGGCCTCCCCATGGTTTGCTGACAGCCCTGGCAGGCCACGCTGGATGCGTACCCCCACCGACCGGGCGGTTGCCACCGCTCCCGGCTTGCGCAGGGTCAGGGTCAGGGACTTGACCCCCAGGGTGGACTGCAGGTCAGCCGCTACCGCTTCCGCAGCAGCCTCCAACAGCTTGAATCGCCCACTGCGGATCACCTGTGTGACCCGTTCTGCCACTACGGAATAATCCAGGGCGTTGGTCACATCATCCGAGGCACCGGGTACGCGATTGTCCCAGCTCAATGCCAGATCTGCCAGCAAGACCTGCTCTACCTCACGCTCCCAGGCAAAAACGCCAATAATGGCATTCACAATTAGGCCTTCTACCAATACGCTGTCCATACTGTCATCTCACTTACACGATCAGGTCTTACCCATGGAGTTTTTGCTGTTCGCCCTGCTCTGCCTCGGTGGCTACCTGGCAGGCTCGGTCATGTTTGCCAACTGGGTCTGCCTGCTGCTGAATGCCCCGCCGCCGCACCTGTATGGCTCCCGCAACCCAGGCACCACCAATGTGTACCGCATCAGCGGCCCCGGTCCGGCACTGCTGACCCTAACCGGTGATGCCCTGAAAGGCTACCTGCCGGTACTGCTGGCACAATGGCTGGGAGCGCCACCCCTGGTCCAGGCCCTGGTAGCCCTGTTCGCCATACTGGGCCATATGTTGCCCCTGTTCAGCGGCTTTCGTGGCGGCAAGGGAGTGGCCACCACCCTGGGGGCTGGCCTGGCACTGGCACCGGCCACCATTCTGGTAATGGCGTTAATCTGGCTGCTGGTGGCCCGCCATACCCGCATTGGCTCAGTGGCTTCCATTGCCACAGTGATCGCCTCACCCCTGGTGGCCTGGTGGCTTAACCCGCAACAGACCTTTGTGTTTATGATCATTGCAGCCCTGATACTGATCAGCCACCGGGAAAACCTGATCCGCCTGGCCCAGGGCCGTGAACACGGCATCTAGTGTCCGGGAGCAAACCCTAGGCAATTGGCGGCAACTCCGCCATGGGCCAGCGGGGCACCGCCAACATGGCATCCCCGTCCTGCTGGCCCGCTAATAACCGCTGGCAACCGGCATAGGCGATCATGGCCCCGTTGTCGGTACAGAATTCATGACGGGCATAGTAAACCCGCCCCTGCTCTTTCTCCATCAGACTTTCCAGGTGCTCCCGCAAAGCCACATTGGCACTGACCCCGCCGGCGACAATCAGGCGGCGAATACCGGTAGCCGCCATGGCCCGCCTGCATTTGATTGCCAGGGTCTCCGCCACTGCCGTCTCAAAGGCCAGGGCCACATCCGCCCGGGTCTGCTGGCTGTCGTCCCCGGCGGCACGGGCATCCCTGAGGGTATTGGCGGTATAGGTCTTCAGGCCGCTAAAGCTGAAATCAAGCCCCGGCTTATGGGTCATGGGCCGGGGAAAAACAAAGCGCCCGGGCTGCCCCGACCGGGCCAGGGCCGCGACACGGGGACCACCGGGGTAATCCAGACCCAGCATTTTGGCCGTTTTATCAAAGGCCTCCCCGGCGGCATCATCCACAGACTCACCCAGCAGCACATACTCACCAATGCCTTGCACCTGCACCAGCTGGGTATGCCCTCCGGAGACCAGCAAGGCAATAAAAGGAAAGGCCGGGGGGTCCGGCTCCAGCATCGGTGCCAGCAGGTGCCCCTCCATATGGTGCACCCCCAGCACTGGAATACCCAGGGCCAGACCCAGCCCATGGGCGGTGGTGCTGCCCACCATCAGCGCACCTATCAAGCCAGGCCCTGCCGTATAGGCAATGGCGTCCAGGTCGGACTTTGCCAGCCCCGCTTCCGCCAACACCTTTTCACACAGTGGCAGCAACTTGCGCACATGGTCCCGAGAAGCCAGCTCCGGCACCACCCCGCCATAATCCGCATGCTGTGCCACCTGGCTGTACAGATCATGGGCCAATAGCCCGACCTCGGAGCAATAGACGGCCACTCCCGTCTCATCACAGGAGGTTTCAATTCCCAGTACCCGCATTGCTGTTTTTCCCCTGCTTGTGTTGGCCTGTCGGAAGATGCCAGTTTACCAGACTCCGGCAGTACTCTTCCTGTATCCAACTGATCCCATCAGGTTCTTTTCCCTTACCCACTGGCCCTACCCCGTTGTGTAGCAGCCCTCCTCCGGTTAGAATCCTTACTCCTTTTTGACCCCACTCAGTGCGGGGTTCCTCAGGAAAGCCTCAAAGGGCTTTACAAGCACAACTGCCCGGCAGTACAATCCCCGTCCTAATTTCAGTAGTGGCCCTGTTGGGGCATTAGCATCCATTCAGCCGACAACGATTAAGGTAGGTGGTTTTTCATGCCCGCTGTTAAAGTACGTGAGAATGAGCCGTTTGACGTCGCACTGCGTCGCTTCAAGCGTTCCTGTGAAAAAGCGGGGGTTTTGTCTGAAGTTCGCCGTCGTGAGCATTATGAAAAGCCCACGTCTGTGCGCAAGCGCAAAGCTGCTGCCGCCGTTAAACGGCACCAGAAGAAGCTGCAGCGCGAGCAGAAGAAATTCGAGCGCATGTACTAAACACTTTTTTGCCACTGTCTCGTACAGTGGCAAAGCAGTGCTTTTACCTATGCGTTGAGTCTTGCGCAGTGTCAGCTTCAGGTTGATACTGACAGCTTGAAACGCCCGCCTCCTGGCGGGCGTTTCTGGTTGTGCCTCAGGGTCATAGTGAGGCCCGGGCCTGATACTGCCAACGGAGTGCGTCATGAGCGGACTGATCCCACAGCGTTTTATTGAAGAATTGCTGGATCGCGCGGATTTGGCGGATATTGTTGGCAGCCGGGTAGACCTGAAAAAGTCTGGCAACAGTTATAAAGCCTGCTGCCCCTTTCATGAAGAGAAAACCCCCTCCTTTCATTTGCGCCCGGATAAAGGCTTTTACCACTGCTTCGGCTGTGGCGCCCATGGGGATGCCATCAGCTTTTTGCGGGAGTTCGACGGCCTGGGCTTTACCGAAGCGGTGGAGGAACTGGCGGGACGCATGGGCATGGAGGTGCCCTACGACCAGGCGGTCAAGGAAGAGATGCGCCAGGCCAAGACCCTTACCGGAGCACTGGATGAAGCCAACCAGTACTACCGTACAGCCCTGCAGAAGGACCCGGCAGCCGCACTGGCACGGGACTACCTGACGCAACGGGGCCTGGATGCCAGCACCATTGAACGCTTCCAGCTGGGCTTCGCCCCACCCCAGGGGGACGCCCTGGCCAAGGCGGTCAGTGGCGAGACCCGCAAGGCGCTGATTACGGTCAAAGCCATTTCCGACAAGTACGGCAAACCCTGGGATTTATTCCGTAACCGGGTCATGTTCCCGATCCGCAATACCCGGGGCCGCACCGTGGCCTTTGGCGGCCGCACCCTGGGGGATGACAAGGCCAAGTACATCAACTCGCCGGAATCAGAGGTTTTCCACAAGAGCCAGACGGTTTACGGCCTGTTTGAAGCCCAGCAAAGCACCCGCCGCCTGGACCGGCTGCTGGTGGTAGAAGGCTACATGGACGTAATTGCCCTGGCCCAGAACGGCATCACAGATGCGGTTGCGGCCTCCGGCACTGCCACCAACCAGGACAGCATGCAGGCCCTGCTGCGCCATGTGCGGCACATCATTTTCTGCTTTGACGGGGATCAGGCTGGTTACCGGGCTGCCGACAAGGCCCTGGAAAATGCCCTTGAACTGATCAGCGACGGCATTCATATCCAGTTCCTGATGCTGCCAGAAGGGGAAGACCCGGACACCCTGGTTCGCCGGGAAGGGGAAACAGCATTTCGCCAGCGCATGGAACAGGCCATACCCCTGTCCCGGCAGCTGTTTGCCCGCCAGGCAGAGGGTCTGGATCTGGCGTTGCCAGAGCATCGCGGAGAACTTAAGGCCCGCTGCGAACCCTTGCTGCGTAAAATGCCCCGCTCTACCCTGCGGGAAGCCATGTGGCATGAGCTGCAGCGACTCTGCGGCCGCCGGGAATACACCCCGAGACAGGCCCGGGGTGATCAGAAGCCAGGGGGTTACCGCCGCCCCCAGGGTGGGGTGACCTCAGTTAACCAACCGGGCATCCGCCTGGACCGGGATGTCACACTGTGCGCAGCCCTTTATGCCAAGCCCGCGCTGGCGCAAGAAGTTAGCGCAGCCGCCAGGGATACCCCGGCACTGCAACGCAGTCATGAGTTTGCCAGCTGGCTGCTGGAGCGCCAGCTGGGTCATAGCGATCAGGTATTACGCACCCTGGCCACAGACCCCCAGGCACGGGAGCGTTTCCGGGATCTGTTTAACCGCATTGAACATTATCCGGCCAGTCAGTATGTGCTTAAAGATACGGGGGAAATTCTTGAGCGGCTGCAACAGCGAACATCGCCGGAGGTAAAGGCATTACTAGGCTATACTGGACGCATCAGCGATCTGTCCCAGGAAGAACGGGAACGCTTGCGGGAACTGACCCGGGGTAAACAACGTCATAGCAAAACTAGCTAGCGCCCTACCCAGCGAAATGAAAGTGACTGTTAGCCTTGCCAAAGGCCTGCAAGCACAACTATTTCAGCTAAACAGGCGCTTGTCCCTTGAAAAACCGGACCAGCGCCCCCAAATCCGGTGCATTGAGTTTATACAGGGCCACAGAAGAAATGGGTACTACAGACAAATTGGCCCGTCCATAGCGGTATCACGCAATGGCATAAGTGGCAGCAACACCGACACACGGCTATAATGGTCGATTATTTTTCCTCATCATTACGCGTCCAAGGGTGACTATGTCAGCCAACTCCCAGAAGTCCCGTTTGAAAGACCTTATTGCCCGCGGTAAAGAGCAGGGCTACCTGACTTATGCGGAAGTCAACGACCATCTCCCTGAGGATATCGCTGATCCCGATCAGGTGGAAGACATTATCCGCATGATCAACGACATGGGTATCCAGGTCACAGAAGTGGCACCAGATGCCGATGAGCTGCTGATGACCGACGGCGACTCTTCTGCCGACGAGGCAGCCGCTGCTGAAGCCGCCGCTGCCCTGGCCGCCGTGGAAAGTGATGCTGGCCGCACCACCGACCCGGTGCGCATGTATATGCGGGAAATGGGCACGGTGGAACTGCTCACCCGCCAGGGTGAGATCGTCATTGCCAAGCGCATTGAAGAAGGCATTCGTGATGTGATGGCCGCCATTGCCCATTTCCCGGGCACCGTGGCCGCTGTGATCAACAATTACGACACCATTATTGAAAATGAAGGCCGCATCAGCGACGTCATCAGCGGATTCCTGGACCCGGAAGGGGAAGAGCCCCAGTTCCCGGCCAGCGCTTACCGCACGCCCCCACCGAAAGAGAAAGTGCAGGGGGATGACGACGACGATGACGAAGAAGAAGAAACCGAAGGCGGCCCGGATCCGGAAGAAACCCGGCTGCGCTTTGAGTTGCTGCGGGACAAACTCGCCAACGCCATGGAAGTGATCAACGACAAGGGCCGCAGCAGCAAGGAAGCGAAAAAAGCCCTGGCGGAAGTGGGTAAGGTATTTGCCCCCTTCAAACTGGCCAACAAGCATTTTGACGAACTGGTCAATGCCATCCGCTCCACCAACGATGCCATCCGCCAGTACGAACGCTCCATCATGGCCATTTATGTCCGTGACTGCGGCATGCCCCGGAAGGACTTTATCAAACAGTTCCCGGGCAACGAGACCGACCTCGCCTGGCCCGCCAAATTGGCTGCCAGCAAGAAGCCGTATGCGGATGCCATGGGTGAACGTACGGTGGAAGTGGTGCGACTGCAAAAGCGCATCGCCAATGTAGAACAGGGTGTTGGCCTGCAGGTTGCCGAGATCAAGGAAATCAATCGCCGGGTCTCTATTGGTGAAGCCAAGGCCCGGCGTGCCAAGAAAGAAATGGTGGAAGCCAACCTGCGCCTGGTGATCTCCATTGCCAAAAAGTACACCAACCGTGGCCTGCAGTTCCTGGATCTGATTCAGGAAGGCAACATCGGCCTGATGAAAGCGGTAGACAAGTTTGAGTACCGCCGTGGTTACAAATTCTCGACCTATGCTACCTGGTGGATTCGTCAGGCCATTACCCGCTCCATTGCGGATCAGGCCCGCACCATCCGTATTCCGGTTCACATGATTGAGACCATCAACAAGCTCAACCGCGTGTCCCGCCAGATGCTCCAGGAAATGGGCCGCGAGCCCACCCCGGAAGAGCTGGGTATCCGCATGGAAATGCCGGAAGACAAAATCCGCAAGGTGCTCAAGATTGCCAAAGAGCCCATTTCCATGGAAACCCCCATCGGTGACGATGAAGACTCCCATTTGGGTGATTTCATCGAAGACATCCTGGCCCTCTCCCCCATTGAGTCAGCCACCGCCGAAGGTCTGGGTGAAGCCACCCGCACCGTGCTGGCGGGCCTGACCCAACGGGAAGCCAAGGTACTGCGCATGCGCTTCGGCATTGAAATGAATACCGACCATACCCTGGAAGAAGTGGGCAAGCAGTTCGACGTCACCCGGGAACGGATCCGCCAGATCGAAGCCAAGGCCCTGCGCAAACTGCGCCACCCTTCACGCTCCGATCACCTGCGCAGCTTTATCGACGAAGGCTGAACCCGCCAGACCCTGTCACCGCTGGCGGGGGCCGTACCCTCTGGGTATAATGGCCCCCGCCGCAGTGTCGGCTGCCACACAGCACCACCCTACCCTGTTAAAAAGGGCCTGTAGCTCAGTTGGTTAGAGCAGGGGACTCATAATCCCTTGGTCGCTGGTTCGAGTCCAGCCGGGCCCACCACTCCTTTCAGTCGCGCTGGACCACGGCGGACAGTGGTTACAAACCATTATTTCTTCCATCTCGCCTTCAACTGCATGACGCGCTTGTGCCAAGCGGGGTGCCGGCCAAAATGAATGACCCAGGCTTTTCTGATTTCATCTGATGGGTTTGGACCGGTCCCGTGGAGAGTGAGATTGGTGTGGAGGGAAGCGCCTCCCCGCTGCAGGTTTGCACTATGGAAATCCGTTGGCGGGGCGGACACCGCCAACAAATGGGGATTAGAGGCAAACGCCGGCCCATGGGGCAGCAGATGCCCTGGCTGGTCAGTGGCGAAACGCATGGCGCCATTGTGCTCCGACACCTGCTGAAAAGGGATCCAGAAGTGGATGCTTGGGGAGTGAACATGCTCACCCAGATAGGCCTGGTCCTGATGCCAAGGCGTCGTTGCAGTCGTTCTCGGCATTTTATAGATGGCATGGTCAAACAGATAATGCGCCCTGGCCTCAAAGAGGTTGGCTGCCAGTGTCTGGCACGTCTCGAACACTGGGGATTTTCGCAACTTAGTCGATAGCATAGCCGGCCGTGAAAGCTCAGGTTGAACCCATACCTCTTCAGGGGGGTTCTCTGCCATCTCGCGCCTGAGTTTTCTCACCACTCGGCCAGAGCTATGCATCAGCTCATCAATCAATTTCTCAGATTCCGCGAGGTCGCTCTCAGTGAAGAGCCCATTGACTGCGCAAAACCCGAAACCCTCTATGTTTGACCTGATGCGCTGTATGTCCACCTCATTGCTCCAGATGTGTTATCCCTGCAACCCCATGGAGCCCTAGCGTATCCCGGGCTATCCGCTGCCACCTAGAGTGCCCATTCAGCCGGGGACCTGCCCGCTCACCCGGGTTTCTTAACCACAGCTGACTCTCCCGCAATATCTCCCATAAGGCGCCTGGAAGTGCCACTGGAGGCAGCATAAACCACTGTCTGTGAAGGACATCCGGTAGCTGTACCGCTAGTCGCTTTTGCACCTGGGCGCATCCCTTTGAGAATTCCCGATGCCAACCCCAAATGGATGGTCACAAAACAGACCGGCGTCAATAATTGAACGGTCCACCCGGGTCGCGGTCTACCCTGTGGGTAAGCCGCAAGCAGCATCACCATCAGCACGCAGACCACTGCAAGAATGACCAGTAGCGGCCTCATGGGCTCTGCTGCGAAATACAGAAAAGGACTCATCACCAGCAAACCGGAAGAGACCAGAGGCACAAACATTTCAGCCCTGATCCGCTCCTGATATTGCCGTATGAAACGCGTACGACCTATACCGTAGCGCTCCATCTGCCTGAACAACTGCCTGAGGCCGGAGCGCGGGTAATACTCAATGGCAAACTCAGGGGAGACGTAAGCTGTGATACCGGCTTTCTCAAGCCTGTAGTTGAATTCAACATCTTCCGCCGCATCAAATGATTCGTTAAACAGCCCGAAAGCCGAGAACAGAGAACGCTTATACATCACACCCACACTCAAGGGGCTGACGTGCCCTTCAAAACGGCTATAGATGAAGGATTCTTTCGAATGGCCTAACGGTGAAGTCCTGACCCCTGCAATCGCTTGCTGCAAACAGGAAAGTCCCGGTGGTGTGAGTGGCTGTGGCCGCCCAAGCACCTCCGCCCCCTGCTCAACAACTGCCTCACCCATCCTTTGCAATACCCGTCCATGGGGAATAAAAACATGACCGTCTACAAAAAGGACGAAGTCACCTTGTGCAGCGCATATGCCGAGATTGCGCCCGGCGCTTGAGCGACCCTTAGGGTTAGTGATGAGCTTTGCCCGGCGGCTCGTTGAAGCCATTTGCGACTCAATCAGGGCAACCGTATTGTCAGTTGAGCCACCATCAACAATCAGAAACTCAACCCGATCATCGGGATAAGACTGACTGAAAAGCTGAGAAAGCGTGTTTTCAATGAATCGCTCTTCATTTAAAACTGGCACCACAACACTGATTGAGGGCAAGGCTTGTTCCGGCATAATTCGTCATCCTGACGAGCGGTTCTTGTGAAAGTGAGCAGCTCTATAGCGTTATTGATTTTTAACTAAAACAAAACATCAAGCATAACTCATGCCATTAAAATTTATGCTCCTAAAATGGCCTCTCCCGGGGCGCTTTGCGACTGAAGCGCCGTGCCCCCCCCCTTTCCAAGCCCTTAGTGTTAAAAGAACTGACATAAATAGGCTATTGCTACAGCCACCCGAGGCCATCTGACACCTTTTAAGCTGGGTACCTCAATAGCGGGCGCTAACCAGGGTCCCTGAAGCTCAGTCGCTGCAAGTGGGAAGTGGGGAGCCGAAGCCCCCCACCCCGTAAGGATACCCTTACCACAAATCCCTTTTATAACAACATCCTCCATTGCCATGACGTGGAAATGAACTATCCTTCACAAGTGCTGTGTCCCTGCACGGCCACGCTGAAGGGGGAGTAACCATGAGTCTTGGCAAGCAGTTCACACTGGCATTGACCGCGTTAATACTGGTGCTGGGACTGGTGGGCAGTCTATTGATGGGCCAGATGGCCGCCACAGAGGTCCGGGAAAGGGCCAATATGCAGGCCGAACGGGCTGCTGAGCGGATCAGCGGGATGCTGGAGATTACCGATCAGTTGATGTCCGAACGGGT
>REBR01000125.1 GCA_007692645.1 Halomonadaceae bacterium | reverse complement strand
GTGCTTGTCTCCCGCAGTGTGCTTGTCTCCCGCAGTGTGCTTGTCTCCCGCAGTGTGCTTGTCTCCCACAGTGTGTAGTGTCCCTCAGTGTGCAAGCTCCTGCAGAGTGCAGCTTCCCACAATGTGGCAGTTTGCACAGGGTGGGAGGTCTGTGTGGGAGCGGCCATGGCCGCGATGAGGCAACTGCGGTTAATCGGTGAAACAAAAAAAGCGGCGCCCAGACAATAGCTGAGGCGCCGCTTTTTTATGTCTGCCGGAGGGCAATAGCTCCCCGGCATTCACCCATCAAGGCTTAGTTCAGATCAAAACGATCTGCATTCATCACCTTGGTCCAGGCTGCCACGAAGTCCTGTACGAACTTCGCTTCTGAATCGCTGCAGGCATAGACTTCTGCCAGGGCACGCAGCTGGGAGTTGGAACCGAAGATCAGGTCGTAACGGGTTCCGGTCCACTTCACTTTACCGGTGGTGCTGTCCCGGCCTTCGAACTCATGCTTGTCGTCAGACACGGCTGTCAGAGTGGTGCCCATTTCCAGCAGGTTGAGGAAAAAGTCGTTGCTCAGAGTGCCGGGGCGCTGGGTCAGTACACCGTGCTGGGACTGCTTGTAGTTGGCATCCAGTACCCGCAGTCCACCCACCAGAACGGTCATTTCCGGCGCGGTCAGGGTCAGCAGCTGAGCCTTGTCCACCAGCATTTCTTCGGCGGACACGCTGTACTGCTTCTTCTGATAGTTTCGGAAACCGTCAGACACCGGCTCAAGCACCGCAAAGGATTCTTCATCGGTCTGTTCCTGGGTGGCATCGGTGCGGCCCGGGGTAAAGGGCACCTGGACGCTGTGGCCGCCATCTTTAGCTGCCTTCTCAACCGCGGCACAGCCACCCAGCACAATCAGATCCGCCAGGGAGATTTTCTTGCCACCGGACTGGGCACCGTCAAACTCGGCCTTGATGCCTTCGTAGACTTTCAGCACCTCAGCCAGCTTGGCGGGCTCGTTCACTGCCCAGTCTTTCTGGGGAGCCAGACGAATTCGAGCACCGTTGGCGCCACCGCGCTTATCGGAACCACGGAAGGTGGACGCAGAGGCCCAGGCGGTGTTCACCAGCCGGGATACGGACAGCCCGGAAGCCAGAATGGCCTTCTTCAGAGCCGCGATATCGCCGGCATCAACCAGGGCATGATCCACTGCGGGAACCGGGTCCTGCCAGATCAGCTCTTCCTTGGGTACCAGTGGGCCCAGGTAGCGCTCTTTCGGTCCCATGTCCCGGTGAGTCAGCTTGTACCAGGCCCGGGCAAAGGCGTCGGCAAACTCTTCCGGGTTCTCATGGAAGTGCCTGGAGATTTTGGCGTAGCTCGGGTCCACCCGCAGGGCGATGTCCGTGGTGGCCATCATGGGTGCGTGGCGCTTGGACGGGTTATGGGCATCGGGTACCGCATCGCTGCCGGCGCCGTCTTTGGGTTTCCACTGGTGGGCACCGGCGGGGCTCTTGGTCAGTTCCCATTCATAGCCGAACAGGGTGTCAAAATAGCTGTTGTCCCACTGGATCGGGGTCGGTGTCCAGGCGCCTTCCAGACCACTGGTAATGGTGTCTTCACCTTTACCGGTGCCCATGGTGTTTTTCCAGCCCAGGCCCTGCTCTTCGATATCAGCGCCTTCAGGCTCTGGTCCCACATACTTGTCCGGGTCACCGGCGCCGTGGGTTTTACCGAAGGTATGACCACCGGCAGCCAGAGCAACGGTTTCGTAGTCATTCATGGCCATACGGCCAAAGGTTTCACGGATGTCGTTAGCCGCCAGTTGTGGATCAGGGTTGTCGTTGGGGCCCTGTGGGTTCACATAGATCAGACCCATCTGAACGGCCGCCAGGGGCTGCTCCAGTTCCCGATCACCGCTGTAACGGTTATCACCGAGCATCTCGGTTTCTGAACCCCAGTAAATATCTTCCTCAGGTTCCCAGATGTCTTCCCGGCCGCCGGCAAAGCCGAAGGTCTTGAAACCCATGGAATCCAGGGCCACGTTACCGGTCAGAATCATCAGGTCGGCCCAGGAGATCTTGTTGCCGTATTTCTGCTTGATCGGCCACAGCAGGCGACGGGCCTTGTCCAGATTGCCGTTATCGGGCCAGCTGTTGAGGGGGGCAAAACGCTGGGAACCGGAACCGGAACCACCACGGCCATCACCGATGCGGTAGGTACCGGCACTGTGCCAGGCCATACGGATAAAGAAGGGACCGTAGTGTCCGTAATCAGCGGGCCACCAGTCCTGGGAATCAGTCATCAGGGCTGTGAGGTCTTTAACCACGGCATGCAGATCCAGCTTCTTGAACTCTTCCGCGTAGTTAAAGCCATTGGCCATAGGATCAGACAGGGCAGAATGCTGGTGCAGGATGTTCAGTTTCAGTTGATTGGGCCACCAGTCACGGTTGGTATTACCGCCACTGTTCTTGCTGGTCACGCCACCGTGCATTACCGGGCATTGACCCGCGGTATCGTTATTCCCGCTCATAGTTCTCTCCAATTATCGTTATGTTGAATAAATCTAAACATTTGCCACGACAGTTTTTTCCGGTGACAGAATTTGTTAACCCAGGGATAACCAGGGTGGGACTATGAAATGTTAGCCCCAGTAATGGTTGCAATAATCGGTGCCTCGGTACTCCCGCATAAAGTCAGAATGAGCTGCTGCAACCCTCAGAATGTAGTACATAGCCAAAATATGAGTTCGCTATGTCATCTTGATTACCAATGTACGTCAACTGCACGCCATAGGTTTAATTTGTTTTTAAATAGAACTCCAATAGCAAAAAGCTATTATAACTGTAATCACACTCCAACCCCCTTGCAGTCGGTTGCCAGGTAAAAGGCTCGCAATCGTTGTGATTCATGATCGGTATCAACAGAACACCTGTCAGGTCTGTTGTGATTCATATTGGTTAATTTCTATACTGGGAAGAGTCACTCAAGGACTGGGAGATTCGCAATGAATATCAAGGAAACCCGACACAGTGTATCAGCCAGGCACCCGGGGGCAGCCCCTGTGCTCCAGACCCAGGATGCAGCTCTCCCAAGAGAGCCTGCTGCCCAATCACCCCCTGAAGCAACCGCCCACCCAGACGTTCAGCCCCGAAACAGGGCTCGGCAACCCTTGCTGCCAGAGCGCTGGATGGCGGAGAAATTTCTTGCTCTGGCAGGCAACCCGCCACTGGCCCTGAACCTGTGGGACCGGGATCAGGTGCAAGCGCCCGGGCAACCGGTTCAGTTTACCCTGCGGGTTGCCGACCGCCGTGCTCTCTATGAGCTGATGAGTAATCCCAACCTGGCCTTTGGTGATCTCTATAGCGCCGGGCGGCTGGAAACCGATGACTCACTGGCAGACATGCTGACGGCACTGAACCAGTCTACGGAACAGGCCCGCCAGCAATGGCCCAAGTGGTTGGATCTGTTATGGCGCAACCACAGCCCCCGCTCCACCAGCCTGAAACAGGCCCGCAGCAACATTCACCACCACTATGACCTGGGCAACGACTTCTACCGCCAGTGGCTTGATCGTGACCATATGCAGTACACCTGCGCCTACTATGAGGAGCCGGCCATGACCCTGGAGCAGGCGCAGCGGGCCAAGCTGGAACTGGTCTGCCGCAAGCTGCAGCTGCAGCCCGGGCAGACCGTAGTAGAAGCCGGCTGTGGCTGGGGCGGGCTGGCCCGGTATATGGCCCGGGAGTATCAGGTGACGGTGCGGGCCTATAACATTTCCCGGGAGCAGGTGACTTACGCCCGGGAACAGGCCCGCCAGGAGGGCCTGGATGATCAGGTGGAATACCTGCTGGATGATTACCGCAATATCAGCGGCTCCTGCGATGCCTTTGTGTCCGTGGGCATGCTGGAGCATGTGGGTACCGCCCATTACGCCACCCTGGCTGGTGTGATCCGCAAACACCTGAAGCCGGAAGGTCTGGCACTGATCCACAGCATCGGTCGCAACCGCCCTGCCCGCACCAATGCCTGGATCGAAAAACGCATCTTTCCCGGGGCCTATCCCCCAAGTATTGCCGAACTGACGGCACTGGCAGAAGCCGGTCCATTCTCCGTGCTGGACATTGAAAACCTGCGGCTGCATTACGCGGCAACCCTGGAGCACTGGCTGGAACGCTTTGAACAGCAGCGGGAAACCATTCAGGGGCAGTACGGTGAACGCTTTGTGCGGGCCTGGCAGTTATACCTGGCAGGGTCTATTGCCAGCTTCCGCTGCAGCGCCCTGCAGTTGTTTCAGATGGTACTGGCCCACCCGGAGAACAACCGGGTACCCCGCCACCGCAAAACCCTGTTTCACCCCAGCTCCCGGGAGACCTTCTGATGCCTGCCGTCGCCATGGAACGCTTTGACACCATTATCATCGGCGGTGGCCCCGCCGGTTCCACCCTGGCCCGCTCTCTGACTCACCAGGGGCTGCGCACCCTGGTGCTGGATAAACAGAACTTCCCCAGGGATAAAACCTGTGCCGGCTGGGTCACCCCGGCGGTTCTGGATGCCCTCCAGATCAAGCCCTCACAATACAGCCTGGAACGGGTGATGCAGCCCATTTACCGCTTTCGCATCGGTATGATGGGGCACAAAGCGGTGGAAAATGACCACGGCGATACCCCGGTCAGCTACGGTATCCGCCGCTGTGAATTCGATGATTACCTGCTACGCCGCAGTGGCGCCACCCTGGCCCTGGGGGAAAAGCTCAGCCGGCTGGAACCCGTCAGTCAGGGGCAGTGGCAAGTGAATGGGCGCTACCAGGCACCACTGGTGGTGGGTGCCGGGGGCCACTTCTGCCCGGTTGCTGCACGCATGGGAGACGGACCAGGACGCCATGAAACCGCCGTGGTGGCCAAGGAAGTGGAATTTGCCATGACCCCGGAGCAGACCCGCAGCTGTATGGTGCGGGGAGACACTCCTGAGCTCTGGTTCTGCCAGGACCTGCGGGGTTACGCCTGGGTGTTTCGCAAAGGGCATTACCTGAATATTGGCCTTGGCCGGGAGGACAGCCACCGCCTGGGGGATCACCTGCAGGAGTTTGTGCGCTCCATGCAGGACGCCGGACGCATTCCCACGGATTTGCCCGGGCGCTTCCAGGGTCATGCGTACCTGTTGTACGACCACGCCCCCCGGCCATTACTGGATAATGGCCTGCTGGTTATCGGGGATGCGGCGGGGCTGGCCTATACCCAGAGCGGTGAAGGCATTCGCCCGGCAGTAGAGTCAGCCCTGATGGCCAGTGACGTGATTTGCCAGGCGAAAGATTACAGCCGGGACGGGCTGGCGCCTTATGGGCAAAAGTTGCAGGCCCGTTACGGCCAACGCCAACAGCCGGGTCAGCGAAGTCTTGAGCTGCCCGCCTGGGCCAAGGCCCATGTGGCACCCGCCCTGATGCGTAGCCACTGGTTTACCCGCAAAATTGTTACCCAGCGCTGGTTCCTGCACGAGCATGTGCCGGCCCTGGGGAGCACCTGAGGGTTATTTTCCCAGGAAGCTGCGGTACATCCAGACGGTTTTTTCCTGCTCGGTGATGTAATCGCTCATCAGGGAATTGGTGCCTTCATCGTCCGCCTCTGCAGACTCCAGCAGCAGCTTGCGCTGCTTTTCCAGCAGTGTGGAAAAGCTTTCCAGGATATAACCCATGCACACTGGGCCGTCGCTGATATCCTGACGCTCAGGGATCACCGACTTACTGGTGTAGGCGCTGTAGGTATGCAGTGGCCGGTGACCCAGGGTCAGCACCCGTTCGGCAATTTCATCAATTTTCATCAGCAGGTCGTCGTACAGTTCCTCGAATTTCAGGTGCAGTTCGAAAAACTTATCCCCCTTGATGTTCCAGTGGTAACCCCGGACATTCATGTAAAACACCTGGTAATTTGCCAGCAGGTCGTTCAGGCCTTCAGCCAGTTTCGCGGTTTTGGCGGTATCCAGGCCGATCATGTTCTTGGACATGGAGCACTCCTTTTGAAATATAAAGTGGGACCGTCTCGTGATACGTCAGATGATCCCGGTGATATATGCTGTAATGGCACAATAGCATCTATAGCTGACAGGATAACCAAGAATACCCCGGGTTTGTTAACCCCAGGAACAGCAATTTTCATCAGCGCCATAGGGGTGCTCTATGAGCATTGCGCCTATACTCCTTTAACCACTACCGAACTACTGCAGGCGAAACCATGCATAGCCGATTCTCTCCGCGTTTCTCACCCCTATCGTCACTGGCGGCACTGTTGATTACCTGCCTGCTAAGCACCGCGACCATGGCCGCGCCGGAAGTGCATGTGTTTGAGCTGGAAAACCGCCGTGCGGAGTCCGTTTTAGGGCAGTTGCAAGCTCTCTACCAGGACACTGGTGTGGTGTTTTCACCGGATGGCCAGAAACTGATGGTACGTGCAGAGGCAGAACAGCTGGCAGAGATTGACCAGTTACTGCGGACCCTGGATGTGGCAGCCCGGCAATTGCGGGTCAGTCTGCGGGAGGTTACCGGTACCCGCACTGGCAGTAACGACAGGGGCAGAACCCTTAGCACCAGCAGCCAGCGCCAGCAGACTCTGACGATGCAGGATGGTCAGGTGGCCAGCATCCGTTCTGGACAGCTGAACCAGCTACCGGTAGCGGTGCGTGGCGGCACTGACCCGGTAGCGCTACTTGAGCAGGTGGACCAGTCCAGTGGCTTTCTGGTACAGGCCAATGTGATCAGCAATCAGCAGGTGGAGTTGCAGATTACCGCCCTGAAAAACGACCCCATCGTGGGCATGCCGGGGCATAAAACCGCTGCGGTGGTGACCATGCGCCGGGTTAGCCCCGGGGAGTGGATTACCCTTGGAGAAGAAAGCCGGGTACAGGAAACCCAGCAGGACCAGCGGGTTATCAGCACCGGCTCTGCCAGTGACCGTAGCTGGCAAATAAAATTGGATTTACTGGACTAGCGTCCTGGCATATTCACTTGCCCAGCAACAATGCCTTGGCTTCGTTTACCCTGGCTGCCATAGCGTTATCACCGCCCCGGTCCGGGTGTACCTTCTGCATCAGCCGCCGGTGTGCCATTACGATATCTGCCCGGGTCGCCTGGGGGCTGACACCGAGCAGTTCCTGGGCTTCAGCAACGGTCATCCTTTGATGGCTGGCGGTATCTGGCCGGGTGTTATCCCCCTGGGTGCTGCTCTTTCCGGACAGTAGCTGCCAAAGCCGCCGCAACATCAGGCTGCGGCGCACCCAGGGCAATAGTGCCAGCAAAACCCCTGCCACCACATGGATGCGCCCGGTGACCACCAGCACCAGGCTGGCCATGGCGGCACTGGCCACCAGGCCATAAAATACCCCTCGCTGGCGCTGCTCCGGGCTAGCCTGCTGCCATTGGCGCAGTAACACAAACACCAGCACAGCCAGGGCCAGACCTAAAATCAGTTGCATAGACACAATTCCACCTGGCGTTGTTCAGGGAGTATACCTGAGGTCCCCGGGAATCCCAGTTGCTAACACCATGTGCCGGTGATCTTCGTAGTAACCACCTGACAATGCATACCGTTGCCCCCATACGAGCTCAGTAGCTCCCGCCAGGGTAATGTATGATGGAATAAATCCCTTACGGAGGCCCTATGAATATCAACACCATTGCCGAATTTGCCCTGGCCACTGCCCGGGAAGCCGGAGAGCTGATTATCCGGGAACGGGCCCAGGGGCTGGAACATGACTACAAAGACGGACAGGAACTGGTCACCCAGGCGGACCTGAAAGCAGACCGGCTGATTGGCGATGCCATTCGTGCCCGTTTTCCTGACCACCGCATTCTGTCTGAAGAAGCCATGCCGGACCTGCGACAAGCACAGGAGCTTGAGCAACCCTTATGGATTATCGACCCCATTGATGGCACGGTAAACTACGCCTACGGCCATGATCAGGTGGCCATCTCCATTGCCTATGCGGAAAAAGGCCGGGTACAGACCGGCGTGGTGCACGCGCCCTTTCAGCAGGAAACCTTCCGTGCCAGCCGGGGCCAAGGCGCCTTTCTCAATGACAGTGCCATTGCGCCGACTGGCTGCACCAACTTACGCCAGTCACTGGTGGCCACCGGCTTTCCTTACCGGAAAGATCAGCTGGCACCCATCATCAGACGGCTGGATAAAGTCTTGCACCACTGCCGTGACATTCGTCGCAATGGCTCGGCGGCACTGGATATCTGCTGGGTTGCTGCAGGCAGGCTGGACACCTATTACGAATCCGTGAGTCCATGGGATTTTGCCGCTGCACGGCTGATCGCCCTGGAAGCAGGGGCCATGGCGGGACATTTTTCAGACGTGCCGGAAGGCTACCCGGAAGATTTATGGGGGCAGGATATTCTGATCAGTACGCCCGGCCTGTATCAGGGGATGCGGGCGCTACTGACCAGTTGAGGCATGGGCTTTGGACCAGAGAAACCCTCAGGCCACTTCCAGCTCTTCGTAAACCACTTCCAGCACCTGGGGCCAGATCCGGTCCCAGTCGCTGGTAGGCTTGTGGCGAAAGCCGGAACGGGTAAAGCGCTGAATGCGCCCTTCCAGCTGGGCCATGATAAAAGCAGCACCCTGGCCATAGCTGCCCTGGGGTGTCTGTTGCTGTTCAATATCACCCAGCTTCAGTACCTGGCGCACCTGCAGTTCAAAGCGCTCGAAAAACTGTGAGGCCCGGGCCTGTAACTGGTCATCTTCACCATTCAGGGCAGAACCATTCAACACCCGCACAATACCGGGGTTGCGCTCAGCAAACACCAGCAGCAGACGGGTTAACAGGGCTAACCTTTCCCGCACATCAGGCTCAGACTCCAGAATTTGCGGGCAGCGTCCAAATACCGCGTCTTCAGCAAAATTGATCAGTCCGTCAAACATTTTGCGCTTGCTGGGGAAGTGGCGATACAACGCTGCTTCGGTAACCCCTACCTGTTTAGCCAATCCTGCAGTGGTAATACGTTGATTCGGCGTATCCTCAAGCAACTGCGCCAGAGTTTGCAGGATCATTTCACGTCTGTTTACGCGACCCTCAGCCATAACTGCCTCTCACACTTATTGGTTTGAAATTAACCATACGGTGGCGGTTACGCATTAGACCATTGTGGCCTCAAATGACGTGTCAAATTCCTTAAACTCAGAAGAACAGACCATCCATGGGTGAGGAAGCGCTGGCATAGGCCTTCTTTGGCATCCGCCCGGCAAGCAATGCCTGACGACCACTTTCCACCGCCAGTCGCATGGCATGGGCCATTCTCACCGGCTCTCTGGCCTGGGCAATGGCGGTATTCATCAACACCCCGTCACAGCCCAGCTCCATAGCCACAGTGGCATCAGAGGCGGTACCCACGCCGGCGTCTACCAGTACCGGCACCCTGGCGTTTTCCACGATCGTACGGATGTTGTAACGGTTCTGAATACCCAGACCGGAACCAATCGGCGCCCCCAGGGGCATCACCGCAATACAGCCAATCTCTTCCAGGCGCCGGGCAATCAGGGGGTCGTCAGTGGTATAGACCATGACATCAAAGCCGTCTTTGACCAGCACTTCTGCTGCAGCCAGGGTTTCGGTCACGTTCGGGTACAGGGTTTTCTCATCTCCCAGCACTTCCAGCTTCACCAGCTTGTGACCATCCATCAGCTCTCGTGCCAGCTGGCAGGTACGAATGGCGTCTTTGGCGGTGTAGCAGCCGGCGGTATTGGGCAGCATGGTGTAACGCTCCGGGGGCAGCGCGTCCAGCAGGTTGGGCTCATTGGGGTCCTGGCCAATATTGCTGCGGCGCACCGCAAAGGTAATGATCTGTGCACCACTGGCCTCAATGGCCGCCTGGGTCTCTGCCAGATCCCTGTATTTGCCGGTGCCAACCAACAGGCGTGACTGGAACTGCTGGCCGGCAATGATCAATGGCTGGTCCTGTTGCTCTGGATTCATAGCGTCTCTCGTGAATAAGGTCGGTGGGTCAGCGGCATTATTAGCCGCCGCCAATGGCATGGACGATTTCCACCCGGTCGTTGCCCTGTAACTGATGCTGGTCATGTTGGCTGCGGGGAACAATGGCTTCGTTCACCTCCACAGCGATCCGCCGCCCGGTAAACTGAAGCTCTTCCAGCAGCATGGCTACCGTCAGTTGGTCTGCCACGGTGTGGAGTTCACCATTGACCTGCAATTGCATGGGGTATGTCCTCGACAGGAAAAAATCAGAATGGATTGGCTGCTAAGAATAACATGGCGATTATCAGGTCCCGCTTCAAGGGCCAGGCCACCTGAACCAGGCCCTTCGCCAAGCTGGTTCACTCACTACAAGGGATACTGATGCGCTCCCGGGTATCCATGTTAAGGGCTGTCAGGGTACCGCCGTAGACGCAACCGGTATCCAGGGCATAGATGCCTGGAGTCTGCGCCTTACCTTCCAGAGCCGCCCAGTGCCCAAAAATAATGCCGGTGGCCTCCTGGCGGGGATAACTGAACCAGGGGGCAAACCCATCCGCCGCTGTGTCATCTTTCGTGGCCAGATCCAGGGTGCCATCAGCAGCCACAAAGCGCATCCGGGTCAGGTAATTGGTAATGCTCCGCCAACGTTCAATGCCCTCTAATTGGGAAGACCAACAGGCCGGTTGGTTACCGTACATGCCACGGAAAAAACCCTCTGCCTGCTCTCCCTGCAACACCGCCTCAAGCTCCGCGGCCAGTGAACAGGTCTGGGCCACGGACCACTGTGCCGGCACTCCCGCATGCACCATCAGCAAGTCCCGCTCACTGTCGTAACAGGCCATGGACTGGTGCCGCAGCCAGTGCATCAGTTCGTCTTTATCCGGAGCGGTGAGAATCCCCGTCATGGTGTCCTTGCGGCGGCTGGTATGGTCCCCCATGGCCACCGCCAACAGGTGCAGGTCGTGATTACCCAGCACGGTGCGTGCCCCATCACCCAGATCCCGTACAAAGCGTAACGCCCGCAGTGAATCAGGACCCCGGTTTACAATGTCCCCCACCAGCCAGAGCCGGTCTTGCCCGGGGTCGAACCGCAGCTGGTCCAGCAGGCGCCGCAGGCTGTTGTAACAGCCGTGAATATCGCCTATGGCATATTCACTCATGCAGGTCTCCCGCGGGGCGTTCATACAGGTAGTCAGCGATAGCCACAAAGTTGGCCAAGGTCAGGTTCTGTGGCCGCAACCCCGGGTCAATGCCCAGTTGCGGCCAGTCGTCATCGTTCAGCAGAACCGCCATGGCCTTGCGTAACGTTTTGCGCCGGGCACTGAACGCGGTGCGCACCACCTTCGCCAGCAGGGCCCGGTCTTTGGCCGGAATCGGCGGGGTGTCGTAAGGCATCAACCGGACAATGGCGGACTCCACTTTGGGGGCCGGTTTAAAGGCACCGGAGCCCACCGGAAACAACGGTTGCACCTGGCACTGGTACTGGGTCATTACCGCCAACCGGCCCCATTGGGAGTCCCCGGGTACCGCCGCCATGCGCTGCACCACTTCTTTCTGCAGCATAAAATGCATGTCCGTGATGCGATCTGCATAGTTCAGCAAATGAAAAATCAACGGCGTAGAGATGTTGTAAGGCAGGTTACCCACAATGCGCAGAGGCTTTTCTGCCACCAGCTCACTGTAATCAAAGCGCAGGGCATCCCCCTGCAACACAGTAAACTCCGGGTAACTGAAGAACTGGGTACGTAACCCGGGCACCAGGTCACGGTCCAGCTCCAGCACCGTCATGGAGGGGTTATTCAGCACCAGAGATTCGGTCAGTGCCCCCATACCGGGGCCGATTTCCAGCAGGTTATCGTCAATTTTGGGGCTGATGGCCCGGACGATACGGTCGATAACCCCGGCATCGTGGAGGAAATTCTGACCAAACCGTTTCCGGGCCTGATGCACCGGGGGTCCCTGGCGGCTCATGAGCGCTTCTCCGCCTGGGCCCGGCGGCGCACCATCAGGGACGCATAGGCCAGGGCGGTGTTCAGGCTGCCGCCATGGGCACTGCCCTTACCGGCCAGATCCAGGGCGGTACCATGGTCCACAGAGGTACGAATAATGGGCAGCCCCAGAGTGATATTCACGGCAGCGCCAAATCCTTTGTACTTGAGCACTGGTAGCCCCTGGTCGTGGTACATGGCCAGCACGGCATCGGCGTCTTGCAGATGGTGCGGGGTAAACAGGGTATCTGCCGGCAGTGGCCCTTGTAACTGAATGCCTTCTGAGCGCAGTTGCTCCAGGGTAGGAATAATCACGTCCAGCTCTTCCCGCCCCAGGTGGCCCCCTTCACCGGCATGGGGATTGAGCCCGGCTACCAGAATGCGGGGCTTGGCAATGGCAAAGAACCGGGTCAGGTCCCGGTGCAGAATACGGGTGACCTGGGTAATACGTTGCGCTGTGATAGCCGCCGGCACATCCTTCAGGGGCAGATGGGTGGTCACCAGAGCAACCCGCAACCCTTCCGTGGCCAGCATCATCACCACCCGTTCCACTCCACACTGGGCCTGGAGGAATTCCGTATGGCCACTGAAGGCGATACCTGCCTCGTTGATCACCCCTTTGTGTACCGGGGCTGTGACCAGGGCATCAGCCTCCCCTTCCTGGCAGGCCCGGGTGGCCCGCTCCAGGGTTGCCAGCACATAGGCGCTATTGGCGGGGTTCAGGGTTCCCGCCGTCACTGGCGCGCCGCAGGGCAGATGCCAGACACTGAGTTGGCCACCGCTGCGGCTGACCGGCTGGCCCGGCTGCCAATCCACCAAGGTGCAATCCAGCCCCAGTTGCCGGGCCCGTTCTGTCAGCATGGTATGGTCTGCCACGGCCACCACTTCAGCGCTGCGCTCACCCATAGCCCACTGCAGGCATAAATCAGGACCGACCCCTGCCGGCTCCCCCGGGGTCAACATCAGACGTGCTGCCCTGCTCATCGACCAGTGCTCATCATCCCACCTACCACGGCTTTCACTTCCACATAGGCTTCTGCGCGGATTTCGTTGAGCCAGTTCTCAAGCTCCAGCTCAAACTGCCGTTGCTGCAAAGTCTGGCGGGCTTCGTTACGCTGGATATCCTGACCGATATCCCGGGTACGGCGCTCTTCTACCCGCAGCAAGTGCCAGCCAAACTGAGTGCGCACAGGACCGGTGATTTCCCCCACAGCGGCACCCTGCACCGCTTCTTCAAACTCCGGCACCATTTCACCGGGGTTCACCCAGCCCAGGCGGCCACCGTCAGCCCCGGAACCGGGATCATCGGATAACTCCCGGGCCAGGGCACCAAAGGCGGCGCCGTCTGCTTCCAGTTGTTCCTTGAGTTCACGGATTCGGGCTTCAACCGCCTCATTATCACCGGCAGGATCTGCAGCCAGCAGGATATGCCGTACCCGGTTCTGCTCCACCTCACGGGCGGCACCACCACGGCGGTCCAGGGGTGTCACAATGTGAAAGCCACTGCCGCTCTGCAATACTTCCGAAGGCTGGCCCACGGACAGCTGGGGGATCACATTGGCGGCCAGAGACGGCAGCTGTTCGCTACGGCGCCAACCCAGCTCACCCCCTTCAAGGGCATTACGGCCATCGGATTCAGCCACGGCCACCTGGCGAAAATCCTCACCCTCGAGAATCTGCTGGCGCAATGACTCTGCCTTGGCCTGGGCAGCAGCCACTTCATCCCGGTTGTTGAAATTGCTCACTGACACCAGAATGTGACCCAGCAGATGCTCTACCCCGGAACGATCCTGACCTTCCGCTGAGCGCAGGTAATTGTCCACTTCCCGGTCCGTAACCCGGATACGCTGGCCCACCTGTTGTTGCTGTACCCGACTCACCAGCATTTCCTGGCGAATCTGTTCCCGGGCCTGCTGGAACGTCAGCCCCTCTGAAGCCAGGGCACGCTCAAACTGTTGCAGGGTCATCTCATTGCGCTGGGCAATATTGCGCATGGTGTCGTTCAGTTCGGTATCACTGACCCGCATACCCACCCGTTCTGCCATCTGCAGTTGCACCGAATCCAGCACCAGCTGCTCAAGTACCCGCTGCTCAAGTACACCGGCAGGGGGCATCTGCGTGCCCTGGGCGTTCAGCCGGGACTGGATGGTGCGCACCCGGCTTTCCAGCTCAGACTGCAGGATGACATCGTCTTCAACCACCGCAATCACCCGATCCAGGGGCTGCCGGTTGGCCTGGGCATTGGCTGCCACGCCCAGTGCCAACAGCAAAGCCGTGATCAGCGTTAAAGCGCGGTTTGTTTTGTGTCCTGTCAAAAATGCCATGAAAACCTCGGTGTTGGCTGATCTGCTACAGGCGCCCCTGACTGCGACGCCCGGTACCCGGCTGTTGCCAGGGTTGGTGCTGTTCAAAACCCGGAATGGACTCGGCAATATTGGCAGCAGCACTGCCACCACCCCCCAGCCCCCGAAGCTGGATCTGGAACAGCACGCGCCGGTCCAGTCCATCATCCCGGGTACGGAATGTTTGTGCCACCAGCTGCATACTCCAGCAACAGGTGGTGTATTCAAGGCCTGCCAGGCTGCCGGCGGTGGCATTGCGCTCCAGGTCATAGACCCAGCGGCCAATCAGGCGGGTCTGCTCACTGGTAGGCAACACCAGGCCAATATCACTTTGCTCAAGCCGCTCCACCGCGGTGGCATCGTAGGTATGCCCGACACTTGCCACGGTGCGAAAATCCTCGCTATGGAAGCGTACCTGGCTGCGCCCCTGCAACGTGGTGTTTTCCCGGGGATCCCACTGCCCCGCCACCGACAGGCTGAAATTATCCAGGGGCCGCAGCATGGCTTCGCCCGCCAGTGGCGACTCGCCCTTATCTGCCGCGCCCCGTCCATCAACGGAGACCCGCTGATCGTCGAACTGGTACAGCTGGCCAATGCTGAAACGGGCCCGCTCAGCGCCCCTGGCAGCATCCAGGAAGCGGGTGGTCACGGCCCCGGTTATGCGGTTGTTATCACCAATACGATCGCCACCCACAAAACGGTCCCTGGCGAACAACTGGGAAAAGTTGAACGAGGTCACTGCCGTATCAAACAACGGGATCTCGTCCTGTTCCCGGAACGGGGAATACACATAATACAGGCGCGGCTCCAGGGTCTGGGTGAAATCCTGGCCAGCCAGACGTAATTCCCGATCAAAAAACAACCCTGCATCCATATCCACAAAGGGCACGGTGCGACTGAAGCGGTCATCCTGGGGTACATCTTCCAGCAGGTACTGGGTATGATCAAGCATCACTGAACTACGCACAAATCCTGCCAGCCCCTGATGCCCCGCGGACAGGCTCGGCTGCAGCCGCAACCGGCTGCCAATGGCCCGGTCCCGGCCCTGGATATTATCGTTGTCCCGCCAGAAATAAGCGTATTGCCCCCGCCCCTGCCAGTCCAGGTCCCCGGCCTGCCCGCGGCTGTTCAGGGCCAGGGCGGGCAGTTGGGAATAGGGCCGGTCCGCATCGGCGATATCCCCATCCAGGGTTTGAAAGCCCCGCAGGGTGGCGCTGAATTCAAGATCCTGATCCTGGTAACGGGTGGTGGCGGTGCGCGGCAGATGGGTAGCCCGGTCCAGATCCAGGGTCTGCACCAGATCCGTGAGGTAATCATCATCACTCACCACGTTGTAATTCACTGAAGAGCGCCACTGGGACGTCCATTGCGCCTCGCTGTTGAGGGCCAGGCCCCAACGATTGGAACTGCGCCCGGAAAATTCATCCCCATACTCCGAGTCCCGATCAATATACCCAAGCCCCAGATCGGTCTGCCCCCAGGGGCTCAGGTAACGCAACTCAAGCTCATTGAACAGCCCCCGGCGATGAATGACCTGGGGGGTATAGGTCGCATCATAATGGGGTGCCAGATCAAAATAATACGGTTGCGCCAGAAAAAACCCGGAACCGGCACTGGAGGAGCCGAAAGAGGGGTACAGCAGGCCACTGCGGCGACGGTCATCAATGGGGAAGGTCATCCAGGGAATATAAAACACCGGCACATCTTTAACCTGCAGGCGCACATGGCGGGCACTGCCAAAGCCTTCATCCTGGTCCAGATTGACCCGTGAGGCCACCAAAGACCAGGCGTTGTTACCGGGCTGACAGGTGGTCAGGTTAGCCCCCCTGATGCGCACCGCCGCTGCACCAGTCCTGGCCAGCTGATCCGCCTCACCCCGCATGTGGGCCTCATGGAGCAGAAAGCTGGCGGTATTAAGAGTGATATCACCGCTGGCGGTGTCAAACAACGCCGAGTCACCGGTGACCAGAAAACCCTGGCCACGGCTGACCACGGAGCCACTGAGGCGGGCTTCACCACTGAACTGATCAAATTCGGCGCTGTCGCTGCGGGCCTGAAAAGGGCCCTGGGCAATGTTCACATCTCCGGACAGGCGCAGGGATTCCTCCATGCGGTAGCGGGCATGGTCGCTGGTAATAAAGACGCTGTCGTCGGTGGCGGTCAGCAAAGGAATCTGTTGCGGCTCCTGATAACCGCCCCCGCAGTAACCGGGCACCCGGGCCCTGGCTGCCTCATCCATATCCGCAAAAGGCACCCAGTCAAGGTCTGCGGCTACAGGCCGCTGGGCCTGGGCCGGCATTGCCAGGGCAACCGCCAGGGCAAGCCCCGCCAGTCGGGTAAACGCGTTAATCACAGCAGTGCCCACAGATGTCATCCCCTTGACCCCGACAGCCGCGACGGTTGGGTAAAGAGCCGCTTGCCAGGGAGGCACAGTTTACACGTCGACCTCAGCCTTGTTAACGACTCTGGCATAGACCCGGTCGCTGATGCAGAATAATGCCACAACCACTCCGGCACCAATGCCCTTCCCGTTACCTGAGAACTTTATGGATAAGCGTTACCAGAGCCTGCTGGACTGGCTTCACCAGGTCCTTCCCGCCGCCCCCCAGGAGGTGGCAAAAGTTGCCGGCGATGCCAGCTTCCGCCGCTATTTCCGTGCCCATACGGAAACTGCCTCCGGGCCATTGTCCTGGATTGTTATGGATGCCCCGCCGGAGCACGAAGACTGCGCCCCTTTTGTAGCCATTGCCCGGCACTGGCAAGCCCAGGGATTGCATGTGCCTGAGATACTGGCAGAGGACCGGCAGCAGGGATTTCTGTTACTGGAAGATCTGGGGGACCAGCTGTACAGCCAGGCCCTGACCCAGGAAGCCCGTGCCGACATCCTTTATGGCCAGGCCATTAACGCCCTGGTACGGATTCAGACCCTGCCCCAGGATCTGCCCCTGCCCGCCTATGACGCTGGGCTACTGGAACGGGAGATGCAATTGTTCCCGGACTGGTTGCTGAAGGAACAACTCGGCCTGAGCCTGACTGACCAGGAGCAGGATCTGCTGGCCAGCACCTTTGCCCTGCTGCGGGATGCCGCCCTGGAGCAGCCCCGGGCCACCGTGCACCGGGATTATCATTCCCGCAATCTACTGGTGACCGGCGCCAATAGCCCCGGCATTATCGATTTTCAGGATGCAGTGATCGGCCCGGTAACTTATGATCTGGTTTCCCTGCTAAAAGACTGTTATGTGCGCTGGCCTGTGGAAGCGGTAGCCCGGTGGGTGGAACAGTATCGTCAGCAGAGCCAGGCTCAGGGGCTGCACCAGGCAGACAGCGCCACTTTTACCCAGTGGTTTGAACTGATGGGGATGCAGCGCCACCTGAAAGCTGCCGGGATTTTTGCCCGCCTGGCGAAACGCGACGGTAAGGCCGGTTATCTGGCAGATGTGCCGCGCACGGTGAACTACCTGATTGAAGCCAGCCAGGGTCAGCCAGCCCTGCAGCCCTTTGGCCACTGGCTGACACACCGGGTCTGGCCGCATTTGCACGCACTGGACAGCAATGCCCCATGAATACACTGATACTGGCCGCCGGGCGCGGTGAGCGTATGCGCCCCCTGACCCTTACCACTCCCAAGCCACTGCTACCCGCAGCGGGGCAGCCATTAATTGTGCATCAACTTCAGCGCCTGGCTGCTGCCGGCATCCGCCACCTGGTGATCAATACCGCCTGGCTGGGGGAGCAGATTGAGCAGGCCCTGGGGGACGGGGCTGACTTTGGTCTGGGTATTCGCTATTCCCGGGAGCCGGAACCCCTGGAAACCCTGGGTGGCCTGCGCAATGCCCTGCCGTTATTCGATGACGGTGACTGGATACTGGTGGTTAACGGTGATATCTGGAGCGACTTCGACTTCCACACCCTGTGGCCCCTGCCAGACCCGCAACACTGCCTGGCCAGACTGGTGCTGGTGGATAACCCGGGGCAACACCCACAGGGGGACTTCCACCTGGACAAGCAGGGACAGGTGCATGGCAGTGGGCCTGACCAACTGACCTTTGCCGGCATCAGCCTGCTGCACCGGCAGTTGATTGAACAGGCACCACTGGCGGAAAACCGCCTGGCTCCCGTGCTCAAAACCGCCATGACCCGGGGGCTGGTCAGCGGTCTGCACCACCAGGGGCAATGGCAGGATATCGGCACCCCTGAGCGCCTGGCCAACCTGGACCGGCAGTTACGCCAGCAGGACCCACACTCATGACAGCACGCCGGCAGCAGACCAAGGACCACAACAGTGACCAGGGGCAGATGCCCCTGGAGCTGCCAGAATTGCTGCGTTTGCTGGATGCCAGTGGCCACCACGGGGCGCGGCTGCTGGAGCGCAGTGGTCTGCCCCTGTGGAGCCGGCCACAGCTGTTTCGCTTACTGGGTTTTTTATCCCGCTCCGACGGCCGGGTGACCGAGCTGGATGTGCGCTATGGGGAGGCCCTGTTGCGGGCCCTGGGAGCCGGGCATTACCAGCGCCGCTACCTGATCCGCCGCTTCCATAAAGGCAAAACCCTGCTCGCCGCCAGCTGCCCCTGGTGGCTGCGCCTGCTGACCCGTCGCTGGCCTGGCACAACGCTGCGCCTGGCCATTGCTCTGGGGCATGCCTGCCACCATGAGGGTCCGCCAACCCCGGCCCGGGCCAGCCGTTACCGCAGTGCCAGCGAGGCCATGGGTTTGTCCACTGCTGCCAGCCAGCGCATCCTGGCCAGCTACACCAGTAAGGTCTGGATTACCCAGCCTAACAGTGGCGGTGATGGGCCGCCGCCGGCGATTTCCAGTTTCAGTGGTGCCTGCCAGGTACTGGGTGGTCACAGCAATGATTCTTTGCAGAGCCTGCGGCAAAATTACCGCCGCCTGCGGGGCCGCTATCACCCGGACCGGGTTCTGCACACCGGCATCCCTGAGCAGGAAGCCCGGCTTAAACTGGATCAGTTACAGAAAGCCTGGGATATTATCAGCAAGCGGCACCCGGACGCCTGAGGGGCCCTACAACTCCATCCCCAGCATGTGCTTTTCCAGCCAGGCCTGAATCCGATAAGCAACCCGCTTCTGGCTGGCCTCGCTGGTCAGATTGTTCAAGGGTACGACCTGCTGCTGGTAGCGTTCAAAACGCCCCCTGCCCGCCTCTGCCCGACGGGCAGCCGCCGCCTCCCGGTGGCGCCGTGAGTCCACCAGGTCCAGCACCGGAATAGCCCACTCCCGGCCAAACACCGCATCCAGATCCCGGTTCAGGGGCGCCTGAAACTGCGGGTACAGCCACACCAGCCCAACCCCTCCGTCCGGCAGCTGCTGCGTGTCCTGCTGAACAAACCGGGTCACGGTATCCGCCCCGGCGCCGATGCCGATCAGTACCATGTTCTGGTAACCGGCCTGGCGCAAATGAGCGACGCCGGCAGCCACCCGTTCCAGGGATTGCCCCTGGTAATCCGCCAGGGTGTCTTTATCCAGGGGCTCCCGGGTCATGACTTCCATGGCCAGACCCCGATCCTCAGGGGCACTGTCTGGGTCGTTGCCGCCCCCTGGCGGGTCCGCCAAGGGGAACACCCGGGCCGGTAACGGCTCAACCCGGTCAATGGGCAAGGCCATGGCCAGGGTGCGCCAACCCGCTGCCGGCAAATACCGGCGCAGACTGCCCGCCAGCCCCGCCGCCGGTGACTCACCGGCGTCGGCCACAATCAGTGCAGCCCCCTGGCGGCGGGGGGTGGTTTCCCGCAATTGCAGCGCGGTAAAAGGCGCCCCCCCTGACTCCAGCAGTATCGCCTGCTCGGGAAACCGTTCCCCCAGGGACTGATCGGCAATCCCCGGCGCCAGGGTAATCCGGGGCCCCTCAGTGGCTTGCTGAGGTGGCTTTTCATCGCCGTTTTCCTCAGCCAGGACCGCCATTGGCAGCAACAGCCACAGACAGATCCAGTACCCCCTCAGCCCCGGGCTGATAACACCACAACTAGCCATAGTCCGCTTCTGTCCTTTCCCAATATCCGCTGCCATTTTCCGGGCACCATTAAACACCATGGCTTTGGTACCCCGCCCGCTTCCGTTAAACTATAGCTCCTTTGTTCTCAGCCACAGGAATTCCCATGAATCAGGCCCTGATCGCCCCTTCCATTCTATCTGCCAATTTCGCCCGCCTCGGTGAGGAGGTGGATAATGTGCTGGCCGCCGGTGCTGACTGGGTGCATTTCGATGTCATGGACAATCACTATGTGCCTAACCTGACCATCGGCCCCCTGGTGTGTGAGGCCCTGCGCAAGCACGGCGTAACCGCCCCCATTGATGTGCACCTCATGGTGCAGCCGGTGGATGACCTGATTCGCATGTTTATCGACGCCGGTGCCAGCTCCATTACCTTCCACCCGGAAGCCTCTGCCCATATCGACCGCTCACTGCAACTGATCCGGGATGGCGGCTGCCAGGCTGGCCTGGTGTTTAACCCGGCCACGCCACTGCATGTGCTGGAACACGTGATGGACAAGCTGGACCTGATTCTGCTGATGTCAGTAAACCCGGGCTTTGGTGGCCAGTCATTTATTCCCGGCACTCTGGATAAGCTGCGCAAGACCCGCGCGCTCATCGACAGCAGTGGGCTGCCAATTCGTCTGGAAGTGGACGGTGGGGTCAAGACCAACAATATCCGGGAAATCGCCGCCGCCGGGGCTGATACTTTTGTGGCCGGCTCAGCCATTTTCAATGCGCCGGATTACCAGCAGGTGATTGCCGACATGCGCAAACAGATCAGCCTTGGGGGCAGTGTATAAAACGGGGCACGGCAGATTTTACCTGGTGACACATTCTTTATCTGATTCCGTGAACCTGATTCACATTCTTCAACCCTGAGCTTGTTAGCGTAAGCCCTGTCTTGCCGGTAATTCCGGCATGCGGTCAAACCCGTACAGGAGCTTAGGTTGAAACACTCCGTCCCACCCCCCAGAAATCTGTCTAACTGGCTGCCCTGGCTACTTTTTACCGGCGCTCTGGCCGGGGTCAGTGTCTGGATTGCCCAGGCCTGGCTGGCTCCTCCCCCCCCCAGCAGAACCACAGCCACACTACCGCAACCGGGATTTTACCAACCTTTCCGGGTACAGCAGACCGTGCCGGGGCAGCCTGGAAGCACCTTCCTTGAGCCACTGCACACCCATCTGTCCGCAGAAAAAGCGGCCCTGCTGGAACACCCGGCGACACGCCAGTATGTGCAACAACTCGCCCTGCAACAGTCCCTCCAGCAGTTCTTTACTGAGGCTGAGAGCATGACCCTGGAACAACGTCAGCAACAGGCAGAGCAGATCCGGCAAGATCTGAATAAGGCTACAGAGGAAGGTCACGCCAGTGCCGGGGAACGCCTGCTGGTGGAGCTGGCGCTATTGCCACTGACCCTGGAAAACGAGGCCGAACGGGAAGACGCCCGGCTGACCTTAAAACAGCACTACCAGGAGCAGTATGACCAGGCCATGGCCCGCTGGCAGGCGGCAGCAGCGCCGCAACTGGCCAGCTATCGGGAACAGCAGCAACGGATCGTGGCAGATGTTATGGCCAGAGAGGATTTTACCAGCCGCCAGAAACGGGACCGCTACCTGCAAAAACAGCTGCAACTGGCCCGGGAAAGAATTTACCGGCAGGACCCTGATTAAACCCAGGGCCTGCCGTTACCCCGCAACAGATCCCTAAAGCAATCCATCCACAATCCAGTACAGCAGGTTAAAGCGGGGGTTTTCATCAGTTTTGGGGTCGCTGGCAGCAGCCTGCATAACACTCCCGGACCCATCCAGCACATCATTAATAAAGTCCTTCAGGGTCAGGCCCATCTCAGGAATATCCCCGTTTTTGAAATCAATAATGGTGCTGCAATGACTTTCATTGATGTTACGGAAAGCAGGCAGGTAATAGCCGAAGTTATCCAGCCCCGCCAGCTGGGTTATCAGCGCTCCCGTATCCTGATGCCAGCGCTGATGCAGCCCCTGCTCCAGGGTGGCCTGATCCGGGGCCTGGTCAGTCTCATCGTGAAAGCGTTCATAGGAATAGGCGGAGAAGTTCAGGTCCTGCCAGAAATGGGTGTGGCCCAGGCGGTCCCGGGGAAAGGCCGTAGCCAGGGCAGGATTAATGGAGCCCAGATCCTGTTCGTTGAACAGGGGCATTTCCTGGCGGATATAATCCAGCGCCCCGTCATCCAGACCCCATACGGCACGGATTTTCTGGTGCAGGGGTAAGGAGGGGTATGTGGCCTTGTTCCCACTCACCGGCGCCGGGAAAACCGGGCCCGAGTCATTGATCAGATAACCATACTCCGGCGCCAGGTCCCGGCGGTTGGGGTAATAGTTATTCAGGCTGCCGACACCGCCGGCACTGCAGCCGGTAGACAGTAACTGGGTGGGCCGCTGCAGATTATCCTTCATCCAGGCCACCACTGCCCGGCCATTGCGCAGGCCATTGTGGTGCCAGACCAGGGGCTCTTTCTCGCCAGTGGGATCTTCATAGACCGCCACCCGGTCACCGGAGAACACATCCCCGGTGCAGTAAGGCACATACACCATGTTCCACGCCTGGGTTTTAACCCGGTCAAAGGGGTGATAGCGGGCGACAAAGGGACTGACAAAACTGCCTTCCGGATTCAGGATGCTCATATAATCATCCGGCACCCCGTTGGGATTGCGGGCGCCGCGAATGCCGGTCTGTCCGGTGCAACTTTCATAATCCCAGCAGGCACCACCCCCTTCCATATACAGGATGGTGTTACTGGTGCCCGGCACCCGGTTAACAAAAAATTTGTAAGGACTACCATTACCACAGACCGCGCCGGTTTCCGGGGCCAGGTGCACCGTCTGCCACTGGCTGTAACGGCCCGGGGAGAAACCATCCTTGAACCCCCGGGGATTGCTGATCAGGGGGTAGTCGTCCTGACGCTGTGCCGGGGTCACCGGGTTATCCGCTTTGGGTGGCGACACCAGGTGGCGAAGGGTCTGCAGCAGCCGGTAATCACCGGGCTCCGCCTGGGCGGGAAGACTGATGGCCAACAGCAGGCTGGCCACTAAAAAAGAGACGGACAGATAACGGGGGAAGCCCATGGGGTAACTCCTTATTCGTTGTTATTACTTCAATGTAATTTCCTCCCTGCCCCCATGGCAGCCCCAAACTCCCAGGATGTGTTCAGGTTCGCGTCTTCAGGGGCCAAACCCCGAAACATCGGGAAACCGCCCTGAATGCTGGGCTTTTGTTGCGAACCACAAGGGCCTTAGGTAATCTTTACCTCTGAATCAACACGCTTCCCTACCGGAATCACAAGGAGACCGGGTGTGACCACCGGACTGAAAAAAGCCACTCTGAACCTGCACCCTGCAACCCGGGCAAATCCGCGCTGGCGATGGTAATGCACGGCCACTGATACCGGGTGTGCTGTCGGCACACTGCCCTTTGCCCATGCTTTTTTCAGGAAACCCTTATGAGCCCCGAACAATTTGCCGCCTATGCCGGTGAAGGCTACAACCGTATTCCCGTCTACCGGGAGGTCTTCGCCGATCTCGACACCCCCCTGAGCACCTATCTCAAGCTGGCTGACGGCCCCTACTCCTATCTGCTGGAGTCCGTACAGGGGGGCGAGCAATGGGGCCGCTACTCCATTATCGGTCTGCCGGCCCGGGAGCGGCTGCGGGTAATTGGCCACCAGGTGATCCACGAACGGGATGACCAGCAGCTCAGTAGCGAGGAAGTCAGGGACCCCCTGGCCTACATCGAGCAGTTCCAGGCCCGCTACCGGGCCCCTGACCTGCCGGAGCTGCCCCGCTTCAATGGCGGCCTGGTGGGCTATTTCGGCTATGACACGGTGCGCTATATCGAACCCCGCCTGGCGGGCAAGGCACCGGTGGACGACCCCCTGGGCAACCCGGATATCCTGCTGATGCTGTCCGATGAAGTGGTGGTGTTTGATAACCTGCGGGGCAAGCTGAGCCTGATCGTACAGACCGACCCGGCACTGCCAGACGCCTACAATCAGGCCCTGGCCCGGCTGGATGAGCTGGAGCAGATGCTGCGCCAGAGCACCGCCCGCGGCCCGGTAAGCCCGGTGGACCACCCGCCGATCCGGGAGGAAGACTTCCACTCCGGTCTCAGCCAGACGGAATTTGAGGCGGCAGTGGAGAAAATCCGCGAGTACGTGCTGGATGGGGACGTGATGCAGACCGTGCTGTCCCAGCGCATGTCCGTGCCCTTCGCCGCACCGCCCCTGAACCTGTACCGGGCCCTGCGCTGCCTGAACCCATCCCCTTATATGTATTACCTGAACCTGGGGGATTTTTACATTGTCGGTTCCTCACCGGAAATTCTCGCCCGGGTGGAAGACAACGAAGTGACGGTGCGCCCCCTGGCCGGTACCCGCAAGCGGGGTGCCACCCGGGCCCAGGACCAGGCCCTGGAAGAAGAGCTGCTGGCAGACCCCAAGGAACTGGCAGAACACCTGATGCTCATCGACCTGGGCCGCAACGATATCGGCCGGGTCTGTGACACCGGCACGGTAAAGGTCACGGATAAAATGGCCGTTGAACGCTACTCCCACGTCATGCACATCGTATCCAACGTCAGCGGCCAGCTGCGGGCCGACCTGACCCCCATGGACGTGCTGCGGGCCACCCTGCCCGCAGGCACCCTAAGCGGTGCCCCCAAAATCCGCGCCATGGAAATCCTCGACGAACTGGAACCGGTAAAGCGGGGCGTCTACGGCGGCGCCGTGGGCTACCTGTCCTGGACCGGCAAGATGGACACCGCCATCGCCATCCGCACCGCCGTGATCAAGGATCAGGTCCTGCATATCCAGGCCGGCGCCGGCGTGGTGGCAGACTCGGTGCCGCGGCTGGAGTGGAAAGAAACCAAGAACAAGGGCCGTGCCATCTTCCGGGCGGCGGATATGGCCCTGAGTGATTTCCATGACGCGTTCCGGGACTGATAGGTGTGCTTGGGGACAGAGTTAAGCGGAGACAGACCAGAATGGCACTTACTCAAGCCATACCTGTGGGAGCGGCTATAGCCGCGATGACTGTCGAGGTCATTCCAAAACCCCTGCCAGAACGCCTGTAGCGGAGTGGCTTCATCGCGGCCATGGCCGCTCCCACAGATAAAACCCGCAGTGCAGGAAGCCATTGGCTAGGAAAGGGGACAGACCATCCCTGCCCCGACCCTTGAGCTCATTTCAGGTCGCCCCTGTCAATTTGTGGGGGCGCTTCTTGACCCTTTTGATAGCCTCGGTTAGTTTTCCCGCAGATGCCAGGAAGGCAATTCTTGTCCCGTCTGGGTATTTCTCGAACAAGGAACGGGTTCGTTATGTCTTCTCCTGCTGATACTCATACCTGGCGCTTACGAAAGAAATTAGCGCAGCTTCTGCTTGGATTTATTTTACTTAGCTTCTCAACACAGGGAATAGCGGGGATGTTCTGGATTCTTAAACGTTACGATGTCCACTTATCTCCTGAAGTGCATGGGCAAATCATGCAACAAGGTAAGCCCCAGGCAGGGATAAATGTATTTCGCTCTCTGACTTACGGTAAAGAAAACATCGAAAAAACCACCACCGATGCTCAAGGGAAATTTCACTTCCAAGAGAAATGGATCCGCTCACGTATCCCCGGGCGTTTGCTCGACGAAACACGCAACCGACAAATCATTTATGCGGAAACAGGGGGGGAAAAATTTGTCCTGTGGTATGCAGTCACAGACAGTATAGAACCTGAACTTACCGTGAAAAATAAACTGGCATCCATGCACTGTGATCTTGATACCCCTGAGAAGCAGCAGCATTTTGTGAGACATGAGCACCCCTCATTTACCCATAACATTTCAAGTATTTGCCGCTGGGAATAGCGCAAAGATCTGTAACAGGAAAAGGATTTTCTTATGTTACCTCTTACCCCTGCTATCGCAGCAGAGTTGGCCGAGGCGGTTTACGAAGTCATGGAACCTAGTGAAACCGGCATTTACAATTTCCCAAGAACCCCTGAATTAAACGCTATTTTCAACTTTGACCTCAATAATGGCCCCATACGTGGGTCAACAGGCGGCTTTTTTGGGCTCTACCGTAGAACCTCTGGTTTTGCCGTTATCGGTCAGGGAAAAGCGCACTATCAGGGGCACCATGTAGTTGCTCTGCGTGGCACCAAAACCCTCAACGACAAACTCACCGATGCCAACTTCGGCCTCAGCCCCTCCCATGGCGGCCCCTCGGTACATGCCGGTTTCAACACCACCTTCAGCTCCATGAAGCCACTGCTGGAAAAGCAGCTAAACCCGCAGTTACGCTCCGACAGTGCCGGTCTGGTTCACTGCGTTGGCCACAGTCTCGGGGGTGCCCTGGCATCCCTCGCTGCTGACTGGATAAAGGCCAGGTATCAGCGTCCCGTTAATCTATATACCTTTGGTGCGCCCCGGGTCGGCCTGGAAGGTTTCGCCACCCAGTCCACCGGCAGCAGCCACAAGATTTACCGCTGCACCCATGGCGCTGATGTTGTTCCCAAGCTGCCGTTGTGGCCTTTTATTCACGCTCCCAACCAGGGCGCCCTGGAATACCGTCTCGACAGTGGTCAAGGCATGAGCCTGGGTGCTCATTCCATGGGGGTGACCGGTAACCCGGGCTACCGTAACACCGCAAAAGGCAGTGACTGGTCAGGATTGCAAAAGCAATCCAGCGACTTTTTGAACCAGCCGGTGCGTCTGAGTTATGACCGCCGGCACCAGGCATCCTTCAGCGGCTACTGGGCTGACCGGCTCAACGCAGCCCTCGTCACCCTGCTTAAAGATGCGGGCTATTACACGCTGGTGGTGGCCCAGGCCGGCATTGGCACCTCACTGACCTTTTACGACATGTTGGCCCGCACCCTGGAGAACGTTGCCAAGGCCTCCGTTCACTTCGCTGAGCAAACCCGTGGCTTACTGGGTCATATGCTGGTTTTTGCCGGTAAAACCGCAATCACGGTGGGGGAACTGAGTTACCGCTTTATCCGCTGGGTGTTTGATCAGACTCTGGGGGCACTTTACCGCATCGCCAAAGAGACCTTGAATCAGCTATAACCCTGCCTCTGCTCCATGGGTTTAATTGGGGACAGGCCACGTTAAATGGGGACAGACCACGTTTTTTGAAGTGCTAAAAACGTGGTCTGTCCCCATTTAACGTGGCCTGTCCCCGAGTAGCTCCCGAATGGCCGCTGTCGCCCGGCAACAGAAAATTGAGTGCAGCCCCCCAGCCTGCGATAATGCGCCCTTACAAGGGTTTCCCCCGGAACCCCTGACCGGCAACAAGGGCCCCGCGTTATGCTACTGATGCTCGATAACTACGACTCCTTCACCTACAACCTGGTGCAGTACTTTGGCGAGCTGGGGGCACAGGTGGAGGTGTGGCGTAATGATGCCCTCACGGTGGCGGATATCGAAGCCATGAACCCGGAGCGGATCGTGATTTCCCCGGGCCCCTGTTCGCCGGATGAGGCGGGTATTTCCCTGGAGGTGGTGCGCCACTTTGCCGGGCGGGTGCCGTTGCTGGGGGTCTGTCTCGGGCACCAGTGCATTGGCCAGGTGTTTGGGGGCAAGGTGATTCGTGCGGGCAAGGTCATGCACGGTAAAACCTCCCCCATTCATCACCGGGGTCAGGGGGTGTTCCAGGGGCTGGACCAGCCGTTTGAGGCGACCCGTTACCATTCCCTGGTGGTGGATAAGACCGCATTGCCTGAGGTGCTGGAAATGACCGCCTGGACGGAAACCGAGGATGGCGCCCTGGAGGAAATCATGGGCTTTCGTCACCGTACCCTGGCGGTGGAAGGGGTGCAGTTTCACCCGGAGTCCATTATGACCCGGCAGGGTCACCAGCTGTTGCAGAACTTTCTGGCTACCCCGCAGCCCCAGGCGCCGGCCCGTAGCGCCTGACCCGATGTTAACCGGGATCAGGCCACGTTAAACCCAGCACTGACAACAGAGGCAACCTGCAATGGATATGAAAGCCGCACTGGCCCGGGTGGTGGACCGCCTGGACCTGAGCACGGAACAGATGCAGTCGGTGATGCGTATCATCATGAAGGGTGAGGCCACCGATGCGCAGATTGGCGCCTTTCTGGTGGCCCTGCGCATGAAAAGCGAAAGCATCGATGAGATTACCGGCGCCACCATGGTGATGCGGGAGCTGGCCACCCCGGTGACCATCAAGGCTCACCCCCTGGTGGATATCGTCGGCACCGGTGGCGATGGCGCCAACCTGTTCAATGTCTCTACCGCCGCCGCCTTTGTGGTGGCCGCAGCCGGTGGCCATGTGGCCAAGCATGGCAACCGGTCGGTATCCTCCAGCAGTGGCAGTGCCGATGTGCTGGAAGCCGCCGGTATCAAACTGGGCATTTCCCCTGAGGAGGTGGCCCGGGCGGTGGAGCAGATCGGTGTCGGCTTTATGTTTGCCCCGGCCCACCACAGCGCCATGAAACACGCCATTGGCCCGCGCAAGGAGCTGGGCATGCGCACCCTGTTCAACATTCTCGGGCCCATGACCAACCCGGCAGGGGTCCGGCACCAGCTCATTGGCGTATTCAACAGTGCCCTGTGCCGGCCCATGGCGGAGGTGCTCAAGCGCCTGGGCTCAGAGCACATTATGGTGGTGCACAGTGACGACGGGCTGGATGAAATCAGCCTGGCGGGACGTACCCATGTGGCGGAGCTGAAAAACGGCGAGATCCATGAGTACACCCTGACACCGGAAGATGTGGGGCTGGAATCACAGACACTGGCAGGCCTTACCGTAAACGGCGCCGATGAATCCCTGGCGCTGATCAAGGCCGCCTTTGGCCGTGGCCATGAGCCGCGCACGGAAAAAGCCCGTGACCTGATTGCCCTGAATGCCGGTGCCGCCATTTACTGCGCCGACCTGGCCCACAATCTGAAAGACGGCGTGGCCATGGCCGCCGATGCCATCGGCAGTGGTCTTGCCTCGGCCAAAATGCAGGAACTGGCGGACTTTACCCGCTGCCTGGACTGAACCCCACAGGATTACATGCATGAGCGAACAGACCCCCACTATCCTGCGCAACATTGTTGAGCGCAAATGGCAGGAACTGGCCCAGCGCAAAGCCAAGCGCCCGCTGGCAGAGTGCCGCGCACAGGCCCTGGACCAGCCGGAGACCCGGGGCTTTACCGCCGCCATGCAGGCCCGGATAGCCCGGGGAGAGCCCGCAGTGATCGCGGAAATCAAGAAAGCCTCCCCGAGCAAGGGGGTTCTGCGGGACCCCTTTACACCGGCGGCGATTGCCGAGGATTACCAGCGTGGCGGCGCCACCTGTCTGTCGGTGCTCACGGACAGGGATTTCTTTCAGGGCAGCGAAGCCGACCTGCAGGCCGCACGGGGCGCCTGCACCCTGCCGGTGATCCGTAAGGATTTCATGGTGGATGAGTACCAGATTCATGAAAGCCGCATCGTCGGCGCCGACTGCATTCTGCTGATCGCCGCCTGCCTGAGCCTCACCCAGATGCAGCACCTGAACGGCCTCGCCCAGGAGCTGGGGATGGATGTGCTGGTAGAGGTACACTCCCGTGAAGAGCTGGCCCTGGGTCTGCAGGTAGACACCCCCCTGCTTGGCATCAACAACCGTGACCTGCACACCTTTGAGGTGTCACTGCAGACCACCCTGACCCTGAGCCGGGAGGTGACAAAGGATAAGCTGATCGTCACCGAAAGCGGCATTCACACCCCGGAAGATGTACAGACCATGCGTGAGCAGAACATTCACGCCTTCCTGGTGGGTGAGTCCATGATGCGCGCCGAGAGCCCGGGGCAGAAACTGCAGGCACTGTTTTTCCCTGCTGCCTGATCAATCAATGAACGCGCCTTTTACCCTGCGCCCCTACCAACAGGAAGCGGTGGATGCCACCTTGCGGCATTTTCGCCGCACGGATGAGTCTGCCGTTATCGTGCTGCCCACCGGCGCCGGTAAAAGCCTGGTGATTGCCGAGTTGGCCCGTCTGGCCCGGCGCCGGATTCTGGTACTGACCCACGTGAAAGAACTGGTGGAGCAGAATCACGCCAAATACCAGAGTTATGGGCTCACCGGCGGCATCTTCTCCGCCGGGCTCAAGCGTCGGGAAAACCGCCATCAGGTGACCTTTGCCAGTGTGCAGTCCGTGGCGGCGAATCTGGCGCAGTTCCGGGATGAATACTCCCTGCTCATCATCGATGAGTGCCACCGGGTGAGCGGTGAGGACACCAGTCAGTATCAGCGCATCATCCAGGGGCTGCGCCAGCAGAATCACGCCCTCAAAGTGCTCGGCCTTACCGCCACCCCCTACCGGCTGGCCATGGGCTGGATCTATCGCTACCACTACCGGGGCTTTGTGCGCAGTGACGAAGACAAGCCCTTTGTGCACTGCATTTATGAACTGCCCCTGCGCTATATGATCAGCCGGGGCTACCTCACCCGCCCGGAGGTTGTGGATGCAGCGGTGGCGCAATACGACTTCTCTGCCCTCGCTCAAAACCGCTTTGGTGAAGTCGCCGAGAAAGACGTCAACCAGCTACTGGGCAAACACCAGCGGGTCACCCGGGCCATTATTGAGCAGGTGGTGGCCCTGGCCGCTGAGCGCCAGGGGGTGATGATCTTTGCGGCCACCGTGGATCATGCCCGGGAAATCACCGGTTATCTGCCACCACAGCACACCGCCCTGGTGACCGGCGCCACCGATCAGAATCAACGCACCTTGCTGATCCAGCGCTTCAAACAAAAGCAGCTTAAGTACCTGGTGAATGTGTCGGTGCTCACCACCGGCTTTGATGCACCCCATGTGGATATGATCGCCATTCTTCGCCCTACCCAGTCGGTCAGCCTGTATCAGCAGATGGTGGGCCGGGGCCTGCGCCTGGACGAAGGTAAGAAAGACTGCCTGGTGATGGATTACGCGGGTAACCGGGTGAACCTGCATCACCCGGAGGTGGGGGAGGCAAAACCGAACCCGGACAGCGAGCCGGTGCAGGTGTTCTGCCCGGGCTGTGGTTTTGCCAATATCTTCTGGGGCATCACCGACAGGGAAGGCCGTGTGATCGAGCACTACGGCCGCCGTTGCCAGGGGCTGCTGGGGGCGGTGCAAGAGGATCAACCGGCCGTGCAGAACCCGCGCCCGCAACAGTGCGATTACCGGTTTCGCTTCAAGGAGTGCCCACACTGCGGTGGCGAGAACGATATTGCGGCCCGCCGCTGCGGGCAGTGCCAGGAAACCCTCATCGACCCGGATGACCAGCTAAGGGATGCCCTGAAACTCAAGGATGCCATGGTCATCCGTTGCGCCGGAATCACCCTGAGTGTGGCTGGCAGCAAGCTGAAAATGGTCTACCACGGGGAGGATGGGGAGGAATTGGCGGAGTCGTTTGATTTCAGCAAGCCCGCGCAACGCACCGTCTTTAACAACCTGTTCGGCCGCCGTTTTGCGAAAGGCCAAGCGCCGACCACGTTCAGCACTGCGGATGAGGTCCTGGAGCGTCAGGCATTGCTCCCCGCGCCGGATTTTGTCATTGCCCGTAAGCAGAAGCACTATTGGCAGGTGCAAGAGCGGGTGTTTGATTATCAGGGGAGCTACCGAAAGGCGTATGAGGGGTAACGCCGGTTACGTGTTATCCCCCACCACTACCGCGCTGCAGTGCGCACCCGGTACATGGTTGTGTTGTTTCTGGGCGTTGAGCTGGAGACTTTTGCAGCACGTGAGCAGGGACAGGCGAGTAACCAGCAATAAAACCCGGGCATCAAAGCTGCGAAAACCGGATCAGTTCAAAATCCTTCTCCAGGCTTTGCGCCAGGTGCTGAATATGCGCTGGGGTGATTTCACAACACCCCCCCACAACGCGGGCGCCGTCTGCCAGCCATTGCCGAACCAGCGCTGTATGGGTCTCCGGAGAAATGTCGGACCTTGCCTCCAGCGCATCCACCGAGCCGCCGTTGGCCATTTCCTCAACCGACTCAAACGCATTGGCATAGCCGCCGACCTGCGGGTACATTCTAACCAGTTGCGGCATGGCAGCCGTCATTATTTCGGGGTCACAGCAATTCAGCATAATGGCTGTGGGCGAATAGCCGGCAACTGCTGCGATCGCCTCCGACAGGGTCTCCCCTGATCTCAGGTCGCCGTTGACCTCAACACGAAACGACACGCCAAACGGTTTCCCCAGTGCCCGGGCCGCCTCACAGGCCGCCCTGGCTTCCAGGGTATTCGTCATGGTTTCAATGAGGATAACGTCAGCCCTTTCCTGCAACCGGACCAGGGTGCTGTACTCCGCCAGCAGATCGGCAAAGGTGCGGGCCGGCCGGCCCTGGTAGCTGGCGAAGAGGGGTGGCAGACAACCGGCAATATCCACCTGGGCGCCCGTATCCTGAACGGCCTCTTCCAATGCCTGAAAGGCTCTTTGATGGATGGTCGCCATCTGCTTATATACCCCCATCCTTTTCAGGCGGGTGGGCGTGGCAGGATAGGTATTCAGAGCCAGGGTTTTCGCCCCCGCCAGAATGAAATCCCGGTGTACCTCCGTAACAATATCCGGGCGTTCAAGCATCACCGCCACAGACCACAGCGGTGAGCTGACATCCGGCGCACGCCGGTATATCTCCTGGCCGAGACCACCATCAAGCAGTGCAACAGTTGTCATTTCGGTGTCGGCTCCTTTAAGCCTGTGGAATAGCCCTGAACCATACCCGCAGGATCGCAGCAGGTACAGTCATCGCGAACCGATGTACCATGACCGCCAAAGTAAAAACCCGAACTCTACTGCAATTGTAACCCCGCCCACTGCGCTGCTGCAGTCAGCGCCACTGCTGGTTATAATGAACCCCTTTCAAACCTTGCAGAGAACCCTATGCCCATCGAAAAGAATCAGGTCGTGTTGTTTCACTACAGTGTCAGTGATGAGCAGGGCAACGCCATTGAAGACTCCCGCAGCGGCGAACCGAACGCCTACCTGCACGGCCACGGCGGTATTGTCCCGGGCCTGGAAGAAGCACTGGAGGGGCGCAACGCTGGCGACAGTTTCAGCGTTACCATCCCTGCGGAAAAAGCCTATGGCCCGCGCAAGGCGGATGCCGTGCAGCGCGTGCCGGTCAAGCACTTGATGGGTGCCAAACGTTGGAAGCCCGGCATGATCGCCCAAGTGAAAACCGAACAGGGCCCGCGCCACGTGGTCATCGCCAAAGTCGGCCTGAAGTTTGCCGATGTGGACACCAACCACCCCATGGCGGGTAAAACCCTGACTTTCAATATCGACATTCTTGAGGTGCGGGCTGCTGATGCGGAAGAGATTGCCCACGGGCATGCCCATGGGCCGGGTGGTCATCACTGAGTCAATACTCCGCAAGGGAAGCGGCGGCAACAGCGGCTGGTTATGCCTTATTCGTAGTGGCTCCAGAGCCTCAGAACTTTCACCACCTGCTCCTCTTCCAGCACCTGGTAGACCAGACGATGCTGAAAATTAATGCGGCGCGAACAGGCCCCCGCAAGATCCCCAATAAGCTTCTCAAACGGAGGTGGCTTGCGGTAAGGGTTTTCTGAAATCAGCGCCAACAATTCCTGGGCTTTTGGCTTGAGGCCGCTGGAGGCCAGCTTCTTTGCATCTTTCTGGGCTTGCCTGGTGTAAACCAACTTCCATGTCACCAGTCCAGTCCCTCATCGCATTCATCCACGGGGGTGTCCATCCCCTCACGAACAGACTCCCGCATACCCGGTACAGAGAGCAGGTAAAGGGTTTCCTGGATGGCCGACCAATCCTCTTCGGCTACCAAGACAGCTTTGTTGCGCTTGCCCATGATGACGATCGGTTGGTGGGATTCGGCAGTTTCGTCAATCAACCGATAAAGGTTGCTGCGCGCCTCTGTTGCTGTAATTCCGGTCATGACGCACCTCTTGCGCGGTTAACTTTTGATCAAGTGTACGCCATTGAGCACGTACGTCAAGACGAACGTTATACATAAGACTTGTAGCAGGGGCGCGACCTCAGGAGCCTCCTGACGCCCTTTTACACACCGATCTGGTATTGGGAAGCGGCGGAAAGCGCCTATGGCCTGCGCCATGCAGTGAACCCGTTCAATCCACCGGGTGAACGTCAGAGCCGACCCGAATCACCACCTTGCCACGGCAACGGCCGCTGCGACTGCGTTGGTAGGCCTGATCGCTATCGACGAAGGCAAATTCACTCTCGATCACCGGACGCAGTGTGCCCGCCTCCACCAGCGCTGTCAGCGCCTCCAGATCCTGCCGCCAGGGCTTCACCACCAGGCTGGCGGCGTTTTTGCCGCCCAGGCGATACAGCGGTGTTGCCAGCATGGAGAAGGCATCACCCCCGGTGGAAATAAACCAGCCGCCAGGGGCCAGCAGGGCGGCGCAGCTGCGGGGTGATTCAAAGGAGGTGACATCAAACACCAGATCAAAGGGGCCGGCGCTCTGGCGGTAGTCACCGGCGGTGTAATCAATCACCGCATCAGCCCCCATTTCCTGCACAAACCCCAGGTTGCGGGCACTGCAAACACCGGTGACATGGGCCCCCAGGGCCTTGGCAATTTGCACTGCAAAGTGGCCAACGCCACCGGAGGCGCCAATAATCAGCACCTGGCTGCCCGCTTTCACCTGGCCCTTGCGCAGCCCCTGCAACGCGGTCAGTCCAGCCAGGGGCATGGCGGCGGCCTGGGTAAAGGACAGGGACGCCGGCTTTCGGGCCACACACTGGTGGTGAATCAGCGTCTGCTCGGCCAGGGAGGCCGTGCGCAGGCGCATATCCATGCCATACACGGCGTCGCCAATGGCCAGGTCTGTCACCTGGTCACCCACCGCCACCACCGTGCCCGCCAGATCATCCCCAAACAGAGGCCGCTGGCGCTTGCCCAGCACCGGCTGGGTCAGGCGTGCCATGGGGAGGTTCAGTTTCCAGTCTTTGGGATTCACAGAGGCGGCCTGCACCTGCACCAGCACCTCCTTGGGCCCCGGCTCACCGGGTGCCGCCACCTCCTGAAGCGCCAGTTGGGCCTTCCATCCCTGGCGTCGGGTCACGATTGCCTGCATGGTTGTTTTCCTGGGTTGATAGCGACGCTTGCCGATGATTGTTATGGGCTTTTCCTGGACAGGTAGTTCACATTCACCAAGCCCTCGAAGTCGCGATCCTGAGTCCAGAGCACAGCAGAAAATTTCTGGGCAGTGGCGAAAATAATGCTATCGGCCAGGGGCAATTGATGGAGAACACCCCATTTTGCGGCATCCTTGGCAAGCTCCGCATTCAGCGGAATGACCTTACCCTGTTCCATATGAGCAGTGACTATCAGGGCGGCTTCTTCGCCACGTTGGCGCAATACGTTTTTGAACACTTCCGTGATTGTGATACTGGGCACCAGCAACTCTGGCAGGTTTTCAATGGGTTGCGCAAAGACAGAAGCATTGCCATCGCTGGCGAAATACGACAGCCAAGCTGACGAATCCACGACATTCATACCCGGTCTTCTTCTCTAACAACGGTGGTATCAATGCCTTTCAGAAAGCCTCTCATCTCCTTCATGGGTTTAAGAGGAATCACCTCAATTCGCCCCTGGTAGGAGGTAATCTGGACTTTCTGGCCTGGCAGAATCCCCATAGATTCACGAATTTCTTTAGGAATAACAATCTGATACTTGGGAGAAACGGTTACTGAGGTCATGGCGGCATCTATCGATAAGGAATTGGTATTACGATAGCTCTATCGATCGGAGTGATCAAGGTAGCAACTCCTTCGCAAGATCCTGCCATCCGGAACCTGTCTCAACCCGGATATCCCGTGCCGTCACCGGCTCACCGCAGCAGGAACACACAGTCACTGGCTGCATGACCTGTCCGCACTGTTTGTGCACGTGAACAATCGGTGCCCCCCGTTCATCTGCCATATGCGTGTCACCCCAGTGAACAAGGGCCATGACCACCGGGTGCAGTTCCAGCCCTTTGTCTGTCAACCGGTACTCTTCCCGCACCGGTTTCTGCTGATAGGGCGTCTTGTACAGGACGCCATGGTCAACCAGCTTCCTGAGGCGCTCGGCCAGAACATGGCGGGTAATCCCCAGGCGCTTTTCAAACTCATCAAACCGCCGCACGCCCAGAAAGCAATCCCGCAGGATCACCATTGTCCACCGGTCCCCCACAACCGATAGCGTTCTCGCCAACGAGCAAGGCTGTTTGTCCAGATCATCCCAACGCATAGAGCACACCTTCCCGAACTGTCAGCAAAGAATAGCTTGACAGGTTCCAAAAAGGAACCCAACCTAATAAAGTTCCAAAAAAGAACCCGGGAGAAGAAAATGACCGAATCACAGAACACGAACCCCGTCGCGGTGGTGATCGGTGCGGGTGATGCCACCGGTGGCGCCATAGCCCGGCGATTTGCCCGGGAAGGTTACGCCACGGTAGTGACCCGACGGCGCCGGGAAGCACTGGACTCACTGGTAGAGACCATAGCGGCAGAAGGTGGTCAGGCTCACGGGTTTGGGTGCGATGCCCGGGATGAGAACGCCATGGCGGAACTGTTCAGGAACGTTGAGGAGCAGATTGGTGCTATCGAGGTGGTGATCTTCAACATCGGCGCCAACGTCCGCTTTTCAATCACTGAGACCACCGAGCGTGTCTACAGAAAGGTCTGGGAGATGGCCGCCCTGGCCGGGTTCCTGACCGGCCGGGAAGCTGCCAAGGTCATGCTGCCACGACACAGAGGCACCATAATTTTCACCGGTGCCACCGCTTCACTGCGCGGAAGCAGCGGATTCAGCGCATTTTCAGGTGCCAAATTCGCCCTGCGCGCCCTGGCACAGAGCATGGCCAGAGAGCTCGGCCCCAAAGGGATACACGTGGCCCACCCCATTATCGACGGTGCCATTGATACCGACTTCATCCGTGAAAACTTCCCTGAGATGTACGCCCGCAAGGAACAGGGCGGCATCCTGAACCCCGAGCATATCGCCGAGCAGTACTGGCAAATCCACTGCCAGCCCCGGGACACATGGACCCACGAACTGGACCTGCGCCCCTGGATGGAAACTTTCTGACAAGGACAAAAAAATGAGCAAAACCATCGACGTTTACTTCGACCTTGGCAGCCCCGCCAGCTACCTTGCCTGGACGCAACTGCCCGCCCTGGCGGAACGGCACCAGGCCACTATCAACTGGAAGCCCATGTTGCTGGGTGGCGTTTTCAAGGCGACTGGCAATCAGTCCCCCATGGCCACACCCGCAAAAGGACGCTACACGGCAGTGGATTTTATGCGCTTTGCAAAGGAATACGGCGTCCCGTTCACTCTCAATCCACACTTCCCGATCAACACCCTGCAACTGATGCGCGGCGCCGTTGGTTACCTGGAAAGCCCCCGCTTTCAGGACTACCTCACCACCCTCTTCACAGCGCTTTGGGTGGACAAAAAGAACCTGAACGAACCGAAGGTTGTGTCTGAGGTGCTCACTGATGCAGGGTTTGATCCAGCCGAAGTGCTGGCACTCTGCAATGATCCGGCGGTGAAGGAAAAGCTCAAAGAGATAACCGAAGAAGCCGTTTCCCGGGGCGCTTTTGGCGCACCCACCTGCTTCGTGGATAACGACATGTTTTTTGGTCAGGATCGCCTGGGCTGGGTAGAAAAAGCGCTGCTTTTGCAGGAATTATGAAACCCCATCCTATTCAGGCTAACCCCGGCTTTCTGACCTTCCTCAAACTTTTTGTCGGAGTCTTTAGGCTTCATAGAGCTCAATCTCTTTCTTGCGGGAACGTCTGACCGAAACCAGACGAATACGAGCATCCCTGTATGTGACAATAGCCTGCAGGTCTTAGGGGGAACTGATCGAAGAAGTCAGCTACTCTACCCCCATTGATCACCAGGATCAGACAGCCCAGCGACGCGGATCACGCAGGCGCCAAGGACTTGCCCCGCATCAGACCATTTAACGTTTGCAGGAGAAAAAAGTGCCCGATAACAACATCCAACTGACTTCCACCATAACCGAAGACAACAAACTGGAACTGGCCCTGCGCGAGATCGAGATCCCGCAGCCGGGGGAAAACCAGGTGGTCATTCGCATTGAAGCCGCCCCTATCAACCCGTCTGACCTGGGTGTGATGTTCAGCGCGGCGGATATGACCACTGCCAGCCAATCCGGTAGCGCCGATCGCCCGGTCATCAGTGCCGATGTCCCGG
>REBR01000217.1 GCA_007692645.1 Halomonadaceae bacterium | reverse complement strand
ACAGCCCGGCGATGCCCTGGGATATACCGGCCCGGGCCAGTTCGGTCACCGCTTCACGGCGACCACCGGCGGAGTCTGACCGGCCCCCGGGCATCTGCAGGGAATGGGTGACATCGAAAAACACCGGGTAACCGGTTTTTTTCATCAGCCCAAAGCCCAGCATATCCACCACCAGGTTGTTGTAACCAAAGGCGGTGCCCCGTTCACAGAGGATAATGCGTTCATTACCCGCTTCACGGCATTTGTTGATGATGTGATTCATTTCATGGGGCGCCAGAAACTGGGCCTTTTTCACATTAATCACCGCACCGGTGCGGGCCATGGCCACCACCAGATCGGTCTGGCGGGACAGAAAGGCCGGCAACTGGATCACGTCGCACACCTCAGCAGCGGCCTGGGCCTGATCCGGTTCGTGCACATCGGTCATCACCGGCACGTTAAAGGTCTGGCGGATCTCATCCAGAATGGCCAGGCCTTTCTCCAGTCCCGGGCCACGATAAGAATGCATGGAGGAGCGGTTGGCCTTATCAAAAGAGGCCTTGAACACATAGGGGATACCCAGGCGACGGGTCACATCCACGTAATGCTCGGCCACTTCCATGGCCATATCCCGGGATTCCAGCACATTAACACCGCCAAACAGCACAAAGGGCTGATCGTTGCCGGTGGCAATGCCGTTAAAGCGCAGAATCTGCTGAGTCATGCCGGGTCCTTAATTCACTGTGTTCATTCAAAACCTGCCATCAGGCATGGGTTCTGCCCAGTAACAACAACGGCGCCCTCAGGCGCCGCGAAAAAAACAGCCGGCTCAGCCAGCCTGACGCTGCTTCAATGCCGCACCGATAAAGCCTTCAAACAGGGGGTGGCCGTCCCGTGGCGTGGAGGTAAACTCCGGGTGGAACTGGCAGGCCACAAACCAGGGGTGGTCCGGCACTTCAATCATTTCAACCAAAGCACCGTCACCGGAGCGCCCGGCAATGCGCAGTCCCGCTGCTTCCAGTTTCGGCAGCAGCATGTTGTTGACTTCATAGCGGTGGCGGTGACGTTCGCGGATCAATTCCTTACCGTAACAGGCATAGCTGATAGAGTCTTTATTCAGGCGGCAGTCCTGTGCGCCCAGGCGCATGGTGCCACCCAGGTCTGAATCAGCGCCACGCTTCTCCAGGCGACCGTCCTCGTCTGTCCACTCTGTAATCAGGCCCACCACCGGGTACGGGGAGTCCTGGCGGAACTCGGTACTGTGAGCCCCCGCCAGACTGGCCACATGGCGGGCATATTCTATCACTGCCACCTGCATACCCAGGCAAATACCCAGGTAGGGAATGCGGTTTTCACGGGCATAGCGCACCGTGGCAATCTTGCCTTCAACGCCCCGCTCACCGAAACCCCCGGGAACCAGAATGGCATCCACGCCTTCCAGGGGTGCAGTGCCATCACGCTCAATATCCTCAGAATCCACATAGCGCATTTCAAGGCGGGTACGGCTCTGCAGACCGGCGTGCTTCAGGGCTTCAATCAGGGATTTGTAAGCGTCGAGCAATTCCATGTACTTGCCGACCATGGCCACAGTAACGGTCTGTACCGGGTTCACGTCCGCTTCATAGACCCGGTCCCACTCAGACAGATCCGCAGGCTTGGCTTTTAATGCCAGGCGCTCCACAACAATTTCATCGAGGCCAAATTCGTGCAGCATGCGGGGCACGGCATAGATGCTGTTGGCATCCTGCAGCGGGATCACCGCACGCTCTTCCACGTTGGTAAACAGGGCGATCTTACGCCGGGAGGCGGCATCCACTTCCTGCTCGGAGCGGCACAGCAGAATATCCGGCTGCAGACCAATAGAGCGCATTTCCTTCACGGAATGCTGGGTAGGCTTGGTTTTGATTTCACCGGCGGTGGCAATGTAAGGCACCAGGGTCAGGTGCATGAACAGGGCCCGTTGCGGCCCCACTTCAACCCGCAACTGACGGATCGCCTCCAGAAATGGCAGGGATTCGATGTCGCCGACGGTGCCGCCGATTTCCACCAGGGCCACATCCACATCACCCGCCCCTTCCACGATGCGACGCTTGATCTCGTCGGTGATGTGGGGAATGACCTGCACCGTGCCTCCCAGATAGTCGCCACGGCGTTCCTTGCGGATCACCTCTTCGTAGACGCGGCCACTGGTGAAGTTGTTACGCTTGGTCATGGTGGTGCGGATAAAGCGCTCGTAGTGGCCCAGATCCAGATCGGTTTCTGCGCCGTCGTCGGTCACATAGACCTCGCCGTGCTGAAAAGGGCTCATGGTGCCCGGGTCGACGTTGATATACGGGTCCAGCTTGAGCATGGTGACCCGGAGACCCCGCGCCTCCAGTATGGCAGCCAGCGATGCTGAAGCGATGCCCTTTCCCAAAGAGGACACAACACCACCGGTGACGAAGATATAGCGCGTCATGCAATTCCCATTACTTGTCAGATGGCCAAAATCAAAAGGCTCTATTTACAGGCGCATGATCATTGGATCATGGTCAGTTGGCCAGGGGGGGAGATTATCATCTCAAGATGGGAAATCAGTTTACCCGAAACCCCTGCTCTGCTCAATTCTTTGCGTCAGTGATTGCACCTGCCGGCACTTGAGTAAGCGCTCTGAAACAGACAGCTTCCAATGGGCGCGCCTTTGCTTTCGACTCCCGGCAGTGACCCTGAGGGTGATTTCTGTGAAATCCGTTCATCCATTACTGTTTCAGTAAGGGTATATAGTGCATGGCCAGAGCCTTGGTCGCTTTGCCAAACCCCAATAACACGCCTAACAAAGAGATTGTCCATGCGCACATTCACCCGCACCCTTGCCACACTCAGCGCCGGCCTGCTGGCCAGCACCCTGGCCTTTGCCGAACTGCAGAGCGAATCCTTTGAATACCAGGTGGGGGATGAATCCTTCACCGGCTACCTGGCCTGGGACGACAGCAGCGAGCAGCAACGTCCTGGCATTCTGCTGGTGCATGAGTGGTGGGGCCATAATGAGTTTGTCCGTGAACAGGCGGATAAACTGGCGGAAGCGGGTTATACCGCACTGGCCCTGGACATGTATGGCACCGGCAAGGTGGCTGACCACCCCAAAGATGCCCAGGCGTTTATGGAAGCGGCCATGAGTGACCCGGAAGCGGCTCAGCAGCGCTTTGCCGCGGCCCTTGAACAGCTGCGCAGCCACGCTACCGTGGATGGCAGCGCCATTGCCGCTCAGGGTTACTGTTTTGGTGGTGCGGTAGTACTGAACATGGCCCGGGCAGGCATGGATCTTAATGGGGTGGTGAGTTACCACGGCAGCCTCGGTAGCAACATGACCGTAGAGCCAGGCACCATCAAGGCCCGCATTCAGGTCTATACCGGGGGCGCTGACCCCATGGTCCCCGCTGATCAGGTGGCCGGCTTTGTCAGTGAAATGCACACCGCCGGTGCTGACCTGATGCTGCGCAGCTACCCCGGCGTGCTGCACTCCTTTACCAACCCCAGGGCTGATGCCGTTGCCAAAGCGTTCGATATGCCCGTGGGCTTCGACCGCCATGCCGCAGAAGATGCCTTTGACGGCACCCTGGCGTTTTACCGGGAACTGTTCGGCCGCTGAGGCCAAGAAGGCGGGCAGGATGTCCGCCATGGTCAACGCAAGGAGGACCTCTGATGGCAACCGAACTCCTGCCACTGCAGTCGTCACAAGCAGTGGCAAAAGCAACGCCCCTTCCCCTGCAGCCACCCACTAGCCGGTTGTGGCAGGCCAAAGTGCCTTTTATCTATAACCGCTTTCTGGTGGGTGTGACCCCCCGAAGTGCGTTAATGCGCAGCCTGAATGTGGTGCGGGCCCTGCCCTACGTGCCGCTGGCAGCTTACCCCCTGAACCTGAGAGCCCCCTGGTCAGAGCTGCAACCCCTGAACTACAACTCCCCACAGGATCTGCTGCTGTTGTTGCGGGACCTGATCTACCCTATTCATATGCCGTTTGAAACAGCACTGATTCCCCCCTTTGTGCTGCCAGACCAGGAAGTCCCCGTCAGCAATGGCGAAGGCTGGTTTTTTATCAACGGCATTGGCACTGAACGCAATGTGGTTCAACTCAATGGCCGTGCCCTGGCCAGCCTGTTCAGGCGCAAAATCCATCTGGTTTATAACGTTTCTGACGGCCTGTTCCTGGATCTGCTGGAAGCCTCATTGGGACTGAACGTTCAGCTGGGTCCCGGGGTGTCTGAAGAGGTGGCCAGGGTGGCCAGACGCTCCCTGGAGCTCTATGACAAGCTGGTGATTATCACCCATTCACAGGGCTCCATTATTGCTGCTGAAGCCCTGCGCCGGCTGGCACTGAGATTGCGGGAAGAGGATCGTGAGGATGAGCTGGCACGGATCGAGTTCTATACCTTCGGCAGCGCCTTAAGCCAGTTTACGGTGGAAGGCATTTATGCAGAGCATTTTTTCAACACCTGGGATTTTGTTGCCCGCATTGGTGTGGCAAAAAATGGCAGCCAGTTTCTCGGCCGGCGTTTTGAAGCCCGCCGTGCCGGCCACCTGCTCAATGCCCATTACCTGAATCACCTGGCAGCCGGTCATTACCGCTCACTGGATGGCCAGCCCAGCCGGCTGGAAAGCTACCTGAAGCCTTCTGCCCCCAATCCCACAGGGGAGCGGTTTTTCAATGCCATTCGCCAGGACCTGCCGGTTTTCCTGCACTGGCTGGTGCCTCAGCCACGGGACACCAGCAGACCCTGAGCCGGGGCCTTGATCACCAGGCGGCAAATGGCTGGCACCACCAACAGGGTCAGCACCGTTGAAGCCATCAGCCCGGAAATAATGGCCCAGGCCATGGGCGGCCACAAGGTGGAGCTGGAGAACGCCAGTGGCAGCAACCCCGCCACCGTGGTGGCCGTGGTCAGCAGTATCGGCCGGGTGCGCTGCTCCACGGCCTGCTGCACTGCCTCTGCTATGGCCAGGCCTTTGGCCAGCTGCCGGTCCATCACATCCAGCAGCACAATGGCGTTGTTCACCACAATGCCCACCAGGGCAATCACCCCCAGCAAGGACTGGAAACCAAAGGGCGACCCGGACAGCACCAGCCCGGGGATAATACCCACCGCTGCCAGGGGAACGGTGAGCAGAATAATGCCGACCCTGCGGAAGGAGTTGAACTGCAACAACAGGAAGAACAGCAGCAGCATAACCCCTACCGGCGCGGTGGTAAGCAAGGCGGTATTGGCATCCCCGGAACCTTCCGCATCACCGCCATATTCGATGCGAGTACCCGGGGGCAGCGGGTTGTCTGCCAATGCCCGCTCCAGATCCCCCAGAGCCTCACTGAAACTACCCCCCACATCCAGGTTGGCGCTAACCGTGTTTACTGGCACCCCGTTACGCAGATAACGGGCAGCGGATTCCCAGCGTACCTCCGTGGAAGCCAGTGCTGACAACGGCACCGCCTCACCGCCAGCATGATAGATATTCACCGACATCAACCGGTCCAGGGGCAGTGCGGTGCCCTCCCGGGAGCGCAGTACCAGGGGTATCGGGTCTTCTTCCTGGCGGAACTGTTCCGCCACCATGCCAAAGCTCTGGCCATAGAGGCTCTGAGCCACGTCATTGCGGTTCAGGCCGTAACGGGCAGCAATGGCATCATCCACATTGATGGCCAGGCTGGGCACTCCGGGATCACGGTCATGGCGTACATCCACGGCTCCCCGGCTGCGGCGCAGGGCACTGAATATCTGTTCCGTGGCCTGAGCCCGGATGGCATCATCGGCATGGAATACCCGCACCTCCACCGGTGCCACACGGGGTGGACCCTGACCCAGCACAGCCACGGTCAGGTCCAGTTCCGGCAGTGTTTCGGCCGCGTGCTGGCGAATCCAGCTCACCATGCCGGCGGTATCCGCAAGCACCGGCACTTCCACCACCAGTCGGCCCCGGTTCGGCGCCTGGGGGAAACGCAACAAATTGTAGTAAAAACTGGGACCGGTAAAGCCCACAAAACGGTGCACAGTCACCGTTTCCGGACGGCTGCGAATGGCCCGCTCCAGCTCCGCCGCCACCTGGGCGGTACGGCTCTGGTCAGTGCCTTCCGGCAGATACATTTCCACAATGACCTGGGGCCGGTCAGCCTCCGGGAAAAACTGCTGTTTCATAAAGGGGGTCATGGCCAGGCTGGCGATAACAATCACCAGACTGCAGGCCACCAGGGTTTTCGGGAAGCTCGTGACCAGCTGCCCCAGCTTGCGGGGAAGCTGGGCAAGCCGCCGCTTCCCTGACGGTTGGTGCTGCCGCAAAAAACGTCCCGCCAGCAGTGGTACTACGGAAATCGCCAGCAGGTAGCTGACGGATAATGTCAGCATGATCATCACCGGAACGCCCCGGGTGAAATCCGCCGTGCCCCCCTTGGACAACAGCAGCGGCGCAAAAGCCGCCAGGGTGGTGCCAGTGGCTGCTCCCAGAGGGCCCGCCAGTTCCCGCACTGCATCGGTCACCGCCTGGGTGCGCTCTATGCCCCGGTCCAGCCGGGACTGAATGTTCTCCACCACCACAATAGCGTTATCAATGAGTATGCCTAAGGAAATCACCACCCCAATCACGGCAATCTGGTGCAGAACCCCGCCGCCAAAGTTATAGATCCCCAGACTGATCAGAGTCACCATGGGCAGTATCGAGGCCACCAACAGCCCCATTCGCAGGCCCATGCCAATAAACACCACCGCCACAATAATCCCCACACTCAACAACAGGCTGCCGGAGAGGTTATCCAGGCGCTCCTTGACCTGGTCAGGCTGGAAGAACATTTCCCTGATAGTCAGGGGGGCGTAGTCCGGGCGCAACAGTTCCAGTCGCTCCCGCACATCCCGTCCAAACCGGATGGCGTCGGTACTGCCCTCCCGCATCACCATGGACACCAAGACCACCCGTTCACCGTCGTACCAGACTTCCGGTTCAGCGGGCTCCAGGGGGCCCCGCCAGACTTCGGCGGCGGCGGCCAGGGGGATCTGGCTGCCATCCGGCAGGTCAATGGGGGTGGCCCGGATGGCCTCGAGGCTTAAGAACTCACTGTTGGGGAGTATCGACAGGCGGCGTCCATTGACCACCACAAAGCCCCCGGGGGTAGTCTGATTGCGACTGGCCAGGGTCTCCATGATAGTGCCTGGAGATATCCCCAGACGAAACAGGGCGGCATCATCCAGGGCCAGGGTAATCTGTTCGCTGACGTCCCCTTCCAGCTCCACCCGGGAGACTCCCGGCAGGTCGGACAGGTCCCGCTTCAGGCGCTCTGCGGACTGACTCAGGTGGGCCATGGAGGCGGAACCACTCAGGGCCAGAACAATGGCCGGGTTATCGATCTGCCGGTCATCCAGGGACATTTGCCCCACATCCGCCGGGAATTCCAGGCGGGCCCGTTCCATGGCCTGGCGTACCCGGTCCCAGGCGGCATCGGTGTCATAGATATGATCTTCCAGCAGAATCCGCACCAGGGCGACTCCGGTGCGGGCGGTGGAGTTGGCCACATCCACTTCTTCCACCTGGAGTAATTCATCCGCCAGGGGGCGCAGAATCAGCCGCTCCACCGCCGCCACGCTGGCACCGTCATAATTGACAATGAGCAGCCCGGCCCGGTGGGGGAACGAGGGGTCTTCCTGGCGGGGCATGGTGTTATAGGCTGCCAGCCCCAGCAGGCAGAGCATGGTCAGCACCATACCCAATAACCGTTTGTTGCCCAGCAACAGGGCACTCATGGTTGCACCTCGACAGCATCACCATCTGCCAGTCGGGTCATGCCGGCGTAGACTACCTGGTCCCCGGCTTCCAGTCCGTTGTCACCGGCGGCGGACACCACCACCTGCTCGCCTACCAACCGCAGCAAGGTCACCGGCACCCGATGGGCATGGCCATCAGTTACCCGGAACACACTGGCACCGGTGGATGAGCGCATCACCGACAATACTGGCAGACGCAGTTCATCCTGTGCCGGCAGTGCCACCCCAACCTCCACTGGCTCACCGGGCTCAAGGGTATCGGCCGGCAGTGCCACTTTCACCGGGTGTAACTCCCCCCGCCCGGCACCGGGCTGGCTGATTTCCGTGATGCGACCGGTCACAGGCGCCTGCTGGCGGTCCTGCACCGACCACACCGGCAGCTCCTGACCGATGTTCAGCGCCAGCAGCAGATAAGCGGGCAGACGCACCTCCACCTCACGCCCCTGGGGGGAAGACAGGCGCATCACTGACTGACCGGCACCTACAAACTCATCTTTCTCCAGTAACAGAGATTCAATGCGACCGGTGAAAGGGGCGCGCAATTCGGTTTCTGCCAACATCTGGCTGGTTTCCGCCAAGGCAGCCTCGGCGGTGGCGGTGCTGGCCCGCAGGCTGTCCCGCTGGGCCGTCACCTGCTCCAGGGTCTGTTCCGCCACCAGGTTCCGTTCAAACAGTTGCTGGGAGCGGCGCAATTCCCGTTCACTCTGCTCCAGCTGGGTAGACAGCTCCTGCAGGCGCGCCTGGGCGGAATCCCGGGCCGGAGCCAGTGCCGGATTATATAGCCGGGCCAGTAACTGCCCGGCCTCCACCTGATCACCCAATTCCACGGCCCGCTCCCGCAGCACCCCGCTGACCTGAAACGTCAGGGTGGCCCGCTGGCGTGCCTGCACGATACCGGCAAAACGCAGGGGTGGTTCCACCTGGTTGCCCCCGTCCACCACCGTGGTGCGCACCATCACCCGGGGCCTCTCTTCACTGCTACCAGCACCGGAACTGTCACAGCCTGCCAACAACAGGCCAGACAGAAGCAACAACAGTAACGATCTGGCTTGGGGTAAGTGCATCAGTGTTCTCCGGCAGGGGGCTGTCCATCAGCAGACTGGCGCCCGATTCAGGGCTTGTTCTGCAAACAGGCATGGATGATTATTAACCTTCACCTTGACATAATGTCATTCATTGACACATTGTCAACAAATCTGTTGCCATGGAATGACTGCATGCCCAACTCTCCCCAATCCCGGCGCGCCCAGGAAAAGCAGGCCCGATACGATGCCATTCTGGATGCGGCAGAAACCGTGTTTGCCAGTCAGGGCTATGAGCGCACCGCCATGGAAGACATTGCCCGCCTGGCACAACTGAGCCGCGGGCTGCTGTATGTGTACTTCCGGGATAAAGCCGCCATTCAGCGGGGCATTATGTTCCGGGCCGGGGAGAGCATGCGCCAACGCTTTACCCAGGCCTGCCGGGAGGAAGACAGCGGGCTGCAGCAGATTGCCGCCATCGGCCGGGCTTATTACCAGTTTTACCGGGAACAACCCAGCTACTTTGACGCCCTGACCCAGGCTGCCACTGCCAGAATGGAGGCGGGACCTGAGGAAGCACAGCAAATGATGTGCAATGAAGAAGCCACCATGGCACTGATGGTGGCTGCGATTGAGCGGGGCCTGGTGGACGGCTCCATTTGCCAGGAGCGGGTCCACCATTCCCTGCAAACCGCTCTTTATCTGCGGGGCGCCCTTCATGGGGTGATCATGCTCTGCCAACAGAAAGCCCAGGAGCCCCCTGCCCTGTCTGAGGCCCTCAATGATGATCTGGTGGAACACACGGTACTGCTGCTGACATCATCTATTGGCAGCAGCTGAGCCCCCCGCCCCTCAGACCCACCGGTCTTCCTTTACCCACTGCCCAATAAGCAACATTCCAACCATGAACTAATACCGGATTTACCTGTATTACAGCTGAACTGTGGCAGCCCGGCACTGAGCTCTGACTGAAAAAGGGGTAGCCCATGTTGCCCACTGTTCATTACTGATAACTTCATGCACCCCAAATAGCCCCTATGACGAACGCCAGACCCGCTGATAAAACACGGCTACACCGATTTCTCCGGGAGGAGTATGAAACCATTCTAAGGGAGTGGGAAAGCTGTAACCGTCAAACCCTGGCCTCCAGCCGCAACCTCCCCCGCAAGGAGCTTCGTAACAACCTGCCCACCATACTCCATGCCATTGCCGATCAGGCGGAACGGGCCAGCACCCTCGGGGTAGCAACGGTGGCACCCCAGAAAGGCCCCCAGGGGCATGCCCAGGAACGCTGGCAGCTGGGTTTCACCCTGGAGGAGGTAACCCGGGAATACAGCCTGTTACGGCAAACCATCCTGAAACAACTGGCAACTGGCCACTACCGCCTGTCGACCCCGGAAATGGTATTGCTGAATGCATCTCTGGATCAGGCAGTGATTGAAGCGGTTAATACCTTTGTCTCCAGGGAAAGGCATGAACTGGAGAACGAGCGAAGACGCCTTGAGGTCATTCTCAGTAGCATAGCCGATGCGGTGGTTTGCACCGACGCCCAGGAACGGGTGGTTTACCTGAACCCTGCCGCAGAGACCATGACCGGCTGGTCCCTGTCAAAGGCCTCTCAGCGTCCGGTTAGAGAGGTGCTGATTACCCAGACCGACCGCAACGCCCTGATGTCAGACTGGCACCGGGACGCCAAGGCCAACACTGAACTGCAGGAGCCCTCCCCGGAGGCCATGCTATTGCAGCGCCGTAGCGGTGAACTGGTGCCGGTAGAGCAGCTCAGTGCCCCTTTACGGGATGATAAGGGCAACTTACTTGGCACCGTAATCACCTTCCGGGATATGAGCACCCTGCGGGCCATGACGTCGCGGCTGAGCTACCTGGCCCATTACGACGCCCTGACAGGCCTGCCCAAGCGAACCCTGTTGCAGGACCGGCTGACCCAGGCAGTCACCCATGCCCAGCGCAATAACAGCATGGTAGCCATACTGATGCTCGACCTGGATCTGTTTAAACAGATCAACAATGTCCATGGCCACACCATCGGCGATATGGCATTAAAAGCGGTTGCGCACCGGTTAAAAGACTGTGTGGGACCCACCGATACCGTGAGTTACCTGGGGGGCGACGAATTTGCCATTCTGGTGAGCGGATTTACCCGCTTTCGTTTTCTCTGCGATCTGGCAGAAAAACTGACCCACCACCTGAACATTCCACTGGTGGCAGACTCCCATACCCTGCACCTTACTGCGGGAATCGGTATCAGCCTGTACCCGGATGACAGCGCTGACCCGGAAACCCTGTTGCACAATGCCGACATTGCCCTCAACCAAGCCAAATCCCTGGGACGCAACCGCATCCGCTATTATGCCCCGGACATGAACCAGTGGGCCCAACAACGGAACCAGATGGAAAATGACTTAAGTAAAGCCCTGGCGAAAGACCAGCTATCCCTGAACTACCAACCCCAGTTTGCCCTGAGTAGCGGCCAACTGGTTGGCAGCGAAGCGCTGTTGCGCTGGCGTCACCCCCAGCAGGGCTGGGTATCACCCGCGACTTTCATCCAGGTGGCAGAAGAAAGTGGTGAACTGATGGTGGCCATTGGTGAATGGGTACTGGAACAGGCACTGCAGCAGAGCCGTGACTGGCGCAACAAGGGTTATCACCCGGTACCGGTGTCGGTGAATCTCTCCCTGGCCCAGCTGCGCCACTCCCGCTTTGTCCGGCGGGCACAGCAACTGCTACAGGAGTACCAAATGCCACCCCAGCTGCTTCAGCTTGAGCTCACGGAATCCATTATTCTCAATGACATTGAAGGCGCCCAGGAGCGGATCCAGGAGCTGAAAGCCCTGGGGGTGAACATTGCCATTGATGACTTTGGCACCGGCTACTCGTCACTCAGTTACCTGAAAGACCTGCCGGTGGATGAGCTGAAAATCGACCGCAGCTTTATTGAAGGCCTGGACAGCAACCAAAGCAATACCGCCATTGTGCAGGCCATTGTGCGCATGGGACAAAGCCTGGGGCTGCATACCCTCGCGGAAGGGGTGGAAGACCAGCGCACCGCTGACATCCTTAAAGATCTTTGCTGCGCCAGCGCCCAGGGCTATCACTTCAGCCGGCCGGTTACCGCGGACATTTTCGCCCGAATGTTTCTGACCCAGGGCACACTTCACAGCCGGTCTACCAATTGACGGCAGGCTGATAGAATCCTTCCTTAATTCCTCATTCTGTAGTCATGTACGCCCTGACTCCTGATCGGTTACCATGCCCCATTCAGCCGTCCCGAGGATTTCTTAATGCCCCAGCAACAGGCCTATCTGGAACGCAGTGGTGGTCACTGTGAACTGTGCGC
>REBR01000163.1 GCA_007692645.1 Halomonadaceae bacterium | reverse complement strand
CTTCCAGCACATTGGCTTTATCCACAGAACAGACTTTTTTATTGCGCTGCCGGGCAGATTCGAAGGCAACACGGCCGATGCGGCGGATTTCCGATTCGCTGTAACGGTAGGTGTTATACCCTTCCCTTTCCCCGTCATCCCGCACGTAGACCCCTCGGGGCTGGCCAAAATAAATACCACCGGTGAGCTCCCTTACAATCAGGATATCCAGGCCACTGACCACTTCCGGCTTAAGGCTGGAGGCTTGCGCCAGCTGTGGGTAAAGAATGGCCGGTCGCAGGTTGCCAAACAGCCCCAAACCGGAACGCAGACCCAGCAGGCCCTTCTCTGGCCGTTTAGCCATTTCCAGCCCGTCCCACTTGGGGCCACCCACGGCACCCAGCAGAATGCCATCAGCAGCGGTGGCCTTGGCCAGGGTTTCAGTAGGCAGTGGCTCCCCGGTGGCATCAATGGCGGCGCCGCCGACCAGGGCGGTATCAAAACTCAGGTCCAGGTTGAAAAGGGTGTTAACCCGGCGCAGCACCTGCTCCGCCTGAGACATGATTTCCGGGCCGATGCCGTCACCGGGTAATAACAAGACTGATCTGCTCATGGAAATATCCTATGTAATCGTTATTAGCTGAGGGGCTCAAATAACCAGGGGGCGTCTTGACGGCGTTTGGCTTCAAAGGCACTGATGTTATCGGCATCTTCCAGCGTGACGCCAATATCATCCAGACCGTTGAGCAGGCAGTGGCGACGGAAGTTATCCACCTCGAAGGGGAAGCTGTCACCCTCCGGGGTCAGTACCACCTGCTGCTCCAGGTCGACGGTCAGCTGGTAACCCGGGTTAGCCTCAACCCGTTGAAATAGCTGGTCTACAATTTTTTCATCCAGAACAAGGGGTAATAAGCCATTCTTAAAGCTGTTGTTATAGAAAATGTCGGCAAAGCTGGGGGCGATAATGACCCGGAAGCCAAAGTCCTCCAGTGCCCAGGGGGCATGTTCACGGCTGGAACCACAGCCAAAATTACTCCGGGCCAGCAACACGCTTGCACCCTGGTAGCGGGGTTGGTTCAGTACAAAATCCGGGTTCAGGGGGCGCTGGCTATTATCCCGGCCAGGTTGTCCCTCATCCAGGTAACGCAGTTCGTCAAACAGATTGGGACCAAAACCGGTACGTTTAATGGATTTGAGAAACTGCTTGGGAATAATCATGTCCGTGTCCACATTGGACCGGTCCAGGGGGGCCACCAGGCCCTGATGTTGGGTAAAAGCACGCATAATTGACTCCCTGGGTTAAACCGCTGCGGTATCGGCAGCAGCAATATCCACAAAATGACCATGAATGGCGGCAGCCGCTGCCATGGCAGGATTCACCAGGTGGGTACGACCCCCAAAGCCCTGGCGCCCCTCGAAGTTACGGTTGGAGGTGGAAGCACAGTGTTCGCCATCCCCCAGTTTATCGGCGTTCATGGCCAGGCACATGGAGCACCCCGGCTCCCGCCATTCCAGCCCGGCAGCGAGGAAGATCTTATCCAGCCCTTCCGCTTCTGCCTGGGCTTTTACCAGGCCTGAACCAGGCACCACCATGGCCTGTTTCAGGCTGGAGGCAACGGTTTTTCCCTTAACCACGGCTGCAGCCTCACGGAGATCTTCAATACGGGCATTGGTGCAGGAGCCGATAAACACCCGATCAAGGCGGATCTCAGTGATCGGGGTATTGGGCTTGAGGCCCATGTATTTCAGGGCCCGTTCAATACCTTCCCGCTTGATCGGATCGGCTTCTTTCGCCGGGTCCGGGACCCGGCCCCCCACATTGGTCACCATCTCCGGGGAGGTGCCCCAGCTGACCTGTGGCTGAATGCTTGCTGCATCCAGGGTAACCACCTTGTCAAAAACCGCATCGGCATCGCTTTGCAGGGTTTTCCAGGCCTGCACTGCCTGTTCCCACTGGTCCCCTTTGGGGGCCAGGGGGCGGCCGCGAACATACTCGATGGTGGTATCGTCCACTGCCACCATGCCAGCCCGGGCGCCCGCTTCAATGGTCATGTTGCAGACGGTCATGCGCCCTTCCATGGAAAGACTGCGGATGGCGCTGCCGGCGAATTCAATGGCGTAACCGGTGCCACCGGCAGTGCCGATTTTGCCGATAATGGCCAGGATCACGTCTTTGGCGGTAACCCCAGGGTTCAGGGTGCCGTTGACTTCCACCTTCATGTTTTTCGATTTTTTCTGCACCAGGCACTGGGTGGCCAGTACGTGCTCCACTTCTGAGGTGCCGATACCGTGGGCAAGAGCGCCGAAAGCCCCGTGGGTGGAGGTGTGGGAGTCACCGCAGACGATGGTCATGCCCGGCAGTGTGGCACCCTGCTCCGGGCCAATCACATGAACAATGCCCTGGCGCTTGTCGGTCATACCGTATTCAACGATACCGAACTCTTCACAGTTGCTACCCAGGGTCAGAACCTGAATTTTGGATACCGGGTCTTCAATACCATCAACACCCCGTTCACGGCCGGTGGTGGGCACGTTATGGTCCGTGGTGGCCAGATTGGCATCCACCCGCCAGGGCTTACGGTTTGCCAGGCGCAGGCCTTCGAAAGCCTGTGGTGAGGTCACTTCATGCAACAGTTGTCGGTCGATATAGATCAGTGCCGAGCCGTCATCCCGTTGTTTTACCAGGTGTGCATCCCACAATTTGTCATACAGCGTTTTGCCACTCATGGCGTCACCTCCGGAAACTGAACCCGCGCCCACCCACTGGGTCGGTTTATCTGTTGGCAATGATACGCAATGGCAGCTGATAACTGCAATTCATCTCAATAATAGATACCATTCCATTTTGGAATTGCCGCTTTTGGCAATCAGGGGTCTTTTACCGGGGATAGCCATGCAAACCCAGTCATTGGCGGCTTTTGTCGCCATTGTGGACAGTGGGTCTTTTTCTGCTGCGGCTGATCAGTTAGGGGTCAGCCAGTCCGCCATTAGCAAGCGCCTGGCGAATCTGGAGCAGCAATACAACCGCCCCCTGATTGAGCGGGATGGCCGCCATGCCCGGCTTACTGAAGCCGGTGAGCGGTTATTGCCCCATGCCCGCCAGGTACTTGACGAACTGCATAATGCCCGACTGTCACTGGAGCAGCCCGCCCGCAGTTTCAGTGGTCCGGTGCGGTTGATTACCAGTCACCATATTGGCCTGCACCATTTGCCGGTGTGGCTGAAAACGTTCCGGCTGCAACACCCGGGGGTGCAGTTCCAGTTACAGTTTATGGAATCGGAGCAGGCTTTTGCAGCCCTGCAGCGGCGGGAAGCCTCCCTGGCTCTGATTACCCTGAATGACCGCTTGCAACAGCATTTTGAACTGCATCATACCTGGCAAGACCCAATGTATTTTGTCTGCGGCCGGGACCATCCCCTGGCAGCCCTGCCCCAGCCAACTCTGGGGGATCTGGCCCAACATGAAGCGATTCTGCCTGCGGCCACCACGGAAACCTACCGGGTGGTGTCCCATCTGTTTTTAGTCAATGGCCTGCGTTTGCAGGCACAGATGCCCACCAATTACCTGGAGACTATCAAGATGATGACTTCTGTGGGGCTGGGGTGGTCGGTGCTGCCCGGGACCATGCTGGATGATGAGCTGGTGCAACTGCCGGTGCCGGCCAATGTCAGCCGGGTGCTTGGTGCCGTTGGCCTGTGGCGCCGGGATCCGGGGCCTGTGGCCCGGGCATTGCTGGAATTGATTCAGCAGGAGCAGGCCCAGGCAGGCTAATGGCCCGCGTAGGCTTTATCCACTGCTGGCCGCAGCCAGATCCAGGCCACCACTAACCCCAGGGTCATAGCCAGGGCTGCCCCCCAGAATGCCATCACGGTGCTGTCTGCCTGCACAATCAGCCCCGCTGCAAAAGCGCCAACGGCGCCACCGGCGCCAAAGGTCAGACCGCTGTAAAGGGCCTGGCCCTGGCCATGGTGGCCCTCGCCAAAGTAATTATGGATGTAATGCACTGAAACCGCGTGCAAAGCGCCGTATGAAGCCGCATGGAGCAACTGTGCCCCCAGCAGGATCAGCAACTGATCAGAAAATTCCGCAATCACGCCCCAGCGCAGGGCGGTGAGGGCAATGGCCACCAGCACAATGCTGCGCATGGTAAAGCGGCCCAGGAAACGGTGCATGATCAGAAACAGCAGCACCTCTGCAATCACCCCCAATGCCCACAGGCTACCGACGCTGAATTTGCCGTAACCCATGGTTTCCAGGTGAATGCTGAAGAAGGTGTAATAGGGTCCGTGGGAGACCTGCAGCAGAAAATTCACCAGGAAAAACGACCAGACTGCCGGTTGGCGAATGATTGCCATAATGGAACCATGGTGAGCTTCACGGCGCACCCTGGGCTCGGAATGCACCCCCTGGGTCGATAGCAGGATGCCCACAAATACCGGCAGTATCATCCAGGGCAGCATGGAGACCGGGAAAAACTCCAACAAGGCGCCAATCAGCGCCACCATGGCAATAAAACCGATAGACCCCCACAGCCGCACCCGGCCATAGCGGCGCACGTCTGACCCCAGGTTGTGCAGGGTGACCACTTCATACAGGGGCAGAATGGCGTTCCAGAAGAAACTGAAGGACAGCATCACCAGCAACAGACCAGTGAATTCCGGCCGGGCAAAGACCCCGGCAAAACACACCAGTGAGGCCAGTGCGCCAATGCGCACCAGACGCAGCCGCTGACCGGATTTGTCCCCCAGCCAGCCCCAGAGGTTGGGGGCAATGATCTTGGTGCCCTGCAGGGTGGCCATGAGCAGGGCAATTTCCAGATAGCTGAACCCGGAGTCTTTCAGGTAGAGGGACCAGTAAGGTACCAGGGCGCCCAGGGCAGCGAAGTACCAGAAATACAGGTTGGACAGGCGCCAATACAGCTGGGTCCCAGCTGTAGACCCATTAATCACTGTGACGGTTGCCCTCGATATGGGGAATGTTGTGTTTTACTCCCCCATTCTGGCCCCGGTGACGCAGCCAGTGATCCATCACCACCAGGGCCATCATGGCCTCAGCAATGGGGGTGGCGCGGATGCCGACACAGGGGTCGTGGCGACCGGTGGTGATCACTTCAATGGGGTTGCCGTGGCTGTCGATGCTGCGACCGGGCAGGCGCAGGCTGGAGGTGGGCTTCAGGGCCACCCGGGCCACCACCGGCTGGCCACTGGAGATACCCCCCAGGATGCCCCCGGCGTTGTTGGAGAGGAAGCCTTCAGGGGTCATTTCGTCCCGGTGCTCAGTGCCTTTCTGGCTGACGCTGGCGAAGCCGGCGCCGATTTCAACGCCTTTGACGGCGTTAATGCTCATCATGGCCTTGGCGATATCCGCATCCAGGCGATCAAATACCGGTTCACCCAGCCCGGGTGGCAAACCCAGTACTTCCACGGTAATGGCTGCCCCCACGGAGTCCCCTTCTTTGCGCAGGGCGTCCATGAACTGCTCCAGCTGTTTCAGTTTGCCGGGTTCGGCGCAGAAAAAGGGGTTGTCGTAGACGCCGGACCAGTCTTCTATGGCCAGCTCAATAGGTCCCAGCTGTGTCATGCAGCCACGAATCAACACCCCCTGGGCCTGCAGGTACTGCCGGGCAATGGCCCCGGCGGCCACCCGCATGGCGGTTTCCCGGGCCGAGGAGCGGCCACCGCCCCGGTAATCCCGGATGCCGTATTTATGGGCATAGGTGTAGTCCGCGTGGGCGGGGCGGAACTGGTCTTTGATGTTGGAGTAGTCCTTGGAGCGCTGGTCGGTATTCTCGATCAGCAGGCCAATGGGGGCGCCGGTAGACAGGCCTTCAAACACCCCTGAGAGAATCCGTACCTGGTCTGGTTCCCGGCGCTGGGTGGTATGCCGGGAAGTACCCGGTTTGCGCCGGTCCAGCTCAACCTGCAGCAGCTCTTCGCTCAGGGGCACCCCCGGAGGGCAGCCATCGACGATGCCGCTGAGGGCCGGACCATGGCTTTCGCCGCTGGTGGTTAAAGTGAACAGGGTTCCGAAGGTGTTACCAGACATAAGGGTTCTCTGGGATCAGTGGCAAAATGGAGTCGGGATTAACCGGGCAGATCCTGACGGTTGAGCAAAAATACCCCATGGCCACCCTGGTCAAATTCCAGCCAGGTGAAAGGCAGATCATCCCTTGCCTCATCCAGGGCTTCAGCACTGTTACCCACTTCCACCACCAGCACCCCATCCGGGGTCAGGTAGCGGGCAGCCTGATCCAGCATGCGCCGGGTCAGATCCAGGCCGTCGGGGCCGGAAGCCAGGCCAAGGGCAGGTTCATGGTGGTATTCCGCGGGCATGCTGGCCAGATCAGCTTCATCCACATAGGGAGGATTGCTGATAATCAGGTCATAGGGGCCCTCAAGCTGATCAAACAGGTCTGACTGCACCGCCCTCACCCGGTCCTGTAAATCGTAGCGGGCAATATTACGCTCTGCCACCGCCAGGGCCTCCGGGGAAATATCCGCCAGGTCCACCTGTGCCTCAGGAAACTGCAGTGCGGCAGCAATACCGATACACCCACTACCGGTACACAGGTCCAGTATGCGCCGTACTGGCCGCTCCGCCAGCCAGGGCTCCCCCCCCACTGCGAGGAATTCAGCCAGGGGGGAGCGGGGAATCAGTACCCGTTCATCCACAAAGAATGCCAGACCCATAAACCAGGCTTCACCGGTGAGGTAAGCCACCGGGACACGGTCATGGACACGGCGTTCAATGCGTTCAAGGAGACAGGTTTTTTCCGTGGACACCAGGCGGGCATCCAGAAACTGTACATTTTCCACCAGGGGCAGGTTCAGGGTCTGCATCACCAGTTGTACGGCATCGTCCCAGGGTGATTCATTGCCGTGGCCGCAATACACATTACCAGCCACAAACCGGCTCACCCCGTAGCGCAACCAATCCCGCACGGTGTGTAATGAGGCCAGAATGTCCTGAGTGGCCTGGGGCCCGGTGCTGCCAGGGTGACTTGTCATAGCTTCTGTCCGCAATGTGAAAGCGGATGATTATACCTGAGCAGTCAGTAGACTGCATCGGCACAGGGGGGTAATCATGGTGTTAAGGCACTGCAGGACAGCCTTTTTCTGCGCTACAGGAATTGCCTGGTTTCCCCGGAGTTGCGGTATTCCAGTAACGCCTGCTCTGCCAGTAGTCGGCCCAGTTGAATAATTTCCGGCGCCTTATGGTAGTCAAAGGTTTTACACACATGCTTGGGGAAATTGACCAGAACATCCGGGGGGTACCCCGCCAGTTTGTAACGGGTCAGAGCCTGCTGCATGGTCTCGATGGCCAGGTTCATGACATCAAACTTGCCCAGCCCCAGCTCCTGCAGACTCAGGGAATGCACGTCTTCCCCGGGATCACGGCCTTCGCTGAGGGCTTTCTGTGCCTGTTTGGCCTGAGCCCTGGCCAGGGCTTCCTCTTCACTGTGGGGTGCCGCACCACTGCTTTCCCCCTCAGCCCCTGATTCAAACCAGCGCACCGCCCGTTGTTTGATTTTTTCCAGCCATTCATCAGTGGCAGTCGGCGGCTGATCACCCTCGTTAGCGCTGGCCTCCTCCAGAGGAGAGGATGGCGTCTCTTCATGCCATTCATCAATAGGAGGAATATGGGGATGCTGGTTGGCATTACCGCTGAGATTAACCGCCACAATTATGTCCGCATGGGAGGCCATGGAGGGCACAATAGGTAAAGGGTTCAGCAGGCCGCCATCCACCAGCACCCGGCCCTGCATCATCACCGGGGTAACCACGCTGGGAATGGCAATAGAGGCCCGGATGACATCGTGTAAAACGCCGTTCTGGAACCACACTTCCTTATGGGCGAGAAGGTCTGTGGCAACAGCGGTAAAGGGTATAGGCAGGTCTTCAATGCGGGTATCGCCGATCATTTCCTTCAATTTACTGAAGACTTTATCACCGCGAATGGCACCGGGGGATTTCAGGGAAAAATCCAGTAACTTGAACAGATCGAACTGACCCAGACCGGTTACCCAGTCTTTGTAATTACGCAGGTTACCGGTGGCATAAACGCCACCAATCAGGGCTCCCATACTGGAGCCGGTAATAGCAGTGATCTCGTAGCCCTGCTCTTCCAGCACTTCAATAACGCCGATATGGGCATATCCCCTGGCGCCACCGCTGCCCAGGGCCAGAGCTACCCGGATACCCTTGCCGGGCTTATCAGTGTTTTGCTTCTCATTGGAGGAGCGGTGTTTGCTGTGCTTTTCAGTCATCACTTTCTTCCCTGACGAGCATCACTTCCACCCGTTGCCTGGGACGCCCTTCTGCCACCACGGAGACCAGGGGCCCGAGGGATTTGCGCCGCAGCCGTGATTCTTCAAGGCCAGCGTCTTGCAGGCGTTTGGCCAGTTTGCCGGTAGCCTCATCAATGGTGGCTATCAGGCTGTCGAGACTGCCTTCCATCAGCGGTGCATACCCCAGTAGATAAAGTTTACCCCGGGGGTATTCTTCCGCCAAATCAAGAATCTGGGCCAGTTGGTCTTCGGTGATGGCCAGGTCGGGATCGTTGTGGTTGCGCCAGGGAATCACAATAGGGCCAAATACCCGCCGGTTATCCAGCTCGACCCCGGGTAATTTGCGCCCTTCCGGCACCACAAAGGCCTGTTCGTGCACGTACACCTGGCGATTGCCCCGCTGCACAATGTACAGGGTGTTGAGTTGAATCCGGTTGCTGGCATCGCGCCAGGCAGAGACCTGATAGGACTGTTCATCATCCCGGCCATACAGCCGGGACTCACCGAAGACCCGGTTGGCCCACACGTTACTGCTGCCACAGGAGCGGCCTTCGCAGCTGAACAGCACCGTAGCTTCCCGTTCCTGAAGCGCGGCAGCGTAATGGCCTTGTACTTCACTGACACTGAAATTACGGCCAGTGCTGATAAGACGCTTTTCGCCACTGAGTTCCTTGCGAATCCGGTCGCTGGTGGCAATTTCACCACGCACCTCCCGAATGGCGCCGGTATACACCCGGGTATCCTGTTGCGGCAGGGTTTCACTTCGCTCCAGGGTTCCCTGGGAGAACACGGGCAGGCCCAGATCCTGGGCAACACTGGACCAGGGTAATAACAGTAAAAACAGTCCGAACATGCGCGGCAATGCCATGAATTACGTGCTCCGGTTAGTGATCGGTAAAAAAGTCTGTGAGTAAGTCAGCCATGGCGTGGATATCGCCGTCAAGGTGGCAGTGATGGGAGCCAGGCACCCTGACTGTCTGTAATTGTGCAATGTGCTCATGGCGCCCGGCAAAAAATGCCTGGGCTTTGACCAGCAAGCCGTCTGCCCCTTCAAGGAGTAACACCGGGCATTGAATGGCTGCCAGGGCCGCAGTGACCTGGGGCTCAGTAAATTTATGCAGTGAGGAATAACGCAGTCGCGGGTCTGTGCGCCAGGTCCAGCCCTGTTCGCAGGGACACAGATTACGCGGCACAATGGCAGCGGCAGCGGTGTCTGTTAAGGGCAGCCAGCCCCCCTTTCGGGCCGCTAGTGCCTGTTCAAGGCTGTCATACTGGGGAACCACTGAGCGGCGCTCCCCCACCCGGCGTTTCACCGCCTTTCCAAGATCAACGGTAAAGGCTTCAGGGGTGGTCACCTGGGGGCCGAGACTGTCGATCATCCCCAGGCGGGTGACCCGTTCAGGCTGCACTGCGGCCAACAGACTGGCGACAATACCCCCCAGTGAATGTCCCAATACAGCAGCCCCCTGAGGCAGGTAGCTATCCATAAACTGGGCAATATCCACCACATACCCAGGGATGCCATAGTCCCCCCCCGGGGGGCGATGACTGGAATAGCCATGGCCGGGTAAATCCAGTGAGATCACTTGGAAATGGCGTGCCAGTAAAGGGGCCAGCAAGTTAAAGCTGGCGGCGTTATCCAGCCACCCATGCAGAGCCAGTAACGGTGGATGCTGAGTATCGCCCCATACCAATGCAGACAATATTTGCCCACCCGGCAGCGGGTAACGCACATGACGAGGTGTCAGATTAAGTTCAGGCATTACATGGTGTGGGTAGGACGGTCAGAGGAGAGCGACCCTGCCAGATAGGCTTCAATTTTAGAGCGGGCGGTTTCATCTTCCCCATTGAACTGGACGCCTACGCCAGCAGCCCGGTTACCCTGTGCCCCCCGGGGGGTAATCCAGGTAATGCGCCCGGCCACCGGAATTTTTTCCGGTTCGTCCATGAGGTTAAGGAGCAAAAACACCTCATCACCCAGCTTGTAGAGCTTCTGGGTGGGAATAAACAGGCCACCGTTTTTCATAAAAGGCATATAAGCGGCATAGAGTACCGCTTTGTCTTTGATGGTCAGTGTCAGTATGCCACTGCGTGCGCCGGGGCCCATAACATTCCTCGTTTATTAGCTGTTGTGGTCATTCTAGCGTGTCACCGGGCTTTTACCACCGCTCGGGCGCATCAGGTCCTGCCATTGGTTGAGCAAGGCCATCAGTTCCAGTTCCGGATTCAGGTTATAAATCAGGCCACGGCGAGCCTCCAGTGTTGCCTCGTAGAGATGGTGCAGGGTATCTGCCGGCTGTTTACCCGCCAGGTAGCCCAGCATTGCTGCAGCACTGCGGTCACGGACCTGATCCGTGGAAACCCGGGCTCGCACCAGGTCATGGGCCCAGAGCAGCAGCAGATCCAGTGCTTCTTCCTGGGTCAGTTTCTGAAAGGGCCGAACGGCTGTGCCCAGGTCCAGCTCCCTTTTCAGATAACCCTGCAGTGCATCCAGGCATAACTGCCGTTGCCCCAGACTATCCTGCTGTAACAGCTCCAGAGCGTGTAGCGGAGCTCCCGCTGCCCAGTCCAGAGCCGCTCCGTGGCTGTGGGAGTCCTGCTGGTTATGGCTGGCCAGCCAGTCCAGCCCCTGCTGCCGGTCAGGCCCGGCCAGTCGTAATTGCTGACAGCGTGAACGTATGGTTGGCAGTAAGGGGCGCCCCCCCTGATGCAGCAATAGCAGGAAGGTATTGGCTACCGGCTCTTCCAGGGTTTTCAATAAGGCGTTGGCGGCACTGACGTTGAGTTGGTCAGCGCTATCCAGTATCACCAGTTTGCGCTTGGCAACCTGAGGGCTTTGCTGGGCAAAGCGGATCAGCTCACGGATCTGGTCGACTTTAATCACCCGACCGGTTTCCGGGCGAATCAGGCGCAGGTCCGGGTGGCCTTCACCGGTCACCAGAGCGCACTGCTTACAGTGCCCGCAGGCAAGCTGCAATGCATTTTCGCTGCGGGGTGACTGACACAGCATGCGAGCAGCAAATGCCTGAGCCAGGGTTGCCTTGCCGATGCCGGCAGTACCGGTCAGCAAAGTGGCATGGGGAAAGCGCCCTGCCTGAAGCCGTTGATCCAGCTGCTGCCAAAGCCCCTGATGCCAGAATAAAGGAGCCATGGGGTGAGCCTGCCGGGGTGCCTCTGAAACCTTGACCATTGTGATACCTGTTTAAAATAAACGGACAACCTTACTTGCGCTTCACCGGGGCCTGTTGCCGGCGGCGTAACCGGGTTATAGGGTCTAATGCCTTCTTTATTTGCCCCGGAGTTGGACTCTGTTCAGGTGGGCGATAATAAACCTGATTCAGGGCCTGACCAAATTGCCTTAATCGGCTGCCATATTGTGGCAGCGCCTGGGCCGCCATGGCAGCCTGATAGGTGGGGGAATCTTCCGGCCCGGCGGCAATGTTCTGGCGTTTTAACCAGTTCAACCAGCGCTGGTACAACCGACGGTAAGGGTCTTGTCGCTGCTGCTGACGTTGGCGCCAAAGGGCATAGAGCCCGGACAGGGTAATCAGAAACGCCACCAGGCCGGCGGTGGCAAAGCCCAGTTCCCGCAACCCCAGGTTACCCGGTAAACGGGAAAACAGGGACAGTTGCGTTTGCCCCTGGTAGCCCACCACCCAGCGTTGCCAGTAAAAGTTCATGGCATCAGCCCGTAGGCGCAGCCAGTTTACCATGGCCAGATCCTGGTAGCGTTCCGGGGACGCCCAGCTATTCTCCAGAAAGCTGCCTTCAGCCCGCATTGACTCCCGCAAACCCAGCTCAATGCGCTCTGGGGCGATCATGGCGGTGGGGTCCAGGCGTATCCAGCCAGATTCAGGCAACCAGGCTTCTACCCAGGCGTGAGCGTCATACTGGCGAATAATCAGGTATTCATCATTCAGGCCGGACTCCC